>CAZLYM010000001.1:0-2463 GCA_964563475.1 uncultured Pirellulaceae bacterium
CCGCCACCGATACCGCCACCGCCACAACCGCATCCAGCCGGGTAGCCGAAGCATCCTTGATCGCAGCAACCACCGCCGCCACCATAACCGAATCCACCACCGCCGCCTCTGCCACAGTGACCTTTGCCACACTTACCTTTACGGTGTCCGAACAGTCCGCCATTGTCTGTGCAACTTTCAGTGCAGTAGTCGGCCCACAGTGCTGCTGCATTTCCCTGGGTGATTTCTCGACCACAGTTATTGAACCCACCGTAGCCACCTGCTCCGTATCCGCCACCGATGGCGATTGGAGCGTATCCATATCCACCACCACCGCAACCGCAGTCTTGGGCGTTTAAGTTGGAACAACAGGCGATCGCAACGATTGCCACAGCTAGATTTAACTTTGTCAGCATTAGTTTCTCTCCACAGAGTCCTTCGAATATCACGACTTCACATCCAATGTGAAGTTTTTTCGGTAAAAATGAATCGTTGCGAATAATTCGCTCGCCACGCCCACAGCTCGGTCGTCATGATGGTCCACCATGATGAACCTTGCAGAACCCGAACTAACCGCACCGTGGTGATCGTCGTCTGATCGTTGGCTCAATACGGTTTTGCCGATTCGAACCGAAGATTCTGCCGCTGGACCGCTCAATATGCCGGACACGGAAACCAATCGAGTCAATCGTAATGCTCCCGTGATGCGTTTCGAACCCGTTACCGTCTCCTTGCCGATCACGTTGACTCGGCGTAACACATGCGACGTTAAGGGCAAACGCATCCCCCAACGGATGGGAAACTTTAACGGATCAAGGGAGTTTTTCTGTTTGGAAAAAGTTGTCGGTATTCTCCGAGGATCCTGTCGATGATTGAGATGCGCCTTTGCTCCGACGCTTTTTGTTGGGATGCAAAGACGGCCGGGAATTCGCCTTCTCTCCTGCGACACCACCCATGCCTGCGATCACACCCAACCTGTTGTTGATTGATGCCGATGTGGCAGCGGGTGAATGTGCATCTACGATCATGACCGACTTTTCGGGCCAGCTGATGCTCGCCCGGGATTCCAAGACCGCCGTCAAAATCTTGTCCGAGCATTTGATCGACTTGATCATCCTAGATCGAAATGCGATTGGTCCGGGGCAGCAGCTCGACGCGGTCGTTGCTCAATTTCACAACGTCAAGAGTCAGCATGACGTACCCGTGCTGATCACATGTGTTACGCCGCAACGAGCAGTCTGTTTGAAGGCGCATCCGTGGGGAGTCGCTTACCACGTTCACAAGACCGTCGATCCGATGGTCTTGAAAGGTTTGATCCAAGGATCGCTTGCCTTGAAAGTGTGTTACGGACCCGATCAAAATCGACATGCGAAACCCCAAGCCGTTCCGAAACCGCACGGCCTCGCACTGCCGGAGGTCATCATGCCGCCGACACATCAGATACTTCCCAGCACAGACGTGGTCTGAGTTTGTTGATTTGGTGCCAAATTTGCTGCTTGCTTTAGAAAATCTGCCATCACTCTAGTTATGCTCACGCAAGCATGAAGTCGTGTGGCGAGGCCTATGGCTGACCATCCTTTCAGCAGAGATTTCACCAAGATTTCAAAAGCCTGAACGAACAAGGTTCATACGGTATACTTCAGCAACCGTTTTCGCCAAATCTCAGGAGCCAGTCATGCAAGACTCAATTTCAATCACGCAATGGACGTCTGTTCGTGTTCGACCCAATCAACGAATCAAACTGCCTTTGGTCGCCGCGATCCTGCTGATGCTCGGCTGTTCTCCGGAATCTCCGTTGTCCGGCAGCGAGGGCATTGCAGTTAAAGCAGATCCCGCGGTAGCTGAAGCTCCGGCGTCTCCCGCCCAGCCTCAAGAAGCAACGCCCGCGCCTGAACCGGCAGCACAAACGTACGCGGAGAAACTGGCCACCGCACTAGAGAAGGCGGCCGCCGCAAAGGATGCCGTTGTCGATCAACTTTCCAGTGCCGGAGAGTCGGGTAGCCAAGCCGCCAGCGATTCACTCACGTGGGCGAGCGAGATGTTCAACAGCTTGAAAGAGCAGGGGATGACCCGAGCGGAAAATACTCAGCAGTGGTTAGCGGACGATTGGAAGCTCGCCGGCGCGTGGGAGTATCATGTCACTACGCTCAAAGCCGATTCCGATCCGGCTTCGGTATTGAATGAACTGGGCAAAGAACGCTGGGAGTGTTTTCAGGTGATCTCGTCACCCGGCGGTCCGTCAACGTTCTACTTCAAGCGTCCTGCCAAGAGTTACCTGAACAATCTGCCCATGAAAGATTTGATGCACTTGCTGCCGCTAATGGGCGGCAGCGGAAACGGTGACCAATAGTTCACCCGTGCCACGCCGCTATCGGCCTCGGCGATAGTAGCCACCGGGATAGCCGCCGGGACGTGGCTTGTAAACCGGTTTCGGTCTATAGGCAGGACGTGATTGACTGTAACGTGGCTTGCTGTAAATTTGCA
>CAZLYM010000001.1:2563-30110 GCA_964563475.1 uncultured Pirellulaceae bacterium
TTCGGTCTATAGGCAGGACGTGATTGACTGTAACGTGGCTTGCTGTAAATTTGCAATCCAATCGCTGGAGCAGGGCGGACAACAATCGCTGGAGCAGGGCGGACAACAACTGGGCTGGGCGTACGGACAACGGGTGTGTTGACGACGGGAACTTGACTGGCCAGCCGAGCCTCCTGCATAGACGTGATCACGGCTTCACTGACGCCGCTGTTGTGTAGATGCACAATGTCGTTGACCGTCACGCTATGCGTCACCCCGTGTTCGTAAATTTGATTCTGAATCAGCTGAGGACTGACGCCGCTTCGCGTCAGAACGATCGCGTCCTCGATCGAAACTGCGCGTCCCAAGCGGTGTTGGTAGGCCGCTTGAGCCTGTTGCTGATACTGCTGTTGTTGGATCACACGATTATCTTCTGCCTTGCCTAGCAAGCCACCGGCCAGTGCGCCAACGGCGCCACCGATCAAGATTCCCTCTGGGGTTTCGTCGTTTTGATTTCCGGCAATACCGCCGATGATCGCACCGGTGACTCCACCCAAGACGGCACCGCCGCGTGCGTTAGAATTTTGAGGTACACCGAATTGCTGTGCGGCACAATTGCTTGCCGGCAATAGACAGATCAGCGGAAAACATATCCAGCAAGTGAACGAAGCGTTACTTTTTCGAGTCATCGCGATTGGCTCCTGTTTGACAGCCGTAGGTTCTGGCCGTGGATTCAAAAAACCGAGCGGCCCAGAACTGATGGGCCGAACGGTTGGATCGCGGACTCTAGCGAATCGTTCAATTTCAAAAAAGACAGGTTTTGCCATCATTCTTGGTTGCGAGCACTCCTGATAGGTTCGCAAAACATCGTGTTTTCACAAACCGAATTCACGGACAGGGTACCACCAAGACCAACCCAATCACTTTTCGTCTTTGTCTCCTCCAAGATCACCGGCGGCGAATCCAGTCAGACGATCGACATCAATCAGGCTTCGCAAAGCATTGATGACCGTGTCAGAATCCAGACTCCGCAGACGCTGGTCACTCTCCTCATAGAATGCCATCGTGCGATCGGTCTCTAGGTTCTTGATCAAGATTCCCGTCAGTTTCGAGTCATCGGCACGAGAGCCTTCTCGTTTTTTCAGGTAGCCATCACGAGCCGCTTCCAGCTCATCCTTCTTTGGACCTTCTTCCAACAACAATCGAATCTGCTGGTCGATTGTTGAAATAACTTCGTCGTTGTTTTCTGGATTCGAAATCGCGTAGACCAGAAACGTCGCTCGTTCATCCAAGTGGTTGGCATTGAACTGAGAATTCACCGTATATGAGAGACCTTTCTCCTTACGAACAGTGTCCGCAAGACGCGAAGAAAGTGGACCACCGCCTAGGATGTAATTTCCAACCAGCGCGGCTTCGTACTGGTCGTCGCCTTCCTTCATCGGCAGCACAAGTCCCGCCAAATACATCGAGTTCGCTTTGCCGGGTGTATCAATCGTCTGTAGCGAACCAGCACTCGCGGGCTCAACCGGCAGCGACAATCGCTCGTAGGCGGCAGATGCCTGCCAACCTCCAAAGACGGATTCGAGTTGTCCTTTGACCGCTTCGGCATCAACATCACCGGCGATCGCGACCTCAACATGTTGGCCGTTTAAATATTCTCGATGCACCTTTTGGACATCAGAAATGGTGATCGCTTTGTAACGTTCAATTTCTTCCTCATACGTTGGGAAATATCGAACATCGTCGGCGGGTAATTTAAACAGAGATCGATAGAGCGCGTTGCTGGCCAATGCCGTTGGCTCGGACAATTGCGATTCGTAGGACGTGATCTTTTCTTGGCGAACGATTTCCAATTGATCTTCTTCCAGTAGCGGTTCGCGGAGAACCTGCTTGAGCAAATCCATCGCGGCGGCAAAATGCTCACGTTTCGTTTGCAGCAACAACGACATCGTTCCGGCTCCACCCGAAATGCTCAGCGTCGTCTCAAGCTCGTCAAGCCGATCCTTTACCTGCTGGAATGTCAGCTCCTTGGTTCCTCGTTGCAACAGTCGTGGCAATACCTCCGACGCTGGCACCAGACCTTTCAGATTCTCAAGATTGCCGAAGTGCATTTTGGCTCGCATCACCAATCGCTCGCCGCGAGTCTTTTTGGAAACGATCGCATACTTCAGCCCTGAATCAAGTGAGCCGGTAACCGTTCGGGAATCAATGTTCGCCGGAGACGGGTCAAACGATTCACCCTTAGCAATTGCGGCTCGGCCTTTGTAGCCATCGAGTGCCTTTGCCAACTGCGGTAGAGCGGGCAATGGCGAACGCTCGGGCGATTCCGTTGGAATAAACACGCCCATCGTTCGGTTGGCTGGGAGCAGATACTTTTCAGCTGCCGCTTTTACGTCTTCCGCCGTTACGGCTTCCAGTCGATCGCGATGCAGGAAGTACAAACGCCAATCACCGTAGGCCCGCCACTCACTGAGTGCGATCGCAAATTTGGCACTGTCGGCGAATGTTTTCTCACGCGTCTTCATGATCCTGCGGACGGCTCGCTGTACATCTTTTGGATCGATTCCTGATTCGGCGATGCCTTCGATGGCGTCGATAAATTTCTCTTTTACGTTTTCGAGGTCACCATCGGCAGGCATGTCGCACATCGCAATCATCATCCCCGGATCATGGGACTTGCTCGTGAACGTACTGACCGTCGACGCAATGCCCGGCACGACTAACTGCTTGTACAAACGACCTGCCGGTTCCATACCCAGAATCGTCGATAGTACTTGAGCCGCTGCAAAATCTTCGTTGCCCGCGGACGGGAAATGGTATCCGGCTCCGACCAACGGAACGTCACCTTCTCGCCGTAGCGTGACTAAACGCTCGCCGTCTTGAACTGGTTCTTCGGTGTACGTTTTTTCAAGCTCTCGCTTGGGTCGCTTTAGCGTGCCGAAGTGCTTGTTGCACAATTCCAACGCATGCGATTCCTCAAACTTACCCGCAACGACCACCATCACGTTGTCTGACTGGTAATACTTGCGATAGAACTTGCGAAGACGATCGATTGGAACACGCTCGATGTCGCTGCGGTTACCAATGGTCGCCTTGCCGTAGTTGTGCCACTGAAACGCGTTGGTCATGATCCGTTGAAACAAAATGCTTTGCGGGCTGTTCTCGCCTCGTTCGAATTCGTTGCGCACGACGGTCATCTCGGACGCCAAGTCTTCACCTCGCACCCAACTGTTGACTAGCCGGTCGGCTTCCATGTGGATCGCGAACTCGAGATTTTTTTTCGAGGCCGGCAACGTTTCGTAATAGTTCGTGCGGTCGTACCAAGTCGTGCCGTTCATGTTCAGCACGCCTCTGTCCTTGAGCCATTTCGGTATGTCCGGAAAAGTGTCGGTGCCTTTGAACAGCAAGTGCTCCAGTAGGTGCGCCATTCCGGATTCGCCGTAGCCTTCGTGCCGCGATCCCACCAGAACAGTCATGTTCACGGTAAACTGTGGCTTGGATTGGTCGGGGAACAACAGCAACTGGACACCGTTTTCGTAGCGGTATTCCGTGATACCTTCGACTTCCGTGATGAGCTCAGGTGTCTGAGCTTGAGTGGTCGTGGGCATGGAGTTGGTTCCTATTACGATGGTCGACACGATCACACACACGAGCGAACGGTTTACGACGTGAGTGATTTCTGAAACAAAGCGGAGCATGAAAATCCCTGTCACTTGAAAGCCTGTTGATCTTTAATAGCCGGTACAATCTAACCGCAAATCCGAAGGCTATGTTGCTGACTGGCCCCCAATGTTTTAACCGGTCTCGATCCGATTGATAATCCCAGTGTGGCAGAGCTAGAATGACCAAGCAGCAACCTGTTGGATCGATTAATCGCCACGAATTTCAGCCCAAACGCCACGAACAACGTCATGGACTCATCCGAACTCGCCACGATCATCAAACGACGCCAGACGTGGAAAGTACTGGCGCCCGTTGACCGACCGGTCACTCACCCCGCCGAAACCCTCGAACGCGGCGATCGAAAACTTGGTGAAGCGATTTCGGCCGCTGGTTGGGCTCCGTTTCATTATGACCGAGCAGCCGATGGAATCGCCGAACCATGGCGAGTTCATGTGCTAAATCAAACAAAGTGCCAAGCTCTTGCCACCGAGTTTCCCACCTTGTTTACCGACATCAAGTCAACGAACAAGCTTCCGGGGATGCTTTCTGCATGCGGAGCACTCGCGCTGGTTACTTGGCTGCCGCAGTTTTCGCACGGTGTCCACTCTGAAGAAGAAGGGACCGCGAGAGAAAAGCAGATCCAAGTCGATGAAGAGCACTTGGCCGCCACATCGGCGTTTGTGCAAAACTTGCTGTTGCTGCTGACGGCCGAGGGATTGGGGACCTACTGGTCCAGCGGTGGGCAGTTCCGCACGCCAACCATGTTCGGACACCTGAAGATCCCTGCCGAACAACGTCTGCTGGCCGCGGTTTTTGTCGACTACTCGATCGAAAACACTTCGGTCGAACGAATTGGTGGAAAACTGCGAGATCAACGCTCGCCCTCAGACAAATGGACTCGCTGGGTGTGACCGTCTTCATCCTCAAGTCGCGTGTTTGAGCGATTGCCGAACAGCAGGTACAATACGGTCCGTCCCGCATCGAGCGTTTGCACTTTGACTGAAATCTGAACACTTCACATTGAAAACTCTTTTATGATCAAAGTACAACTTACCCGGATCATCATCAGCGAAGTCAACGAGAATCAGGCGGTGTTCTTGAAAGAGGTCGACGGCGACCGGCAGTTTCCGATCATGATCGGTTTCTTTGAAGCGACCGCCATTGATCGTCGAGTCAAATCGATCGAACGCCCGCGCCCGCTCACCCATGACTTATTGGTTGGCGTCGTTGAACAATTGGGCGGAACGCTGGACAGCGTTATTATTAACGACCTGAAGCAGAGCACCTACTTCGCCACGTTGCGAATCCAAGCGGGCGGAGAACTTCACGACGTCGACGCTCGCCCATCCGATGCGATCGCCGTTGCGATGTCCTGTGATCCTCCGTTGCCGATCTTCGTCGAAGAGGATGTTCTCAACGCCGCTTCGGGTGGCAAGTAGGTTTGTCGGACATCACGCGATCGCAGTCTCCGTCGACTGAGAGTCAGCACCTTCATGCCGGATCGCGATCTGTTGACTAAGCGCATCCAGTGCCCCACCGTATCGCTGAGTGAAGAGTAGGCTGCCGGATTCCGGACCGGTTACCTCGATACGGTTGGTCACGATTCCGGATTTCAAACTCAGTTGCGACGTCGCCTGATCGAGTTGCAGTTCCTTGTCGGCAAAGAACCATTGCCGTTGCTTCAATGACCAGCCCGTTTCATTGCGTGTCAACTCGATGCGCGCCTTTGCAGGGAATGGGCCAAAAGCCTTTTGAGCAAACACGATCAATGAGTTGTCGGTCGGCTGACCGTACGCGGGTTGCAGCCGAGCACGAATCGGATCGATCAATACGTTTCGCAGCCACGCCACGCGTCGCTGAGTCCATCGGAACGCAATCAGACTGATCGCAAACAAAATCAGGTTCAAGATCGTGGCGATCATCGGGCTGTATGCGTAGATAGCGATCAAGCCGGCACACACACTTTTGTTGCCCGCTTCCAACAAAGCGTCCACAAACGGAAACGGAGTCAGCCAGACCATCACCTCGCAGAAGAACTTGACGCTGTTGATCACTAAGATGTTGATGATTGCGGCAACCGAAAGCAATGCGTCGGCTGAAAAACTAAACAACCCCATGTGTACGACTTGAACCTCGGCCATCGCAACTTCGGGCGTCGACTCGATCGATCCGGCGTACCAACGGATAATCAAAATGGTGATGATCGCGGCATAGGTTTCGACCTGATCGATTGCCTGAGCCATCGGCTTGCTGACCTTGGTCAGACGCGGCAACGATGTCAGCAAAGTTAATCCAACGAAAATCCACAGCACGACAGGATCGTTCAGAATCGCATTGTTACTCAAAAATGTGTTGCCCGGGATCCATTCAGCGCCGTATTGCGACAGTGCGGCCAGACATGCGATGCCAAAGAACGGAGACAACGCAATCGGAGCCATGGGCCCCAACCACTCTGCCACCGATGCTGATTGGCTGAGTCCTTCCAGCGCGGCGACGCGAGCCATGTCGTCGATCGGCAGTGGATTGCCCGAGAAGTTTTCCTTCAAGTGAGAATCCAGATCTAGCGGTAGGTCAGGAATCTGTACCGGCGGAGCAGACGCCTGATAGGCACCCAAACTGAAAACACAAAGTAGGATCAGGGCAAATCGTGGTAGCAATCGCAATCGCGAGTTCGTCTTTTCGAGTTTCATATTCTTGGTCGTAGGAGGATTCAGAGACTGGGCGAATTATACGGTAACGCCATCGGTCGGTTGGTTTCAATCCAGTTTTGTCGACATTCTAGCGATTGAGCCCACACTGGACATTGTTTCAATTAGCTGGCTTCCTGCCAGTTTGAGCGGTGATTCGCGGTAAAACTGGCGATGCATGAGTGCAATCAAATCGATACGATGGGGCCTGAATCTGCGGGTGTCGAGCCCGCAGTGTCCTGATCCAATTGCCGGAGCCTGAATCCAATGCAATCAGCCGTTGCCGAAATCACTAAGCCTTCAAAGCCACACTACCGAGCGATCTATGACGACGTGATTGCAACCGAACCTCGCTACAATCAGGCCGAGAACTCGCCCGGCTTCCAAGTTGTGGTCAACAGCAGCGAGTCACTGAGAATGCTTCAAGGCCGCACGCTGGACGTGGGCTGTGGCGTGGGGTTCGTCGTGGGGCATTTGGCCAATCCGATGTTTCGGTTTCATCCGTTTGGCGTCGACATCAGTCAGGAAGCGATCGATCGAGCCCGTCAGCGACTGTCGTTTTTACCGCACGTAGACGCTCGGTTGCAACTTATCGAAGACCAGACGCTGCCGTTTGAGGACAACTTTTTTTCGGTGGTGACTTGCTTTGACGTACTGGAGCATCTTGACCCAGACGAGATCGATGCCACATTGGCCGAAATCTCGCGTGTGCTGCGACCAAGTGGATTGTTTATTGGCTCGGCATCGTGTCGCGAGGCGGGCATGACGGATAAGTTCGGGCACAACCTCCACCGAACCGTGCGGTCCCCCAACTGGTGGATTGAGCGTACGCTGCCAGATCGAGCAGAATACCATGGTAGCGAAATGCAAATCACGATGTGGAAACGTCACGGGAAAGAGGACGGACCCTTGTTCCCCGCTCCCAGCCAAGTCGCTCGCTTGTTCACTGCCGGTGACGCACAACCAAACGGACAGGCTCAGCCCGATTCATCCACCTGCGAAGTCTCAAACTCCAGCCCCAGTCAGCCGCATTCGGCTCAACCGGCAATCGATGACTCGGATCCTCATAACTCGGCCAGACTCTATCAGGAAATTTACGAGCAGCATGATTGGTACGGCAACGCCCATCAGGATCGTTGCCCGGGCGTCCGACTGATCCCCGAGTACCAAGAGTGGATTCAAAGCCCAGTGCTTGACCTTGGCTGCGGGCGAGGCCACACGGTTGAAAAGCTTCGGGAGCTTGGTTTCGATGCGGATGGCATCGACCAGATTAGCATTCACCCCGGGATGCAGGTGGGCAACATTACAAAGCCACTCGATGACATGGAACGCTACAACAGCGTGGCGTGCATCGACTGCATCGAGCACCTGTACGAAGAACAAGTGCTAGGTTTGTTCGAAAACATGAAACGAGTTGAACGGCAGGCGTTTTCGATTCACAACGGGCCCTCTGATGACACCGGGCAAGAATTGCACGTCAATCGAATGGATTTCATTGATTGGTACAGTTTGATCAGCCAGCACTTTGACATCGGCGCTGCAATCAAAATTCACGACGAACAGATGTTGTACTTAACCAAGCGAAAAAAAGCTTGAGGCTAGGCCAAGGCTTCTCGCGATTGCATTTGAGCAAAGCTACCAACAGAGACCGAACTTGAACACGCCCACTCATATGCTGATCAACTGGACGTTGGCCAAGTCGCTGCCGGTAAAGTCGTTCCCAAAAAGCGCCGTGCTAGTCGGATCGGTCGCTCCCGACATCCCGCTCTACTTTCTTTCGATCGGTGGAGCGATGTGGTTCAGCTGGGTTGAGAACATGAAACCGGGCCAAGTTGCTCAGCACATGTTCAAGAACCTGTTTTATAATGATCCCGTCTGGATGTCGCTGCACAATGTTTTGCATTCGCCAACCGTTTTGATTGTTGCGCTGATTTCACTCTGGTTTATTTACGGACGCGAAAGAACGCTTGCGTCTTGGTGGACATGGTTTTTCGGATCATGTCTGCTGCACACGCTGGTAGATATTCCCGTTCATCACGATGACGGCCCGTTGGTGTTCTGGCCACTGAATTGGAGTTACCGGTACGCGAGTCCACTCAGCTATTGGGACAGAAGTCATTATGCGGCGTATGTGATCCCATTCGAAATTAGTCTGGTGATCGTGTTAACGCTGATGCTGATCCGGAATTGGTTCAAGCGTGCCAAATCAGAAGACAAAAGCGTGGCCATTGATTGAGAACCTGACTGACGGCTCGTCGCTAGGCTGTAAGTGACGGGTACTTAAGCTCACGCTCGCGTGAATATGAATCCTAACCCGACGCGTGAGCGAGGGAATGCGTGGAGGCGTCCCCCGCTCACGCTTTGGGTTATGCATGGGATCGGCTCTAGACATCTTATCGAGTCCATAAAAAAAGCCCGCTAAATAGCGGGCTTCTGAATCTTTAAGCGTGATTCAAGCTACGGTGAAAAATCACTCGCGAGGACGAACGGCTCCGGTTAGCCCAGAGTAATCTTTACGATCATCGCCATGCCAAAGAGGCTCGCCTGAAAGAACACGTCGGCGAAGAGCTTCAATCTTCTCTTCGGATCCAGCGGGAGCGTCCGTAGCAACGAACGTCTCTCCTTCGTACGGCACGAAATCTTCGTCGTGGCCATATTCCAAAATGGCTTCGAAAACGTTTTTGATTTTTTTACGCGTCGACATACAAATTTCCTATCGTCAAGAAACAGGGGTGACTGGAGAGTCTAATTGTCCGCTTAAAATCCGGTTTAACTGTCTGAAAAATCAGCAGTGGCTTGCGGGTACATTTTTTGGAATATTTAAACCGGCTATACGGGAGACTCAATCCAAGATTCGAAACGTCCATGTTGGAAAGTAAAAAGCGGCGTCCTTCGCCCACTGAATATGAAGCTATTATCAGCGAGTCGATAGCCAAGTCAAGAAAATTATCTGCGAATTCCAAACTTAGGTTTTGCATATCATTCATGAACCAATCCATGAAACCAAGTTGGAGCAAAACGGTAGACGTTGGTCACGACACATTTGGGAACCGAAGAGTCAATCACTCGCCACTAAGGAACCACAACGGCAGACATCTTCACATCGCGGCGACGATCAAATCTTGTTAAACCCTGCTGAATACGGGATCGCGCCCTCTTGGACCGATTTACAGGAAATTATGTTCGGAAGCCAACCAAACGCAAATTTATTATGCTTTTGGCCCTTCGGACCGTCCCAAGCACTAACCATTGCGGGTCGCCGACCATCCGCTAGAGCGGTACGATCAGGCGCTATCCGGCCGGTTTCAGCCGACATGGCCCTGTCATATAACGGCCTTTTCGCCGCTATTGGCCGCACAATCAATCATTCGGCTGTGTCCAGACAGCGTCCCAACATGGAATAGACAGACTCGCGAAGGAAACGCCCCAATGACCGAGTGGATTCAACACAGCCTTGTCTTGCCTCAATTCGAACGAGGCTTTCACCTTGTCACTCACTTGGTGGAAGAATCGATTCCCGAGTTGGCCCAGTTTCAAATCGGTTGGCTGCAAGTCTTCATCCAACACACGTCGGCAAGTTTGACTATCAACGAAAACGCCGATCCGGACGTTCGAGTCGACATGGAAACGGCGGCCAATCTAATCTGCCCGGAAAGTTCACCTTTCATCCACACGTGCGAAGGTCCCGATGACATGCCGGCTCATGTCAAAGCGTCAATGTTTGGAGCCAACCTGATGATCCCAGTTTCTGACGGTCGTCTGGCATTGGGGACATGGCAGGGGATCTACTTGTGTGAACATCGAAATCATGGCGGGCGTCGCAGATTGGTGCTGACACTGACCGGCACGAAGGGATAACCTGCTGCAACTGCCGGTACCTGACTTGCTCTCGAATCGAATCCAACAACACCGAATGCCTAACGCTGCCACCTCCACCGTTGAACGCGAACGATCGCCCGCCGAAGCGATTCGAATCGTTGGTGCTCGGACGCACAACTTGAAAAATGTGGATTTAGACATTCCACGCGATCAACTGGTTGTCATCACTGGCCGTAGCGGCAGCGGAAAAAGTTCGCTGGCGTTCGATACGATCTACGCCGAAGGCCAGCGCCAATTCATGGAAACGCTGTCGTTGCATTCTCGACAATTTCTCAGTTCGCTCCCACGAGCCGATGTTGATCAGGTGGATGGTCTGCAACCGACGTTGTGCGTTGATCAAAACTATCGAGCCAGAAATCGTCGCAGCACCGTCGGCACGATCACAGAAATCTATCACTATTTGACTTTGTTGATGGCTCGTGTGGGAGAAATTCACTGCCACGGATGTGGGCAACCAATCCAACAGCAAACGTCCGTTCAGATCCGCGACTCGTTGATGAGCCTGCCCGAGCGAACCAAGTTGATGATTCTCGCTCCGATGGTTAGCGAGCAAAAAGGGCAGCACCAAGAAACGCTTCGCTCAATTCGTCGCGAGCGTCTGGTCCGCCTGAGAGTCGACGGACAAATTGTTGACATCGATTCTGTCCCTGAACTCGCGTCAGGGAAGAAGCATAGCATCGAAGCGGTTGCCGATCGTATTATCGTTCGCGACGGCGTTGATGAACGCCTGCTCGAAGCGATCGAGAACGCGGTGCGCTTGGCAGACGGCGCGGTGGTTGTCTGCTCGCTTGAGCCGCAGGATCGAGACACCGACATGTGGCACGAAAAAATATACAGCACCCGCTACGCTTGCCCGGAATGCGACATCCACTACGCAGAAGTGTCGCCGCGCACCTTCAGTTTCAATAGTCCCTTTGGAGCCTGCCAAGACTGCGAAGGCGTCGGCTCAACGATCGCATTCGATCCAGAGGTGGTCGTGGGCGACCGAACACAGTCCATTGATGAAGGGGCCATTGCAGCGTGGCACAGCCTCAGCAAGGCGGCACTCAGGAAGCAAACTCAATTGCTAACGCCTGTGCTCGATCAGATTGGCGGATCCGTTGACGTCGCCTTGTCCAAGCTTGACGCTACCCAATGGCACAACTTCCTGTACTCTATGGACAAAGAAGCACCGGGCCTGCTGGCGTTGCTTGAGCGCGAATTCGCGACGTCAACTGACGATGATCGCTTGGACCAGCTTGAAGAAATGATCGATCGCGTGCCATGCGTTTCCTGTGCCGGATCACGGCTCAACGATCAGGCGCGAGCGGTCTTTTTGGGAGACAAGCATCTCGGGAAAATTGTTGGCCTGCCGATCGATCAAGCATCTAATTTTTTTCAATCTCTTGAGTTTCACGGCGACAGCCAAATCATCGCGAAACCGCTGATCGAAGAAATTGTCACTCGGCTAGATTACTTGCTCGCTGTTGGCATCGGTTATCTGACGCTGGGCCGTTCAGCCGATACGTTGTCCGGGGGCGAACATCAACGCGCCCGCTTGGCAACGTCGATCGGATCGGGCCTGACCAACGTGTGCTTCGTTCTGGACGAACCTTCGATTGGCTTGCATCAACGCGATAACGATTGCCTGATCGAGATCATTCGAAATCTACAACAGGCCGGGAACTCATTGATCGTGGTCGAACACGATGAGGCCTTGATTCGATCGGCTGATTATCTGATCGACATGGGCCCGGCGGCCGGTTTGGACGGAGGAGAAGTTGTTGCCGCGGGCACCATTGACGCGGTTTGCAAGTCTCCCGACAGCTTGACGGGCGCGTACTTGAACGGCCAGAAACAAATCACCGTTCCTGAGACACGTCGAACGTCTCAAACCGTTGCCGTCTCGATCAAGGGAGCGACCGGAAACAACCTGAAAGAGATCGATGTCGACATTCCAGCCGAATCCTTCGTCTGCATCACCGGAGTCAGTGGTAGCGGGAAGAGTACGTTGATTAACGACACGCTGGTTCCCGCCGTGCGACGTCAACTTGGTTTGCTGACTTCCTCCGTAGCTGCATGCGAAAGCGTGCGAGTCGATTCGCAGTTTCAGCAAATGATCGTGATCGATCAAAAACCGATTGGCCGTTCGACTCGAGGTTGTCCCGCGACCTATGTTGGCATTCTGGACGAGCTACGAAAACTCTTCGTGGCCACGAAGCAAGCTAAGCAACTTGGCTTTGGGAAATCTCGGTTCAGCTTCAACACCAAAGCCGGTTGGTGTCCTGAATGTAAAGGGCAGGGTACATGCAAAGTGGAAATGAGTTTCCTGCCGGATGTGTTTGCACCATGCGAACTTTGCGCGGGCAGTCGATTCGATCAGGCGGTGTTACAGGTCAAGTTTATCGATTTATCAATCGCTCAAACGCTGGATCTCTCCATCGGCGAAGCGTTGAAACGGTTCGATGGATTTGAACAACTGAGAAAAAGACTGCAAGCGCTCGCAGATGTGGGGCTCGGCTACCTTAAGCTGGGGCAATCGTCCAACACGCTTTCCGGAGGCGAACTGCAACGCATCAAGTTGGCCGCATACTTGGCCAAGAAGATGACCAATCTAGAAGCTGGAGATCAAAGGACCTTGTTCGTGATGGACGAACCCACGACCGGTCTGCATTTCGAGGACGTGAATCAACTGCTGTTGGTCCTTCAGACTCTGGTCGACCAAGGCGACAGTCTGGTGGTGGTCGAGCACAATCTAGACGTCATTAAGTGTGCCGACTGGGTGATCGACCTTGGGCCCGAAGGAGGGCAGGGCGGAGGTGAAGTTGTGGCCGTCGGGACTCCCGAGCAGGTCGCTGCGAATGCGCGGTCATCGACGGGGCGTTTTCTGCGTAATATTTTTGAGTAACCACAGGCTGCCTTAAAACTTTTGGTTGACTCTGTTTCCGTTTCACCTGTTTTCAATCGGCCAATCACGATAAACTTTGTTTCTTCAACTTGACCGTGACTCGGGATCAAAATCGTGCAGCAAATTTATCTGGACTACAACGCGACCACACCCGTTGCGCCCAGTGTCGTGGAAGCGATGCAGTCGTTTTTGGCTGGCCACTACGGTAACCCATCCAGCAGCCACGCGCTCGGCCGAGCTGCAGCGGAGGCGGTCGAAGATGCTCGTTCCAAAATTTCGCTCTTCTTGGGCTGTGATCGCGATGAAGTTATTTTCACCAGCGGGGGAACGGAGAGTAACAATTTTGCGATCAAAGGAATCATGCTGCGAGGCGCTCAGATTGCAAAGACTCAATCTGCTCGACCGCCGCACTTGGTGATTTCGGCAATCGAGCACCCGGCTGTTAGTAAGCCAGCGAAATTTGTGGAGCAATTTGGTTGCGAAGTGACGGTGGTCAAGTGTGATGAAGATGGCGTCGTGTCGCCGAATGACATTGAAGCCGCCATCAGACCGAACACGCGTTTGGTAAGCGTTATGCATGCCAACAACGAGATCGGAACGATTCAGCCGATTCGCCGCATCGCTGAGATTTGTCACCGCGAGGGAGTCTTGGTCCACACCGATGCGTCGCAAAGTGCGGGCAAAATATCGACGATCGTGGACGAGTTAGGCGTCGATCTACTGACCATCGCCGGGCACAAGTTTTATGGACCTAAGGGTGTCGGGGCACTATTTGTTCGCGAGGGGATTGAGCTCGAACCGTTGCTGCACGGTGCCGAGCATGAACAGGGGCTACGGGCGGGTACGGAGAATACGCCATACATCGTCGGGATGGCCCAGGCGGCAAACCTCGTGGGAAAATCTTTAGACGATTCGTACGAAAAAATGTCTGAGCTACGCGACCTCTTGCAAAGTCGTCTGGTCGATTCAATTCCCGGTCTGCACGTCAACGGAGGCCGAGCGGACCGGCTACCGAACACGTTGAGCGTTTCATTCCCGAAAGTCCAAGGTCACGATCTACTCGCACGTGTCCCGGAAATCTGTTGCTCGACTTCGTCGGCGTGCCACAGCGACGGTGTCTCGGGATCGGCGACGCTTATCGCGATGGGGGCTTCGCCAGAGCGAATGGCCGGCAAGGTACGGCTGAGTGTCGGTTGGTATACGTCGACCGAAGAAATCGAACGCGCTGCAGAAGTCCTAATCGGAGCGTGGGAAAGCATGGTGAGCTGAAAGAATCGTACGCCTGAGGCTCTTCCAATCAAAAACGTATTGAAACCAGTGCGGACACTGACAACAACTGGACGAACTGGCTATCACGAATGCTTGTCTCTCATACCCACAAGTTTGTCTTCATCCATATCTACAAGACTGCCGGTACTAGTATTGCCAAGGCGCTCGCTCCACACAATGTTATGCCCGGCAAACGCCGGTTGGCCAGAATTTTGAAGCGGCTTCGTTTCCCGTTCCCGACGACATGGGATACTGGACTATCGGTCGAGCACAAGACTGCGATCGAGGCACGTGAGCAATTGGGGCGTGATGTCTACGACGACTTTTTCTCATTTGCGTTTGTCAGGAACCCGTGGGACTGGCAGGTTTCTGTCTACCAACACATTCTACGAAACAGAAAACATGCTCTGTGTCAGGTGCTTGCCGAACTGGGGAGTTTCGAAAATTACGTCCACTGGTTGTGCGGCGACACTGTTTCCGAACGCGACGACCGGTGCCAAATTGATTTTCTTCAAGACTCAAACGGTGAATTGCTGGTCAACTTCGTTGGTCGTTTCGAGTCCTTGTCGGTCGACTTTGAGAAAGTTTGTCGGCACATTGGGATCAAGTCCACGCTGCCCAAATTGAATACGGCGGAACGTCGAGTCGACTATCGAACGTGGTACAACGACTACACGATTGATTTGATCGGCGCCAAGTACGCGAGAGACATCGAGCACTTTGACTATCGGTTTGATCCAATTGCAAAGACTCAGAGCCTGTCCTGCAAAACATCACAACCCGACGCGTGAGCGAGGGACGATCTTGCGAATTCCCTTGCTCACGCGTCAGGTTGTGATTATGAGCCGAGGATTTGGGATGGGCTCTTAGGATAAGGTGAGCGCATAGAAAAAGGCCGCTCGATCTAATGATGATCGAGCGGCCCTATATGTTGACCAGATTTACTTCCTGGTTAAGAAAGCCAATTCTGGCTTAGTTACATCCGCAATCTGCTACAGGAGCAGCATCGCAACCGCAATCAGCAGCAGCTGAGCCGCAACCACCTGAAAGGCATCCGCAACCGCGGTTTGCACGGCATCCGCAACCTGCGAACAGGCCACGAATTCGAGCACCTAGGCCACGCAAGCGTCCGCCAAGGCCAAGACCGCCGCCGCATGCTCCAGCACCAGCACCAGCACCACCGAATCCGCCATCAGCGAATCCACCGTCAGCAAATCCGCCATCGACGAATCCGCCGTCAGCAGCTCCGTAACCTGAAGGAGCAGCGTTAACAGTTACAGGAACCTGAGTCTCAACAACTCGTGGAACGCAAATGTTAACAGTGTAAGGAACCTGTGAAGCAACTTGCTTGGATCGCTGAACAGTCTTCATCTCAGTTACCTTACGGCAAACTGTGTGAGGAATCTGGCGAGTGCGAACTTCAGAAACCATGCGTGTTGTGCAAACTGGAACCTGCTTAGATCGCTGCTCGCAAACCATGCGTGTTACAGTGTAGTTCTCAACTCGGCTCTTAGGCTCGCAAACCATGCGTGTTGTGCAGTAGTTGACAGTCTTGGTGACTGGCTCGCATACCATACGTGTTACGCTGTAGTTAACTTGCTTCGAACGAGTTTCGCATCGGTAAGAAGTAGTTGTGTGAGGAACTTGCTTGGAAACAGTCTCACAAACCATACGAGTGGTTGTGTAAGGAACCTGCTTGCAAACCTTCTCACAGCGGTACTTCGTTACGCAAACTTGCTTAGTTTCGCATGATGGAACCCAAACTTTCTTGCATACAGTGCGATCTGGAGTCTTGCAGCAAACCTGCTTGCAGCAACCAGGGCAGAATGAACGGCATCCTGTGCAAGGATCTGTTGACCAGCTACCTGGTGTGCGTACTCGCTTTGAGTAGCTACGACCTGGAACAACGCTAGTCTGAGTCTGCCAGCTTCCACCACGAACAGTTACGTTCTTGGTTTCTGTGTAAGGAACGCGGATCGTGCTTGTGACAGTACGAGTCTTTGTTTCTGTGACAGGACGACGAACAACTGAGTTAACAGTTCGCATAACTGTGTTAGTAACAGGAACGCGAACAGAGTAGTTAACTGTTCGTGTCTTCTGCTCAGTTACGGGACGACGTACGTACGAAGTCACTTCCTTTGAGTGCTGCTCTGTGACAGGGCGCTTAACAGTGTAGTTGATTGTACGCTGCTTAGTCTCTGTGACAGGTCGCTTGACTGTGTAGTTTACAGTCTTGTACGACGTCTCTTTGACGGGACGCTGTACAGTGTAGCTTTCTTCTCGCACTTGGGTCTCACGAACCATGCGAGTGACAGGAACCTGAACGTTCTCGGTGACTGTGTTGTACACAGTTCGGTAACGTGTTTCCTGACGTGTTTCGTTAACAACATTTCTAACAGTCTTCATAACTGTGTAGCTGCATCCGCAATCGGATGCAGGAGCAGCTGCGGCAACTGCGTCGTAGCTTGCGCCACCACAACATTGGCCCCAGCTGAAGCTGGCTGACATGGCAGCAGCTGCGAAAGCCGCTGAGGTCAACAGACTTCTTACCAATTTCATCTTAAAGTCTCCAATAAACTGACGTTTCAAAACCTTGGAGGCAGCATCTGGTCTGGTGAAACATTCACCATGCCTACCGTTTCAAGACTTTTCCTCACCTGACAAAGCGCCGAATTTGTTTCTGGCCGGCCTTGCGACAGGGTAGGAATGTGTGGACAACTCCCGTTCGTCCACCTTGCAAAGGTCCTCCTGACCGTAGGAGAATCGGTCACGATGTAACTGTGGGATGAATAGCTAACTTGGTTAGGTCAAGAAACGCACAAATGATAGGTTGACTGTATCGGTTATGATGGTTGTTTCGGTCTGCGACTTCGAACCAACAAGTAAACAGTTGCCGCTAGACTATTCGGAGAGGGTAAAATGGTTGGTGACACAAGCGTTTGAATCGTGACGACTACATGAACTTGGCCTACTACCGAGTCCGTTACGAATTTTCAAATCGCCCGCGTCCTATTAGAATTCCGGCCAGCTTCGTGTTCACGAATGATTGAGTGTTCCTCAACCCCAGTCTTTGAAAGGAAACCGCCTGAGTAACCCTGCTCCTGATTCTGCAGTTCCAAAAGTGGTCGTTGGCCGCTTGAGTCTCTACCTGCGCGAATTGCAGTTGGTGCTGGGGTCAGGAAAGGCCACGATTAGCTCTTCTATGTTGGCGCGCCGGCTGGGCCTGAATGCTTCCCAAGTGCGAAAGGATTTTGCTTACTTTGGCCAATTTGGCCATCCGGGAGTTGGCTACCACTGTGATGAACTGGTTCAGAAGATCAAATCAATTTTGGGCACAGAACGCACTTGGCCTGTTGCCATGATCGGATGCGGCAATCTTGGCCAAGCCTTGCTGGGCTATCGGGGGTTCGGAAATCAAGGATTTTCGGTCGTTGCCGCTTTTGACAAGCGGGCCAGCTTAGTCGGCGAACAGTTCGAGGGGTTAACGGTCCAGCACATGGACGAGCTGGCAGATACGGTTAAATCTCGGAAAATCGAGCTGGCCATTCTGGCGGTTCCCGCAGCTGCGGCGGCCGAAGCCGCACAGGAGGTCGTTGCGGCGGGTGTTTCGGGGATTATGAATTTTGCGCCAGTAACTTTGAAGTTACCGGCGTCGGTCAGCAAAGTTGGAGTCGACCTAGCCATTGAGCTGGAACAGCTGGCTTTCAGCGTTGTCGCCAAGCAGCGATCCCGAGGTCGCCACCCGGCCAGCTGAAATAGGACAGGCCGGGATTTTCAAAAATTGGGTCAAATTCGGGTTCTTTCCGACTCTAAAGCCGAAAGACCTATTTTTCTATAGGCATGTATTTGATAAAATTGGGGTCTCAACGATGCCCGATGGTGTAATGGTAACACTACGGTTTTTGGTACCGTCATTCATGGTTCGAATCCATGTCGGGTAATTGTTGTTTTCTCTTCCGCGATGCCGAACAGAGTCCCTGCTTCCGGCTCATTTCTTTGCCTGCTGGAAGTCGCGATTGGACCATCTGACGATCACCGACGATTTCCGCGTGCATGACTAATAGGGCTCTATGAGCAGTTCATCTGAACGAAAAAAAGGCGCCTCGCCCGGCAAACGCCCGCCTCTGGCAGGCATGCAGCGATGGTTCACCAATATTCTGGGGGAAAGCATTCCCATTCGCTTTATGGAGTACGGAGCCCACTTGGCCGTCATTATCTGGACGGTTTTGGTGTTTGCGGCGATCGTTTATTCCATTGGATGGCTGTTAAAAATTCCTCTGACGTTGCTGTTGATTGCTAGTGTCACTCTCTACGTCGCGCTGATCAGGAAGGGGCACGCGTTTGCTGCAGACCCGACTGAAGAATTAGCGTGGTACCAAGAACCATTCTGGAATGGGCTGCTTTTTCTAGCCCGAAAATTGAATTGGACGGGCTACGATTCGAACCTGAAAGGGCGCGTGATTATCGATCAGCGTAAAACTCAGGTGACCGACGCTCTGTTCGCCAAGCTGCCTCAATTGGCCGAATGTGAGGTGCTCGATCTTGAGGGATGCCTGATCACCGATAAGTCCCTCAAGGCGATCTCCAAAATGAGTAATCTTAGTTGCCTCGTAATTCGAGACACCCAAATATCTGACAAGGGAATTGACGCTCTTACTCGTCGGATGCCCCAGCTCTGGATCTGGTACTGATTTCTAGCCTCCAGCGCATTGACTTCCTGCTTTGCCTCTTTCCAAAAACCTAATCATCAGCTTGTCTTCCATGTTCGATTCAAACGAGTACGAGCTGTTGGATTTTGGGCAAGGCGAAAAGCTTGAACGATTCGGTGGGGTTGTGATACGGCGTCAGACACCGTCGGTGCCTGATCATGGAAAGCGCCCGGCAAAGTCTCGGTTTTCGGCTCAACTCTACTATCGACGTTCGGTAGGCAATTCGGTGGGTAGCTGGACGGGTGATGGCGATCGGACGTGGAGTGTTTCGCACGATGACGCTACGTTTCAACTGCGTGCAACTCCAACGGGGCAGGTCGGTATCTTCCCCGAACAGGCATCGAACTGGAATTGGGTTCGCGATTCCAATTTGGATCTGCAGGGCCTCAAGGCAATCAATTTGTTTGGCTACACGGGTGGCACGACGATAGCTCTCGCCAAAGCGGGGGCTGAAGTGACCCACGTGGATGCCGCCAAGACCGTCGTCGCATGGGCTCGCGAAAACGCCGCCGCCTCCCTGCTGCAGAATCACCCGATCCGCTGGATCACCGAAGACGCACTGCGTTTCACTGAGCGTGAAGTTAAACGCGGCCGGCGATACGACATATTCGTTGCGGATCCGCCCTCTTTTGGACGCGGGCCGTCCGGAGAAACCTGGAAAATGGAACGAGATATTGGAAAACTGCTTTCCACTGCCGCTTTGTTGACCGGCAACGATCCAAAAATGATTATCATCAGCGGGCATACGCCCGGATTTGATGCCCAACGCTTTGCACGAGAGGTTTCGCTCGCGTGGGGTATTGCTGAAGCTCAGATTGAATCTGGAACGCTTGAGCTGACTACCTCAGACGGGCGGCGATTGCCGAGTGGTGAATTTGCCCGCTGGCACCAATAATTCATTTATCGGGAGCAATCTGTTGGAGGCGATTTCTAGCTTGCAAAACAAAAGGGTGCGGGACGCGGTTCGACTGCACACCAGTCGCGGCCGCAAGCAACAGGACCGAATCATCATCTTCGGCGCCAGAGAAATTCACCGTGCTATTTCGGCGGACGTGGAGATCACCACGTTGTTCCTGAACACCGGCTGCGCAATACCGACAGAGCTCAAACTGGACGGTTGCGAAGTCGTTATGGTGACGGAACCCATTTTTGAAAAGCTTGCCTACGGGAATCGAGTGGACGGAGTCATTGCCGTTGCAAAACGTCCTTTGCGATCGATCGAGCAGTTTCAAGAACGGGACGGTATCATTCTGGTTGCCGAATCAATCGAAAAACCCGGTAACTTGGGGGCCATTTTTCGAACAGCCGACGCTACTTCAGTGGGAGGGGTCATCCTGTCGGAACCGGTGTGCGATTTGTTCCATCCTAACGCAATTCGCAACAGTACTGGCACAACATTTTCTCTGCCCGCGGCGATCGCTGACAACGCTCAAACGATTTTGTGGTTGCGGGAACGAAAATACAAGGTCGTGATTGCCACACCCGAAGATGCAGATGACGTGTTCGATATCAAATTTGACTCTCAAACGGCCGTTGTGCTAGGGAGCGAAGCCCACGGGCTATCCGACACGTGGATGCAGGGAGACTTTAAACGCGTTCGTCTTCCGATGAAGGGGGTTGCAGACAGCTTGAATGTGTCG
Organism: uncultured Pirellulaceae bacterium; assembly: GCA_964563475.1. Lineage (GTDB taxonomy): Bacteria > Planctomycetota > Planctomycetia > Pirellulales > Pirellulaceae > Mariniblastus. The sequence goes on from CAZLYM010000001.1 coordinate 23,277, forward strand.
GTCACTGCCGCGGTCATTATGTACGAAGCACTCCGCCAAACCCGACCAACGGACTGACAGATCGCGCACCAAAAAATGCGAAGCAACTCGCAAGAGCAAGAAAGAAATGTCGGTCTAGACCCCGACCTTGGAATCCAGAACCGTTGTCTTTTCTGCCATCGATGGCCCAACGGACCCAGGCTTGGTCAGCCAGTTCACTAACCCAAAAACACCCAGCCAGAAAACGCTGAAGCCCAACAACATGGGCCAGTTCAGCGAGCGAAGTGAATCAGCCTTCCTAGCAATTGAAATACTAGGCATTAATCCAGAGCTGGAAACATTGAGCTTGATCTTTTCCTTGCTCTCAGCGTTGAATCGCTCCATGAAATCATAGTGTAACTTGACCGCCAACTGCATATCAGCGATATCAGGCTCATCTGATGGTGACGACAACAGAAACTGCTTGTCACCGATTTTGACATCGGTCGCCAAGCCGTCGATCCCAATGGGATTCTCAATTTGAAGTTGCAACGCACTGATATCGATTGATGATTGGCTGCCATCGATTCCCGCCATTGCAGGGTCGACATCCAAACGTAGCGTCAACTCATCCATCGAATCAACGCCTTGAGCCTTGAGGAAAGACCAAAGTTGACCGGCTGTCACTTCTCCACCCGCGCCGCCGGTCAAGACTTCAATCGCCGAAGGCGTCAGTGTCCCATCACATGCGGAACACTCAATGTCGTCAGAAAGCAACACGGTTGCGTCAGGGTCGCTGTGAACGACGATCTGATCGGCCGACGCACTCGTACAAACACATACGAAGATCATAGTCACACTAAGTGTGACTGATCGACGAAGTTTCATGACAAAGGTGTTTATTTCTGAGCGGAGCATATTTTCAAGGTCGAAAAAGCAAATTTGTTCGATGGAACATCATTTTCACTCTAATCGGAAAAATGTCGGTTGCTTTTTCTTATCGGTAGAATTTCGCAACAACGTAAGAACGTGTACGAGATCCTCCGATTTTACCGGCCACGGTTGGAAAACGCAAACGATCAGTAAATTTACACGTAATTGGGGCAGCTGTGAGTCCAAAATGGCCAGTTATTCCCCCGTAATTCTCTACAGCTACCTTTTTCGTGACCGATCGGCGTTCCGATCGTTATCAATTATTCCTATTTAAATTACTCACTGAGCGAGACGCTCCCGAGTAGCCAACATACAAATTGTGAGCAGTGAATGGCGATGTGGTGTAGCTACGTTGACTTGCCTCACGTTGTTCATGAATTTCGACGCATCGTCGTGCGGGTTCTAACATTGGTTTAAGCCGGTTACACTGTTCACGACTCTTCCGGGGCCACCACTCGAATCCCTCGAAATCCCTTCCACTGAATTCTATAACAGTACAGGAGCGGTGACTTGAACAATGTTATGGCAGTCATACTTGCAGGCGGCAAGGGTTCGCGACTGGAGCCATTAACACGCGATCGAGCGAAGCCCGCGGTCCCGTTCGCAGGTGGATACCGAATCGTCGACTTTGCGCTGTCCAACTGTATCAACAGTGGACTTCGAAAACTGTTGGTCTTAACCCAGTACAAAGCGATGAGCCTAGATCGACACATCAATGATGGGTGGCGAAAGTACTTCTGCAATGAACTAAGAGAGTTCATCGACATCGTTCCGCCTCAGCAGCGAATTGATGAACACTGGTATCAGGGAACCGCTGATGCGGTCTACCAGAACATCTACGCGATCGAACAAGAACGCCCGCAGTACACACTGATCCTCGCTGGCGATCACATCTACCAGATGAACTATCGAAAGATGCTCGGCTTCCACCGCGAACGAAAAGCGGACCTGACAGTCGCCGCCTTGCCGGTCACCCCAGAGGAGGCAACGGGCTTCGGGGTCATGCAAGTAAACGATCAGCAGCGGATTGTAGGTTTCGAGGAAAAACCGACCCACCCGAAAACGATGCCCGGCGACGAGGGACGCTGTCTGGCAAGCATGGGGATTTATGTCTTTACGACTCGGTTTCTATTTGAGCAATTGCTCAGCGACGCCACGGTCCGTGAAAGCCAGCACGACTTCGGAAAGGACATCATTCCAAAGATCATCGACTCAGCAAACGTCTTGGCCTATCCGTTCATTGATGAAGCGACTAACGAAACTGCCTACTGGCGAGACGTAGGCACATTGGACGCATACTACGAAGCCAATATGGATTTGATTCATGTGGAACCAAGCTTGAATCTTTACGACCCGGACTGGCCCATTCGAACGGTTCAGCGAAATCTACCGCCACCCAAGTTCGTATTTCGTTCTGAAGAGGGAGTCAATCGAGTCGGTATGGCAACCGATAGCATCGTTTGCCCTGGCAGCATCATCTCTGGCGGACAGTTGGACCGATGTGTGCTAGGGCCTGGTGTCAGGGTCAACAGTTACGCACAAGTTTCTGATTCTATCCTGATGGAAAACGTCAACGTAGGCCGGCACGCAAAAATTCGACGGGCGATTATTGACAAACAAGTCACCGTGCCCGAGGGTGTCGAAATCGGGTTCGACCACGAAGCTGATCGGGCAAGAGGATTCACTGTGACGCCGTCTGGCATCACAGTGATTGGGAAATCAGGAATGGTTCGTGCGTGAACAGATGTTGAAGCGTCCGAATTAGAACGACTCGCGTCTGAGCGTGCATGTGCCTAGAAACGTCGGGTCCTCGATGAAGAATGTTCCCAACTGAAAGTTCTCTTGAAATGGGATCTGAATCTCGACGGTCACGAATTCGCTGTTGTCTGCATCTGACACGGTGTTCCGTGTCTCGATCGTGAATGTCTGCACGCCTACGCTCGTCATCACAAAGTCACAGGCTTCGCGAATTTCAGCTTCGGTTGCTCCGGGGATAATCCCGATTCTCGCACCTTCATACGCAGCACTCTCAGCGGCGTGCTTCATGAGATTGGCACGAGACATTTCGTAGCAGCCAAATAGCAATGTAAACAAGAGAGGAACGCAGATTGCGAACTCGACGGCAACGGCACCGCGTGACGTTTTGGAACTGAGGCGACGCTGCAGGTTCAGATTTGTTTTTTGGAATTTTTTCATTTTGATTCTGGAAGCTCTAAAACAGTTGATGCGGGGTAAGCAAATAATCGCAGCCAATGAGCGATTATTCGATCAAAACAACACTTAATTGTCTGGCGATCTCACGAAAAGCTTCTTCCAGTTGTTGGTTGCTTTCGGCGTGTATGTGAGTTCCAGATGTGATATCTGCAACTTCTTGCATCAATGCTTGATTGGCACCTTGGGTGAAGGTGATCGTGTGAACCACGATGCCTTCATTGGCCGCAAGTGGTGCAACCAATTCGGGGCTGATATCAGTGTTTTGGTTTCCATCGGTCATCAAGACGATTGATTTCAAAGCGAACGGTCTTACGCCAGGATCATTGAGTATGGAATCGATTCCCAATTCCAGTCCCAGTCCGATCGCGGTACGCCCTTGTGGGGACTCCAACGCAAACGCGTCTCGAATCTGTTGAAGATCTTCGGTTACATCGACACGTTTTCGGGCGGTCGAACTGTAGACAGATAACGATAGTCTCTCACGCTGACGAGTCGCATCAAGCTCTTGCAGGAACACAGATACGCCATTTTGCAGGGCCTCAAATCGACCGTTGGTACCCATTGAACCCGAAACATCAAGAACCATTGCAATGTCGCGTTCGGTTCGAGTGGCGGTTGCCGTTTGAACAGGCTCGAAGTTATCGACCCCAAAAATTGGAGCAAAGAACAATCCTACTGATCCATCAGGTGAGGCCGCCGTGCGTGCACCAACCACTCGGGCTGAATTGATAAACTCTGCATCGGGATCGAATGCAAACGAGCCATCATCTTGGCGAAGCGATCCGCCGAAAACGATATTCGAAGGATCGAGATCGAGACCATTGCCAGCCACAATGTTTCTTTGTGCAATTGCGAGTGCCGCTTGAGTTCCCGCCTCAATGCTTTGCTCACGACCAAAGGCCTCGACAGCAGCCTTGGCTGCCGCGTCCGTGGCCGTGCGAAGCTCACTGCGAGTCACATGGATACGGGCAACATCAATTGCGAACGCGGCTGCAATGAACAGAACGACAAACACGACGCCGATAAAAATCAGCATGGCGCCTTGCCTATCGTTACGCATCCTTGGCTTGTCTAATTTAAATTTGGTATTCACGGTGTATTCCTCAAGATGAAGAGTGCTTTAAAGTATAGAAATTTGATTTGTCGCGGAGGATTTACTCCTTGACCATCACGGCATCCGCACCGACGATCGTTCCGGTGAACAGACCGAATGGAAACAATGTGTTTTCATCTGACGGTGCCGAAACAGTTACTTCGATTATGGTGCCAGGCTCTAACGTATCCACGTTACCCGGCTGAATGTCGATGGTCACGCCCGTCAGCTGACGCCCGTCAAGCACGGCCTGAGCGGCTTCACGAACTCTGTCGTCAGTGCCTGTGCCAACAACCGCAACCTTGACTCCTTCGTATGCCGCCTGAATTGTTGCTTGTCTCAGGAACAACATGCTGGCAGCTTGAATCGAACCAAACACAACCAAAAGCACGACGGGTAGGCAAACTGCAAATTCAACAGCAGCAGCGCCACGGCGTGACTGGGTACGAGCGATTCGATTTCGGTTACGACTGATCATGTTCAAATTTCCGTTTCTATAAATTCTTCACTTGATTCACACGATTCTAAGATCGTGTTGAAATTCCTGCGCTGCTCAATGCCGCCTTCAGACGATCAATTTCAGCATCGCGGGTTTCGATTTCTTCACGTTGTGTCTCAACCAGCACAGCAACATCGTTGAACTCGCCGGCCATCTCTGCCCAGTAATCGTTCTCGCGAAATTGGCAACGATCCGTTTCACCGTTGCCTAGTTGGCGAAGGTGTCGTCGTAGTCGAGCGATTGGTCCTACAAAGCGGTTGCTGAAGCGAATGGTGTCCAGCATGAAAGCAGGGAAAAGAGCCAACAAAATGACTCCCATGAAAACGAATTCTCCCATCTCATGCCTGAGCCGACTCGCCAACGAGTACGCTGGATCGCCAAGCATTGCCTGAAGCATCACTACGGACATGGTGACTACAACGAAGAAGATCAACCAATGAACGAAGATTCGTCGTAGAAGTGCACCTTGCACGTGCTTGTCGACAAAATTCTGTTTGCGTTGAATGCGCGCCATCTTAAAAACCTTTTTAACAACTGTGTTCGTGATTCAAAATTTGGCAGGTCTCGACGTGGTGTCGAAAACTACCGTGATACCATGTGAAACATTAGGTTATGGAATCGAACACGTGGTTGCTTGATTGATTTGGTGAAGCAAATGCCTTGCCACACAGAAATTTGTCCCTTGCGATCAGCATGACCGGAACTTTCCGTCACCAAGAACACTCAAACTGTCTGCTCGTTCGATTTCTTCTGTGCAACCCACACAAACGATTCATTGAGCCTGAGGCAAAAACGAAACGAAATTCGAACGTTTGACTAACAAACGAAACATTTTCCACCCAAAAAATGGCTTTATGAAGCACTCAAATGGTTGCGGTTATGCACAAGAAAACGCTTGAGAGTCGGGGTGGCTCGAGTTTCAACACGTCTGCTCAAGAAGCCGATACGAACTGGGAACAGATTGGTCTGGCGCGTGACGATCGCTCCAGAATTTTCGTATTGTCAGCAACTATCAGCGTGAATTGAACATGAGCTTGAAATTCGGAATCTATCTGGTCGAGCAACGAGTCATCAGCCCCGAGCAATTCTGTGGCTTGGTGAAAATTCAGCAAGAATCCATGATGACGCTTGCGTCGATTGCGGTCAGACAAAATGCTCTGACAATCCTTCAGGTCTCGACCATTCTTGATCTACACAACGAACACCCTGAAAAGCTGTTCGGTGATATTGCCCTTGAGCTGAATCTGATTGACAGAGCTCAGTTGAACCAATTGCTACATGCTCAACAAAGGACTTGCCCATCCGTTAGGCAACTGCTGATCGAGTGTGGTCTTCTGACAGCACGGCAGGCTAGAGTGCTGTTCACGCACTTCGAGAAAAATGTTGCTCGCATGGCAACCGAAGTTGCTCGCACGCGGCCCGTTGGCGAAACCGCTTCGCCGGCGCACGAACCGAACACGGAATCGTCGGGATCCGATTCGTTCGCTCCGCGTCAGCCCAAATTCAACTCCCGACCTGTGGCGGCATCTCCGCTGCAAAATTCGTAGCCTGAAAAGGCCAGACAGTTTTTCGGGAACAACTCGAAAACGGCTGTCATCACGAAAAAAGCCGACTGTCATCAGTCGGCTTTTTTTGTGTTTTGTTTCGGCAATGACGCCGCAAGCTTTCGGCCTCGAGAGGCTTTAGCGGTTAGCAAGCATGCGGTTGCGCTTGGAGCGGCGTTCAGCTCGCAATCGGGCGCGACGATTCGTCTCGCTCGGCTTTTCGTAAAATTCGCGGCGACGCATCTCTTTTTTGATGCCACTTCGCTCGACCAGTTTACGGAATCGGCGGACGGCTTCTTGAATTGATTCTTTTTCTCTTACCAGCAGCTTTACCATTGTGTCTCCAGACAGTTGATCAAAATCATGTTTCCTTTCAAATAAAAGTCATACGGACGGGAAAGGACTGACGCTTGCCGAACCTCTATCGGCACAACGAGGCCTGAAATCCTCGCGTCGAACCACAAAGGATACACGATTCTAGGAAATAAAGTCCAGTGCTAACCCAAATGATCTCGAAATTGTTGGTTTTTTACCCTTAAAGAACACTGAAAAAACCGCTTCCGGCCCGCAGCAGTCGAACGTCGTTCAAAATA
>CAZLYM010000001.1:30210-38399 GCA_964563475.1 uncultured Pirellulaceae bacterium
CGGCACAACTTGACTGAGTAGAAAGTCCCTCATTCAAGAGCCTGCCACAGCCTAGAGGCCACTCAACAGCCGATTTTCAAAAGGTTGCCATATGTTTTTGCCTACTTGTCAGCCTTCTATATGAACGATCAACCTCAAACCGCTGGATCGGCCGAAAGTGACTTGATCGAGTCCATGCTGCAACGACAGGAACAGGTACTAACGGGGCTTGATGATCTGTTCGACCGAATCGACGCAATGATCGGCGAACTGACCGAGCAACGCAAACGTGAGGCAGCCGAAGGTGAGAACATCCTGTCGTTCGGGACGCCGTTGGCGCAAGTGCAACCAGAAGATCCTGTCGACCAGCCAGGCCAAGCGGAAAGAGCAGCGTGACCAGGCGAAACAATCGTTGCTCTCGTGGCGATGATTGTGTTACTCAGGTTGATCAAGGTTTCCTGATTTTCTAATCGCCCACAGCAGACGCAGGCCCATTGACAGGCTGACGAAAAGCCCAGTCAAACCCAACACTGAAAGATCTTGGATGCCCATGGGGCCCTCACCAGGAAACATCAACGGCGGCACCTTGTAGCTGAGCATCAATGACGCACCCATGAACATCGCGCTGGACATCATGCCAAGCACTAGGCGATTCGCGGTGGGGCCAAGCCGGCGGTGGACCAGATGGACATCAAAACTGCCCGACTGCACTTGCTCTAGAATGTTCGAAATCTTCCGAGGCAATTCGTCCGCCAATTGCTCAACTTCCATGTAGAAGCGACGCATCTTTCGGATCTGCCGTGATGGAGAAAGACGCTTCAAGAGCATCATCCGCTGAACCGGTTGCATGATTTCCATCAGACTGAAATCCGGGCTCATTAGACGCCCCGTACCTTCAAGGGTGATCAGCACCTTGATCAAAAGAGACGCTTCATTTGGCAACGTGATATGATTCCTTCGAACCAGCGAGACAAAATCACTCAGCGCACCACTCATGTCAAACGAGGACAGTGTCTGCGTCGAATACTGCCCGACGAAATCTGCCACGTCATTCGACAGTCCTCCGGCGTCCATGTCGATTGGACAGTTCCCCACTCGGCGGATCAGCGTCGTCAGCAGCAGCACGTCTTCGTGGGCGATCGCAACCAGCATCGCTTCAATATCTTCTCGCAGCCGCTCGCTGATTCGCCCCACCATCCCGAAATCGAGCAACCCGATTGCCCCGTCTTCGGTAATCAAGATATTTCCCGGATGAGGATCCGCGTGATAGAACCCGTGTTCGAAAATCATCTTTAGGTACGCGTTGGCTCCATCACGAGCCAGTTGAGCCGACCGATTCCCGAGAACTTTGTGGTCCGAGAGGTCACGCAGTTTCGTGCCCTCGATCCAATCCATCGCAATCATTTTGGGTGAGCACAATGTCTCGATTGGTTCGGGGAATACGAGCGAAGCATCACCTAAGAACATCGCTCGAAACTGGAGCAGATGATTGGCTTCGCGGTCAAAGTCCAGTTCACGCCGCATCGCGCGAGCCATCTGACCAACAACCGCGACAGGCTGGTAGCTGCGAAAGTCTTCGATTCCCTCGGCAAGCTGAGCTAGCCCCGCCAAGATGTCGAGGTCCGTTTCAATCGTCTTTTCAATCCCCTCATGGCGAACCTTGACGACGACCTGTGAGGACGTTCGAGTCTGTTGAAATTCGGGTGCGAGCGTGGCTCGGTGAACTTGGCCAATCGAAGCGGACGCGATTGGCACTTCTTCGAACGAGGAAAACAGTTCCTCCAGTGGCCTGCCCTGCTCCGTCTCAATGATTGCCCGAACGGTTTTAAAATCATCGGCCGGAGTATTGGACTGCAATAGCGATAACTCGTCCGCCAATTCGTTTCCAACGACGTCGGGTCGCGTACTCAACAATTGGCCGAATTTGATAAATGTCGGACCGAGTTCTGTCAAAGCTAAGCGGATTCGCTCCTCATGAGTCAGCTTGGCAAGAACTTTTCCGTCGCCCCCGGTCAACATCCCGCTCATGAAATCGATTCGAAATCGACTGAGCCAGTCTGCCAGTCCGTACTTGCTGAGCACGCGCACAATCTCCGTCCAACGGCGAACGTTGCGATAGAGCTGTGGGATGGATCCAATGGATCGCTTCATGAGATCTCGTTCTGAGTAACACGCGATTTCGATGGTAGTATGGTTCCGTTTTCATACCGTGCCAACACCCAGCCTAGTCCCCAGCCCTGCAACAGCAAACCCGCAACCAGCATTCCAATCGCGGCTCCGGCAAACACATCACTGGTCCAATGGGCCTGAGATTGGATCCGTTGGTAGCACGCGAGGATCGCAAACACTATGAAAAGCCAACGTCCTCGGGGAAGCAAGCAGCATAGCCCGGCCGCAACGCCAACCGCCATGGCTGAGTGAGCTGACGGGAAAGACTGAACGAAATAGGAAATGCCAACTTGTCCGGCGTGCAGTGGCTGATCAAGCTCCGTCCACGTGGCAGTGACCGAGTCCGGCAGTTCCAGTTGATGGGCCAAGTTGCGGTAGGCGACCGGTCGCAACCTAGCGCACATTTGTTTTACTAATTGCGCAACCCCAGACGCGAGCACGCCGCACAAAGCCAGGCGTATCAGATACCTCCGAAGATCAGGGGCGAAAAGCCAGATCGAAACCACGATCGCAGTGAGACCAAAGCCATGCGCAAAAACTTCCGACAGCGTGACGACTCTGCGGAAATCACCTGGAAGAATCTTTGTCTCATGAAAGGCCGCCACAGCAAGGTCGAATGGCATCGCTAGGACTGCAAGCAGCAACAATAGAGCCGCCCAAACCAAATGGCGTCGCAAACCGGCTCCCAAATACATTTGGCCCTCCTTCAGCTTTCCAGCCATGATTGATCCTTCAATCGCATTGGAAGGTCGTAGCTCATTTTACACTGTATCACCTGTCTTAGTACGTATTTTTGTTTCAGCGCTGACTGCCGTCCAGACCCTCAACAGCCCATTCAAGCCGTCGACGAAACATTCTCTGGTGGATGATCCTCAACAGCGAATATTTCTTTGTTCATCAACCAAACAAGACCTCCAGCGGCAGACAAGATCAGCATGAAGAATCGAAAGGTAAACGCCACAATCACCCCATTTCCAGACGCCAAAACTTGATACAAGAACGCGACCGCCGTTTCCATACCACCGATCCCGCCCGGTAGCGGCAAGGCATTTGCAACCATTGCAATGGGCTCGATCAGCAAATGGTGACCGAAGCTAGGATGCTGAGCACCCAACCCTATCGCGATTGCAAAAATGGTCACCGCGAAACAAATATTAACTCCAATACTCAGCAAAAAACTGACAACAATGGCGGTCGACCGACCGCGGAATACGGAAACAACATCCGTCATTTTGCGCGCAAAATTTCCGATGCCCGGAGTGGCAAACAATCTCAGCAACCACGCTCGCGACCATTTGAATTTCTGAAACTCGGGAATCGCAATCAACGTGGCAAATCCAACAAACCCTGCAACCGCCAGCAGCATTGTGAAACGACTTGCGTAGCCAATGGTGGCCTCGTTCGCTTGAGAAATTGTCAGTTGATCAATATTCAATTGCCCGAAAGCCAAAGCTGCAACTCCCACCATCGTCAACAAACCGATTAGGCGGTCGAAGATCACGGACGCAATAACTTCTGCTTTGCGATCAGGCGACTGGCGGCAAACATAGATCGCGCGCATCGTGTCTCCACCTGCGACTCCAATCGTGAAGACACAAAAGAACAGTCCGATGAAGCCAAGCCGTACCGCATCGATCAGTTTGAAAGGCAGTCCCAGCGCACGCACCAAAACGTGCCATCGAACAAAGCCAATCACTAGGCCCGCCAAGCAAGCCACAAATCCAAGCGCCAGCCAGTGCCAGTGCTTGGGAGAGTCGAACAAGGTTCCAAAGTCATCGCTTTGGATCGCTTGACGAAAAAGGTAGTAAATCAGCCCGGCAGAAATCGCCAACTTGGCGACGGTAAGCAGTAAGTTCTTCAATGGAATCCGTCAACGGTTTACGTGGGGCTGGCAAAACAGGTACGTCCATTCTACCAAGAACCCCAAATTTCATGATAGCTCGAGACTCTTTGCTTAAAACCAAACGATTTGCTCAACACCGACGGCAAGAAACTTGGAATTTGATTGGTAGATTCAGCCGCGGCTTTGGGAGTACTGGGGTGTCTGCAGTGCATGTGCACAATGGCGGTTATGGGAAGCCGAGCGACTCAATTGCTATTGGGGCGTTTTGTTGATGTTTGGTAAAACTCGTTCGTTCGGAAACAGTTCACGCAATCAAGACGTGTGCTTCGTGCTCGATCTGTCACGCCAATCTGCCGCAGCTGATCTCCGTGCAACAGATGACAGAAGGCGCAGTCGATCATTATTCGAGACGGAACAAACAATCGAAAAGACTCAACGTCAACAGCGAGTATCGAAATGGATTTTGAACAGTTAGCAATCTACGCCAACCTAGCATTAACTTGGATTGGTTTCGGTACGGTCGTCGGCTTGGCTGCGAAAGCCGTTATGCCTGGGCGGGATCCAGGAGGCGCCATTGCAACGGTGTTGATGGGAATTGCTGGAACCTTGATTGGCTGTGCGATCTTGCAATACTTTTCAGAGACGGGGCAGACCGTGCAACCCATCAGCTTGGAAGGGTTCGCTGTCGGCGCGGGTGGCGCATTAGTCATTTTAACGTTCTACAAAGTGCTTGGCGGATACTGGTTTACCGAGGGAGAATATCAACCTCGAAGCACCCGTAGAAGACGCCGCCGAAGAACTTCAACGGCGTACGACGACTAAGTCTTATTGCCGGAACTTTATGACTTCAGGTCCGAAGCGTGTACGAGAGAACGCGATTAAACTTCGGACTGACGCCGCTTTCTCAGGCGTTCACTGAAACGATCAAGGATTCGCTTTTCGTCTTCCGTTAAAGCGGTGATCCCGCTGCGGTGCAACTTTGCCAAGACATCATCAGCTTGGCGTTCTTCGTCGGCTTCCAGTTCCTGATCCATGGTATCGCGAGCGTGTTGCTTTTCGAGCAGCCATTGAGAATAAGAACCGTTCTCGTCCGAGTCACCAAAATGAAAGAAGTCGCCTTCTTCATACATCGAATCATACTCAGAATTTTCCAGTTCGTCCCAGTCGGGGTCGTCGAACGCTGTTTCTTGTGCGAATGAGTATCGAGCGGTAAATATCAGCGTGATCCCTGCGATCAGCAACACAAACCAAGCTGGCTGAATTTCACCGCCGTCGTATCCACGCAGCAACCAAGCCATTCCAAGCATCGTGAATGCGAGACCGTGCCCCATAGACATTACCGCAGACTCAATTCGATGGCGTGGAATATCTAGTTGCATTGACTCGATCACCGATCGGAATGCTGCGGCCGCATCGAATGGAAAGCAAGGCAGCAAGTTAACGATCATCAACTGAAAATTCACCCACGTAATGATTTCAAGCGATGTTTTTTCCCAGTTGGAAATTCTAAACCCGTGAGGCCGCAACGGGTTGATGAGGGATTCCAAGCTAACATTGGTGTGACGAATCAACACCGTCGCCCCAAACAGAAAAATGATTCCGCTGATAAACGGACCTGCCATGTGAATGAAGGCTTTCGATTGCCCGGAATCAGGAAGAGTGTTGTCCGAGTTGCCTCCCCATGGAGTCAGTAATACTCCGTTGCAATGTCCACCAAGGTTCGCGATCGCAAACAGATGCGCAAACTCGTGAACCAAGATACTTCCGAACAGAACGATGGTCGTTACCATCCCAGTACCGATAAAGGCAGGCTGGATCAATTCTCGGTAGTGCCATTCGACTCCGAAAATCATGGCGATAAACAACAGCAGGCTGACGTGAATACGAACGGGGACCCCAAACCAGCGTCCAACGCTAATACTCCAAACTTGGTCTTCTGCCATATTTGAGTCTCCACCCTGCCTATACATTCGGTAGGTCGCTTCGCACCAAAGAAAAACGCGCGAACCGCCTACGACGGGCCGTTCCAATCAGCCCATATACTTTTATTTTACGGTGCATTCGGTACAAGCCAAATGCCTTGCTTTTGTGGACCTTATCGTAACCACGACTTGGAAATGAATCAATTGATTCCCGAAGGACTTGTAACAATCTGAACCTCTCTAGGTTGTTAAAGCAGGGGGAATTCGTTGGTTTTACCGAAACGACGAGAAATACCAGCAAAACCGATAACAAACCGACAGATTGGGGGGGCAAAACCGACAAACGCTGGAGCAATGATCCGAGATTGCAGGTTCTCAACGATCTAGAGTCCCGCCGGGCCGATACAACGTTTTTTCGATCAGTTGCGGTGTCCCGCCGATCAACCCGTTTCGAGTCGAGTGCCACGATCGATCGGTTGGGAGAAAATTTTCGTCCAGCGGCCATGGAAGAAACGGCTGTCGCCCCAGAGTCTGTTTGAGTTTACTCGAATTCATGGTCACGTTCCCCGCCCGAGGAGGAATGGGGCCGGCTTCGATTCGAGGGCATCCGTGCAGTAACGCGGGATCGTACCCGCCAACTCGATTGACGATTTGTGCGATTTGATAAAGTGACAGATAGACGTCTCCGCCCGCATGCCAGATGCCGCTCAAGTCGGTTCGGCAGCAGAACTCCTCAATCACGTGGTTTAGGCAGTCGACGTAGGTGGGGGATCGAACTTCGTCAAAGTACAAAGTGGCTGGAAGATTTTTTGCGAACCGATGTTGTATCCAGTCAATCGCTCCAGCGTGACCGTTGAAGCTGACGCCCATCGGTAGCGAGATCCTCAAGATCGCCGACTCCGGGCGACGTTCAAGAATCAGCTGTTCGGCCATCACCATGGTTTTGCCGTACATCGTGACCGGATCAGGCGTGTCGGTCTCGGTGTATTGGCCATCCCTGTCACCCGAAAAAACCAAGTCGATGGACAAGTGGACAAGCCGAACCGGCGTACCCTCAATTGCACTCAAAAGATTATCGACACACTTCACGTTTACGCGATGTGCCATCTCATGATCAAGCTCGCACCCCTTCAGGTGACAACTGCCGCCGCAATTGACAACCGTCCGGATGCCATGCTCATTGATCAACTGGCGTACATTGTCGGGTTCGCTGAGATTGGTTCCAAAGATCCCTTCCCCGACTAGGTTAACCGTTTTTTCAGGCCGAGTCCCAAAGACCTGGTCACCCAACCGGCGTTTGAGTTCGTAAAACAGGCTGTAGCCAGCGACGCCTGACACTCCCGTCACCAAAATCGGCAGTCGATCTGGCGAATCCAGTGAGAAACCAGCGGAGCAGGGACTCTGGGCTGTGGCGGAGGCGGGCTTTGTGTTCGAATGAACCACGGCAGAAAATCTTGGGCGCGTTGGGGCAAGTAGTCGTCGGCCAACGAGTATGACTTGACTGGCCGTTTGTCACCAGACCGTCCTTGAGGTTGTTCGGAATTCAGACAGAGATTCGCTTCCGCTTTCAAATCCAATGGCATGAGCCTTTTTAAAATCAAAATCTGTGGCATTCGATTCGAAGCTGATCTCCTTGCGGCGTTGGACGCGGGGGCGGACGCCATCGGGCTGAACTTTTATTCCCCGTCGGTGCGAAGCGTTTCGATCGAGCAAGCGTCAGCGTTAGCAAAGGCAATCGTGGACCGTGAAACATCGTGGACGGGCAAAACCGTCGGTGTGTTCGTGAACCACTCAGCCAGCGCGATCGCCGAATCGGTTCACGCGGCCAACCTAAACGTGATCCAACTGCACGGGGACGAGCGTCCTGAATTCCTTGCCGAGATCCAACGGGAATTAAAACACAGATCGCTTGACGAATGCACGCCCATCATCCGCGCCGTTCGGGTGGCGAAGGACTTGGACGGTAACGCGGGTACATCCGAGCTGCAAGCGGAAGTTCTCCGGTGGAAAGACGCCGGCGCGGTGATGGTGCTCTTGGATGCCGCCGTTCCGGGCTCGTTTGGCGGAACTGGGGATCGGCTTGACTGGAATGCACTGGCTGGAGTTTCGTTTGATTTGCCATTCGCTCTAGCCGGCGGCCTGAACGCACATAACGTCGCCGAAGCGATCTCAATTGCCACGCCAGATGCCGTCGACGTGGCCAGTGGGGTTGAGAATGCCACCCACGGCAAAGACACGGACTCAATGGTTCACTTTGTCGCTCGCGCGAAGGCGGC
>CAZLYM010000001.1:38499-42362 GCA_964563475.1 uncultured Pirellulaceae bacterium
GGATGGTAAATTTACCAACTTTAGGCTGCTTCAATTACGCGATGTAAAATCATCCGGGCGGAAGTCTCCGTGGACGGAGTTGCAGCTTTTTTTGATTGCGGAGCGTCATCTGGACGTTTACGACGATCATATTCGCCCTTTTTTCAGGAGACCTTCCCGTGTCGAACGTGGAAACATCGAAGCTAAATTACAAAGTCAAAGATATGTCACTGGCCGAACTCGGCCGCAAAGAGATTGTCCTTGCCGAAAACGAAATGCCTGGTCTGATGGCGCTTCGTGAGAAGTATGGAAAAACGAAGCCACTGACGGGGGCTCGTATTGCAGGCTGTCTGCACATGACCATTCAGACCGCCGTCTTGATCGAGACGCTGGTTGAGCTTGGAGCCGAAGTCACTTGGAGTAGCTGTAACATCTTCAGTACTCAGGATCAGGCTGCTGCTGCCATCGCCGAAGCGGGCATTCCCGTTTTCGCATGGAAGGGCATGAACGACGAAGAGTTCAATTGGTGCATCGAGCAAACGCTGACTGCGTTCCCATCCGGCGAGCCATTGAACATGATCTTGGACGATGGTGGCGATTTGACCGCCATGGTTCACGACAGCTATCCAGAGCTGCTGGCCAATATCAAAGGTATCAGCGAAGAGACAACCGCTGGCGTTCACCGCCTGATGGTACTGGCTGAGGAAGGCAAACTTCAAGTTCCTTCCATCAACATTAACGACAGCGCCACAAAGAGTAAGTTTGATAACTTGTACGGTTGCCGCGAGTCATTGGCGGACGGTGTGAAGCGTGCCACTGATGTCATGCTGGCCGGAAAAGTTGCGGTTGTTGGTGGCTACGGCGATGTTGGAAAAGGTTGTGCTCACTCGCTTCAGCGTTATGGCTGCCGCGTGATCGTCACCGAAATTGATCCGATCAATGCTCTCCAAGCATCCATGGAAGGCTTTGAAGTCACCACCATGGACGAAGCTTGCAGCGAAGGAAATCTGTTCGTTACGACCACCGGAAACCGTGACATCATCCTTGGCCATCACATGGAAAAGATGCCCAACGACGCGATCGTTTGCAACATTGGTCACTTCGATACTGAGATCGATGTCGCATGGCTGGAAGGTCAGGTTGAAGCAGGCAAGATGAAGAAGGACAGCATCAAGCCGGCAGATATCGGTGCCGTTGATCGCTACACCTTCGAAGACGGGCACAACGTGATCATCTTGGCTCAAGGCCGTCT
The DNA here is from genome assembly GCA_964563475.1 of uncultured Pirellulaceae bacterium. Lineage (GTDB taxonomy): Bacteria > Planctomycetota > Planctomycetia > Pirellulales > Pirellulaceae > Mariniblastus. Next base: position 39,731 of record CAZLYM010000001.1, read on the forward strand.
GGTGAACCTTGGTTGTGCCACTGGCCACCCAAGCTTCGTGATGAGCATGTCGTTCACCAACCAAGTTCTGGCTCAGCTGGAATTGTGGGAGCGTGCCGATCAGTACGATGTTAGCGTTCACTTGATGCCAAAGCGTCTGGACGAAGAAGTTGCTCGACTGCACTTGGACCAGCTTGGCGTCAAGCTGACCAAGCTGACTCCAGAACAGGCAGCCTACATGAACGTACCTGTCGATGGCCCATACAAGCCTGATCACTACCGGTACTAAATCTACTTGGTTGCGAAACCAAAAGTACTAATACAAACGTGAGTTTTCGTTGCGAATGCTTACTGTTGACCCGAGCGGCACTGATGACAAAATCAGTGCCGCTTTTTTTGTTTGTGTCTTGTTCTCGCTTGGACTTTTGTTCACGTTTGCCGCGGATTTTCCGAACCGGTTTCCGTTCCATGCGTAACAACAGCCACGCGATGTTCACGTGCTCAAATCACGTGTTCTGAATAACGCAGCAAATGATTTGCTAGCACTCCCTTTGACAGCGTATGCAACGTACGAGATAAAGTCATCTCACACGTTGAATCACGACAGGTTGAGTAAATGGCAGACATACAAGCGTTTCGCGGTTGGCGCTACGATCTGGCGAAAGCTGGATCATTGGGCGACCTAGTTGCACCCCCTTACGATGTGATCGACTCGCAGTCGCAGGATCAACTTTACGATCGAAGCCCCTACAACGTCACGCGTCTGATCCTTAATCGTGGCGACGACCTGTTAGGAGATCAAACCGTCTATGACCGCGCGGCAGAGCACCTGAAACACTGGCGGCGCGACGGTGTCTTGGTCGAGGAAAACGCGGGTACGGTTTACGTCTACCATCAGGCATTCGAGCACGAAGGGCAATCGTTTACTCGACGTGGGTTCATTGCTCGCGTCAAGCTGGAACCGTTCGGCACCGGAACGATCTACCCGCACGAGCAAACTCATTCGGCCGCCAAGGAAGATCGGTTCAAACTGATGTCGGCTTGCCAAGCGAACCTAAGCCCGATCTTTGGGATCTATCCCGATCAGGAAAACATCGCCCAAGAAGCGCTCGAAGCGGCCGTCGAAGATCGGACTCCGCTAACCGCCATCGACGGTCAAGGCGTCCGGCACGAGCTATGGAGGGTAACCGACGCGAACGCAATCGCGGCAGCTGCGAATCTGCTTGGATCGGTTCCGACGTACATCGCTGACGGCCACCACCGTTACGAAACATCCTGTGCGATTCGCGATCAGCGCCGGCAGGCGGAGGGGATTGAGGGCGAGCATCCTGTCGACTACACGATGATGATGTGCATCAGCATGCACGATCCGGGGATGGTCGTGCTGCCGACTCACCGGCTGTTTCGGCAGGTCCAACCGATCGCGTCGACGGATTTGATCAGCAGTTTAGGTGACGCCTTCACGTGCGAAGTTGCTGCGCAGGGCATTTCGGCCGCTGAGACGATGTGGGAGGAGATCGCAGTCGAGGACCAGCAGTCGACGCTGGGTTTCTACTGCCGCAAAGACGACACGTGGGTTGTGGCTCGGATGACGGAAGCGGGTGCAGCGATGCTATCAGATGTAGCCTCAGACCAGAGTGATCAATGGCGCGGACTAGGGGTTTCGATCCTGCACGAGCTGGTGATCACAAAGCTGCTGGGCTACTCAGATCTGCCTGCGCCTCGCTACGTGCATGATACGACGGAAGTAGTTGAAGGGCTTCAGGCAGGCGACTCGACGGGCCGTGATGCGACAGGCCAAGTTGGCGACGGCGGCTCGTTTGAGCTGGCCTGTTTGGTTCTTCCTGCGTCAGTGGAGCACGTCACGCAGATTAGCCAGAACGGAGAACGGATGCCTGCCAAGAGTACCTACTTCTACCCAAAGCTGCTTAGCGGCCTAGTGATTAATCCGCTCCAGCAATGACCCGTCAGGTGGTTGGGGAGGTGCTTGGTTGCCATGCCTTGCCACTGCATATGGGCGTTGGATGCCGGCAGGAGGCAACCTCGGCACGGGGCCACGTGTGTGCGTTTCACGTGAAACTGGATAAGCCAATTCGTTAAGTTGCGTTAGCCACGGAAAGTTTCACGTGGAACAGTCAGGGGCTTGTAATGCCTATGCCAGCATTTTCAGGTAACGAAACCAGAGCCAACTGGCGGTCATTGTGAGCGCCCCGTTTCTGACTTCTTGGGCAATCGTCAATGTCGACTTGATTGCAGTTAGTTAGTCTCCGGCACGCAACTAGGCCAAGCAATTCATGGTTGTCTGGTTTGGTCGAAACGCTATGGCTACATGCCCTACGCTTGCGCAAGCATGCTCATCCTCATTCTTCGGGTGAGCGTGGCACCCGAAATATTGATCTGACCGCAGAGCACACAGCAATGAACAACTCATCAAACCAGTTTGGTCGAGGCTTCGGGTGGGCTGTTTTAATCTATGGATCTGGCTGGTTGTTCGCCACTGCGGCAGCCCTTGTGTACTGGGAAATGGTTAATTTGGTCGTATTGAAATTGTTCCTAGTTGTCACTCTCATTTGGGCATGCACCAGCATCGGACTGATTGTTACCGGCTGGCCACTGAGGGGCAGATAGGCAGCATGCAAAAGTCTCAGACTGC
>CAZLYM010000001.1:42462-47751 GCA_964563475.1 uncultured Pirellulaceae bacterium
CGGGCCGTTCCGACACCACAATTGAGTAGATTGCTATCACGTGAAAGTTGATATTTGTGCAACGCTTACCACGTGATACGCTAGGCGGCTCAACAAAATTTCGCAGCGTTGCTGCGCTCGGATGGATTCGAGGGATATCGCGTGGGTCGAACGTTCTGTATTGCGAACCAGAAAGGAGGCGTGGGGAAAACCACCACGTCGATCAATCTGGCAGCCGCACTCGCCCGAGCCGGCCAGCATACGTTACTGGTCGACATGGACCCGCAGTGCAACGCAACGTCTGGAATCGGGCAACAACCGGTTGATCGCCACCCGCTGGTCGTGGATCAGGCTCTGCGACACGGAGTCCTTTCAACCGCTGTTGAACGCCTCGATCTGCTGCCCGGTAGCAAATCGTTTCGCGATCTTAGCGTGCTAGCATCCGGCGACAGCACAGACGACGAACTGTTGATCGAACACCTTGCCAACGGAGCCGCACGGTACGACTACGTGCTGATCGACTGTCCTCCTTCACTTGGAAAATTAACTCGAACGGCACTGTCCGTTTCGAACGAAGTCCTGATGCCTATCCAATGCGAGTATTTCGCGATGGAGGGACTGGCTCAGATGATTGACGTGATTCGCAGCGTCATGCTCGACCGCCCAGGTGAGCTGACCTTCGGCGGCATTGTGCTGACAATGTATGACGAATCGCTTGAGCTTACGCAGGAAGTGGACCATGAGGTTCGCGAATTTTTTGGAGAAATTGTTTTTGACACCGTTGTTCCACGTGACGTTCACGTCACCGAGGCACCCAGTCACGGCCAGAGCGTAATCGACTACGCACCGCGATCGAGAGGAACAAGGGCATACATGGAATTGTGCATGGAGGTACTAGAACGTGACTAGAAAAAAAAGACTTGGCCGAGGCCTAGAAGCACTGCTGAACACGACGGTTGAGGCCGTTGACTCACCTGTTCAGTCAGTGCCGAACTTGGCGGCGTCGGCGGTGGCCGAGCCACCTAAAGTTGTCAGCAAGCCGCCGGCGTCGGTCCCTGTAAACGTAAAGCAGCTGGATGTGGTTCACTCAAAAGATCCCGTCGAAGGCGAGATTGTTCATTTGAATGTTTATGACATCGAAGACAATCCGTTCCAGCCGCGTCGCGTGTTCAGTGAGGCGGAAATTGGATCGCTGGCAGAAAGTCTGAAAGAGCACGATATCCTGCAACCGATTTTGGTGCGGGTCGTCAACGGGCGATATCAGCTGATCAGCGGTGAGCGTCGTCTACGTGCGGCGATCAAAGCCAACTGGAAAACGATCCCTGCTCGTTTGAGGACGGCCGACGATCGGCTGGTGTCTGAACTGGCGATTGTTGAAAACCTCCAGCGGCAAGATCTCAACCCCATCGAAAAAGCGCTATCTTTTCGTCGCTACTTGAACGAGCACAATTGCACTCAGGATGGACTTGCCGGGCGACTGAAAATCGATCGATCGACCATCGCCAATCTGATGCGGTTGCTCGAACTACCCACCCCAATTCAGGACGCACTACAGGAAGGTAAAATTTCGGCCGGACACGCTCGGGCCCTGCTTCCCCTAGGAGACGAAGCCATCCAAGTAGAGTTCTGCCAACGGATTATCCGCGAGGGTCTGAGTGTCAGGGCGGTGGAGCAGGCCGTTCGGGAGAAAATTGCGGCGGAGGATAAGTTCGGCATCAGTCCAGCGACACGCCGCAAACGTGCCCAAGATCGGCAGATTGAGTCCCTCCAGCAGGAGCTGAAGCAGGCTCTGGGGACCAAGGTGCAAATTCGCAACGGCTCAGGCCAGCGAGGGCAAATCGTTGTCCATTTTAACAATGCGACCGAATTTGAGCGTCTCCGGTCGATGCTCTCAGGCCGCGATTCGGGTTCAAATAGTTCGGGCCGAGTCGCCTGAGCAGCGAACTTTTTGGGGTAAAAGTTGTCTGCTAGGAATCGTCAGAATGTGGATTGCAGAAGTGAGGCTGTATCATTAGAGTATTGGCCTGTTGAGCAGCGCTGGGTGCCAAGTAGCCCCCAGTGTTCGCTCGTTCAGTGAAAGTTACGGGGTGTAGCGCAGTCTGGCTAGCGCACCTGGTTTGGGACCAGGGGGTCGGAGGTTCGAATCCTCTCACCCCGACTTTTCTGATCGAAACACGACTCCCGATTTTTCTCCGGCTAAATGATTCGGTCGGTTCGGCTTGGACGCCAGTTCTAACGAGTAAACGGATCACATCGAATGGATTCACCGCTTTTGTTCGACGACGTGTCTATCGGCCAGACATGGACCAGCCCGCGTCGTACCGTGACCGAAGCCGATGTAATCAACTTCGCCACCATGACTGGCGACTTCAACCCGCTTCATGTGGACTACCACTACGCGGCCAACAGCCACTACCGACAACCTGTCGCGCACGGTCTGCTAGGACTGTCTTGGGTTGCGGGACTTGGAAGTTACTCGCCAAGTGTCAGTACGATCGCATTCACTGCCGTTCGAAATTGGGAATTTTCTCGGCCCCTATATTTTGGTGACACGGTCTACGTGGTAACCAGTTGCGTGGAAAAAACATTGACCAGTCGCCGAGCCGGAAAGATTGTCTGGGAACGCAAGCTGTTGAACCAAGACAATCAGATCGTTCAACATGGTCAGTTCGAAACGCTCGTTTCCGTCAAGCAGGTGGCACCTCCGCCGCACGTGACCAACGTCAGTACGCCAGTGAAAGCGGCAAGTATCGAGTAACGAATAGCGCTTGGTTTCGCGGTCTGCAAACGCTTCACACGTTTGCAGCGGCAATCGAGATGGCGTTACCGCGTGGACAACGTAGTGGATTCGCCGTTTTCACTTTTTGACGCGATTGGTCGTGTCCTCTTTTGTGACTTCTGCTATCGTCCCCGACCATCCATGATCGGTCCTCCCGTCCTGAATGAGTTTGCTGTCAGATTCATTGCTGTCAGTCGGTTTAATCAATTCAAGTGGAGCAAGTGGCAAAATCGATTCAAGCTGCCCTTGATTTGTCGACGATGGACGACTGATAACGACGTGCTCGGATGCACGCGCGCAGATTCAGCGTTTTGCAAGAAACTCGAATGACTATCACAAACGACAATCTCCCCGACACGCCGGTCGTACGCCAAGCGTCTCGGAATAGAACTCTACTTGCCTTTCTGATCACTTCTATCGCATTGTTTCTAGCGATCGGACTCACTTGGCCTCTCACGATGGGGGGCTACCAGTCCGAAGGAATGATCGAGTTTGACAATCAAGAGCTCGCGTCATTGTTGGCCAATAACGCGCTGCCATCAGCACTTAAATCCGTCATGAATCCGGATGCGATGGCGAATCGGCTCGCTCAAGTCCGGTCCAACACCGGCAGTCGCAGCCCAATCTTTGAAGCCGGCAACATTGAAGAAATACACCGACGGATCAGCATTGGGTTTCGCGACGCATCACAATATCAAAAGTCTCGCCTCAGAATCGTTTACTCTGGATCTGGCACAGCGGACGAAGTTCGCTTTATCAGATCGTTCACAAGCGACGTCGCGCGGCGTTTGGATTACGCTGCGAACTCAATCCCCGGCCAAAATTCGATTGCCACTAAAACGCACCCAGTTGATCAAGCTCACTGGTTAGTCGATCAAATTGAGGAAGGATTGACGAGCGCCAGAAGTCAAACGGCGCAGTTGATGGCTTACTCTCAGGCTACGAATCATCAATCCGCTTTCCGAAACGTGGGTCACGTCCGCGAACCTGCAAAGCCGAATGTGGACAGTTTGCACCAGACTCTAGAAAGTGTCGACGTCGCGTCGCTTCGCGGAGTCATCACGCAGCTAAAGACAGACAACGGAACTCTGAAACAGAGCGGACTTGTTCGATTCGATGCCGAGTCAGTCGCAAATCGGCCTTTGGGAGCTATTCCCAGTCCCGCTGCAATGTTGTTTGCCGCGTTGCTGTCGATCGTTTTTGGTGGAGTGGTTGCGTTGAACATCCACCCATTTGAAGAACCCGGGTTCGAGAATGTTGACGACGTCACTGAGAAATTGGGCGTCCCTGTCATTGGCACTCTCGAGAATGGACAATCATTGGTCGAAAATCACGAAACACCCTGGAAGACCAATTGGGCGAACCAAACAGTCAGGATCTGCGGAACGGTGATCGCTGTGATTGCGATCCTTGGAATAGTGTTCTGGCTGACATCCTCAGAGGTCAGAACTTCCTTTGGAGAGAGTTGGTTTCATGGTTTTGCTCGTATTGTTTGGAATCTTGCGGGCGCTTGAGGCAGGACTCAAGGGCACAATCGGATCAATAAATTGATTCAATAATTGACAAAACGTTTTCGACACAGGACGTCGTTATGTATCAAGAGATATTCAATTTCAGCGGACGACCATTCACCATGGCACCGTTTGTGAAACATTTTTTTCACGAAAGCCCAGTCAAGCAGTCGCTGGACCAGATCAATGAATCGATCAGTCGCGACGCGGGACCAGCCATTGTCATTGGAGAGCATGGAACTGGTAAGTCGCTGTTGTTAGCATTGTTGTCTGAACATTATCAGCAGCGCTTCAGAGTGATTTCGTTATCTTGCGCACCGATGGTTGAGCGTCGCGACTTGTTGCAAGCCATTCTCTTTGAACTGAAGCAACCGTATCATAATCTCAGCGAAGGTGAGTTGCGGTTGTCATTGATTGACTTTATCAAGCCAGCCGAGAACTGCCCCAACGGCATCCTGCTATTGATCGATGATGCGCAAGCACTGACGCCGGATCTCGTTGATGAACTTCGGATGATTACCAACTTTGTCCGAGACGGAGTTCCGCGTGTTCGGCTTGTTCTGTGTGGAACCAGTCGGTTTGAGGATGTGCTGACTGATCCAAAACTTGAAGCGTTTAATCAACGCCTATCAACGCGTTGTTTTCTGGGAAACCTCACTCGCGAACAGACGCGTGGCTACATCCAAGAACATATCTCCCGAGTCGGTGGCGACGCCGGGACGATGTTCGAACAACAAACCGCTGACGCGATCCACGAAGCGACCTGTGGCTGCCCTCGCTTTGTTAACCAGTTGAGCGAGCAGTGCATGATCTATGCGGCGACGCGTGGGAGCATGGTTGTCGAACCGGATATGGTTGAGCCGGCATGGGCGCAGGTTCAAGGCTTGCCGACTTCCGATCCGGCTGAGGTGTCTGCTCCAAAATCAAATGATGAAAACTGGACAGTCATCGAGTTTGGAACATTGGAAGAGGACGAAACGGGTTCCTTTTCAGAGCCAGTTGAGCTGACGCGTGCCATAG
>CAZLYM010000001.1:47851-50631 GCA_964563475.1 uncultured Pirellulaceae bacterium
TGATGCGATCGCCAGCACGGATGCTGACATTTTCGGTGAATCCATGGAGCCCAAATCAGACTCTGATCTGACCGAACCTACTGAAAGTGAAACGTCGTGGAGCGACGTTGGAAGCGATGACCCGTTTGTCGCCCCGGAGCAGGCCGAGCAGTCTACGAACAATCTTTCTGAGAGTACTGCTGAACCTTCTGACTCGCAGGAGGATGATGGGTACTCTGATCAGCCACTTGATGATAAGTACTCTTATCAGCCACTTGATACCGAATTGGATTCGGAACCGGATACTTCAAGGGAGGATGAGGAGGAAGCGAACTCAATTCCCACTGAATTTGTTGAATTAAACCGAGACCAAGAAGCAGTATGGGAGGCGGCTCGATCTTCAATCGATGGATTGAGTGATGCCCCAACCGATGAAAGCGAGCAACTGCCTAGCTCTGAACCGTCGGATTCACCAGTTGAGGAAACCGGCGGCATTTCGTCAGTCCAATCGACTGCCGATTTTGCGTTCCCAGCGATTCCGGTGGCTGCGGCTGCCGCGGCGGCGAGCATTGCCAGTCCATTTGCCGAAGCGTTCGAAACAGAAGAATCGGTCGCGAACGATTTCACGGAACAAGTTGCCGCGCAAAACATGTCATCGACGGAAGTTACGGGAGAGCAACTTGATCATTTGTCACCCACCGTTGATGAACCTGAAAGCGCCGACGCGATTCCAGTTGTTAGCGTAGTAAACGAGAATGTCCAAGAATACGAAGCGGCAGTTGGCGAGACAGCGGAGAGTGTTGGAATGGCTGCTGATCAAGAACCGTCGGTAGCCGAATCAGATGACACGGGTAGCGAAATCGACAACACTAACCAAGTCGAATACACGGCTGCCGAGTTGGCGTCTGTATTTGATTCACATGTCACAGACACGACGCCAAGCTTAACCGCAGAAAGTGATGACACGTCGCTCGCCGATGAGGTGCCAGAGGCGACTGCATTCGACGCGGCTAGTTCGTCCTTAGATCAAACGTACGATTCGCCTGCCGAAGCGGCACCGGAAACGAAGGGCTTTCATGAGCACGAAGTTCATGAGTCTACTGCCGATATTCAACAGCAGGCCACCGAGATTCTAAATGCGATTCGGAATCCCGGCGCTGACCAAGCTGTTGATAATGCTGCTTCAGAGTCACTGCCACAGGGAGTTGACGGCAGCGAGTCAATGCCGTCGGAAAACGCTGAGATTTCCGATGCACAGCAGATTCTATCTGAAATACTTGAAAATAAAAAACTAATTGGCGGCCAAATGGCGTCGTCAGGTAACGCGATCAATGTTGATAGTGCCGATAGTGAATACCCTCAATCGCTTCCGATGCAGCAAACGTATCCGAGCGCAGACGCGAGTAGCGAGGCCGGGGCTGGACCCGGCATCGAACCCTCACTACCTCAAAGTGTTCCAGATTCGCTCACTCCACCTAGCGGGCTGACGCCGGATGGAAGTCAAGCGTCGATTGGGCGTGCCGAGCGTATGGACTACGAGCGTCTGTTTGAGCAATTGAGAGATAGCGGAAACCAGTCCTGATACTTTGTCGTGTGAACACTTTTTACACGGCCCTAACGATATTCGCCAAAGCAAACTGAACCAAATTCGATGAGCCCGATCGTGAAGACAGCATCCATCCCTCATTTGACGTCACTCCGCAACTCACTTCCTGCTCGGAATGCTTCGCTTGAAGTCCTCCACGCTACCGAGGAGCAATTGGCTCAGCTAAGCGAAGAGACTTTGGCTCGTCTGAGCAATGGCGTGCAACGTTTCGCTTCCACAGTGCAGCCTGAACCGTTGTCGCCTCCAGCAGAACTCACGCCAGATGTTGTGGCTGAAGATGATCAGGTCGGTGAAACCATCCGGAATGTCGTTGACCAAGTTTTGGAGCGTTCCAATTCGTCTGTGCCAGTCGTTCTGCTCTTTGTCGGTTCGGAACCGAATGAGCATGTCGACGAAATCAGTGCGCGGGTCGCCGCTGCGTTGTGCGACCAAACAGAATCACGAGTCCTATTGATCGATTCCGATAACGTCAGCAAAAACCTGACCGTCGCGTCGGGTCGTTTGACGGATTCGGGAATGACGGAGACCATTGAGTACAACCAAGATTGGCACTCCCATCTCCTTCGAAACCAAAACTCGAACCTCGACTTTCTGCCAGTAGGAAACGGTTCGTTCGGCAGATGGAATCAGAAAGAGCTTCTGCGGAAAGCGGTGGTTGACATGAAAACTGAGTATCAGTTTGTTTGTGTTGCCGGTGGTGACGCACACGGAACTGCGGCAAAGTTGTGGTCTGATGTTTGCGACGGAAGTTACCTGTTGGTAAGCGTCAAGAACTCGAACGACACCATCGCAAAATCTGCCGTGACTGAACTAAAAACCAGCGGAGCACGCCTGCTCGGTTGCATCGTGACCGATGCCAACGAAGCGTAGGTTAGCGACGTTCGGTACACCAACACTCATCACCTTGTTCGGCGCACGGATTCATGCGACGCGGGACAAGGCTCTTCGATTCGCACCAGCCAAACCCATCCATCCAGCGAGACAATTCTATGCATATCCTAGTCACCGGCGGCGCAGGCTACATCGGAAGTCACACCTGTTTTGAGCTACTCGAAGCAGGCTACGAAGTTACCGTGGTCGACAACCTCTGCAACAGCTCAGAAGAATCTCTGCGGCGCGTTCAGAAGCTGGCTGGCAAGTCGATCGCATTCCACAAAGTTGACCTGCGTGATTCTGATGCGCTGGACAAAGTGTT
>CAZLYM010000001.1:50731-54532 GCA_964563475.1 uncultured Pirellulaceae bacterium
CCCCAGTAGTTTTCCGGCAGTGGATCAAGGTGGCCCATTCCTTCGACCGAGATAAATTGTTTGGTTTTTGTTGGGGCTGCGTCAAATAGTTCGCGGCCCATGTGGATGGGGATCAGTCGGTCAGCGGTTCCATGCGACTGAAACACCGGACCAGGATAATCTTTGATCTTGTCAATCGAGGGAAATCGATTCCTCATCACGTACCGGATTGGTAGCCAAGGAAACTGTTTCGCAGCGGGCTCGGTGATCGCGTTGAAGGTTCGCTGCAGAACGAGCGACTTGGCACCGTGCTTTGACGCTAAGTGAACGGCAGGACCTCCTCCAATTGAATGTCCAACCAGAATGATCTCCGATGACGACTTGCCAGACTTTGTCTTCAACCATTCAAAAGCCGCCTCGGAGTCTTCCAGTACACCGCGCTCTGCCGGAACGCCTTCGCTCTTTCCGAAACCGCGATAGTCAAACACAAACAGTTCCGCATTCAATGTTCTCCGAAGCATCTCGCCGATGTACGTCGCAGACTGTGACACATTTTCTGCATTGCCGTGACAGAGCAAAATCGTTTCAACCGACTGCTGGCCTGATTCTAGATCTTCGTGCTCGGGTTGATTCTCTGCGGCAGCATCAACGGCGGGCGGAGGCAAATACCAACCAACAAGCCGTGTTCCATCGTCCGAGCGAAACTCAACTTCTTCAAAGTTAAACCCGACCGGAGCCCAGTTACCTCGCGGATACTTTGAACCGGGGTAAACTAGCGAAGTCTCATTCGCCATCAGTACCAGCAAGATTCCAATGTACAGAATTGCCAGTCCGATCCCGACTCGTTTTAGCAGGTAGACGATCATGTGTGAGTTTTACCAAAATCGATGCCAGTAGAAACCAAAAACTGTGAGCAAGTATGACAGGCAATGAACTTGAAGGAAAGTCAATCGCTCAAAGCCTTGCGATCATCATCGCGACCTACAACGAGATCGAGAACTTGCCGACGCTAGTTGAACAGCTAACCTCGCTGTTGCCCGATGCGAAAATCCTCGTGATCGACGATAATTCTCCCGATGGAACGGGCGAGTGGTGTGATCAAAACCGAGATCGATTTCCGGCGGTCGAATGTCTGCATCGTAGCGGAAAGCTTGGGCTTGGGTCGGCGACCGTCGAGGGCTTTCGATGGGCGATCGCGCAAGGACATGCGTTTGTTGCGACCATGGATGCCGACTTCAGTCACGACCCAGCAACATTGCCCGATCTGTATCAGAAGATTTCGCGCAACCCTGACCCTGAAGTGGCGGTTGTGATTGGTAGTCGTTACATCGAGGGGGGATCGGTCGAGGGCTGGCCATGGTTCCGGCGACTTGCATCGAAGGGGGTCAATTGGTTTGCGAGGGTATGGCTTGGCTTGAACAGTCGCGATAACAGCGGTGCCTTTCGGGTCTATCGAACTCATGCTTTGAAAACCATCGGCCTAGAATCAATCCACAGTAAGTCATACTCGTACCTCGAAGAGATCTTGTATCGTCTGAAGCAAGCGGGGTTTCGATCTGTCGAACATCCAATCGTTTTCAAAGATCGTGAGCTCGGGGTTACGAAAACGAATTGGAAACTGGGAGTGAAGGTCTTCTGGGAACTTTTCCTCTTCAAGTTTTCTGGAACGGGAACCGGTTCGAAGAATTCCAACGATGAACCGTCCCTACGTGAGAACGATTAGGTTTTCCCTTCCTGCGTTTGATTGACAATTACTTGCCAACACAATTAGACTGTCACAACTGATATCAACTAGCGGAAACTCCAACCGCTGATTGTCCCTTCCAAACCAAGATTAGCACGAGACCCAAAACATGTCAGAAAGCAGTTCCGGCCAGATCGACAACGTCATGCAGGAAGATCGGCTTTTCCCTCCCGATTCTGCCTTCAGTCAAAAAGCTGTTATCAAGTCGATGGATGATTATCAACAGCTTTATGATCGCGTCAAAGCTGACCCGGAAGCGTTTTGGGATGCCGAAGCTAAATCGGAACTGCACTGGTTCGAGCCGTTTGATTCGGTTCTACAAAAAGACGGAATCGACGTCCGGTGGTTTGACGGCGGCAAAACCAATATCAGCTACAACTGTCTTGACCGAAATATCGATGCCGGCAATGGAGACCGAAACGCCATCATCTGGGAAGGCGAACCCGGAGATACTCGGACGCTGACGTACAACCAGCTTCATGCAGAAGTCTGTAAGTTTGCGAATGTGCTTAAAGGTTTGGGCGTGGAGCAAGGCGATGTTGTATCGATCTACATGCCGATGACGCCGGAGCTTGCCATTGCGATGCTGGCGTGCGTTCGCATTGGAGCGATTCACAGCGTCATTTTTGCGGGCTTCTCAGCAGAAGCAATTGCGGATCGAAACAATGATGCCTCAGCCAAGGTCCAACTGACCGCCGACGGTCTATGGCGACGCGGAAAAGTTATCCCGCTGAAGCAGACAGTCGATACGGCATTGGAAAAGTCTCCCACCGTTAAACACTGCATCGTGCTCAAACGAGTTGAAAATGATTGCGAAATGACCGACGGGCGCGATCACTGGTGGCACGAACTAGTTGCGGACGCAAGCGACGACTGTCCCGCAACGCCGCTTGATAGTGAAGCCACTTCCTTCATTCTGTACACCAGCGGTTCGACGGGAAAGCCAAAAGGCATTCGGCATACAACGGCCGGTTACAACTTGTGGGCCAAGAAAACGTTTCAATGGGTTTTCGACTGGCGACCGGATGACATCTACTGGTGCACGGCCGACTGCGGATGGATCACCGGGCACAGTTACATCGTCTACGGTCCGCTCGCCGCCGGGGCGACGATGCTGATGTACGAAGGCGCCCCAAACTTTCCGGCCGAGGATCGATTCTGGGATCTCGTCGAGAAGTACAAGGTCTCGATTCTATACACCGCTCCAACGGCGATCCGAGCTTTCGTCAAGTGGGGCGACCAGCACGTCGACAAGCATGACTTGACCAGCTTGCGATTGTTGGGAACCGTCGGCGAGGGTATCAATCCTGACACTTGGATCTGGTATCACGAAAAAATTGGTGGCGGTCGGTGTCCGATCGTTGATACGTGGTGGCAAACAGAAACCGGCGGGATCATGATGAGTCCACTGCCAGGTGCGATCCCGACTAAGCCAGGGAGTTGCACGAAGCCGCTCCCTGGCGTGGTCCCATTGATCGTTGACGAGTCTCTCCAGCCAGTCGGACCGAACCAAGGAGGCATGTTGTGTATTGCTCAACCGTGGCCCGGTATGTTGCGAGGCATCTGGGGAGATGACGAACGGTTCAAGGAACAGTATTGGTCAACCGTGCCGGGCAGTTACTTAACCGGAGACAATGCGCGGCTGGACGATGACGGTTACTATTGGATCATGGGGAGAATCGATGACGTGATCAACGTGTCGGGGCATCGCCTGAGTACGATCGAAGTTGAAAGCGCCATGGTGTCCCATCCGAACGTGGCCGAGTGTGCTGCCGTTGGTCGCCCGCACGATATCAAGGGGCAAGCCATCGCGGTGTTCGTTACGCTCAAGGACGCCGAAGCAAACGACGAAATGCAAGACACGCTTCGGTTGCACGTTCGCAAGGAGATCGGTGCATTGGCGGTTCCGGATGACATTCGATTTTGCGAAGCCGTTCCGAAGACGCGTAGTGGAAAGATCATGCGTCGCCTGCTTCGCGATATCGCGGCCGGACGCGAGGCGGCGGGGGACACCAGCACCCTAGAAGACCTTAGCGTCCTGGCGAAACTGCGTGGCGACGAAGATTAAACTTGCTGCC
>CAZLYM010000001.1:54632-67316 GCA_964563475.1 uncultured Pirellulaceae bacterium
GAAGACCTTAGCGTCCTGGCGAAACTGCGTGGCGACGAAGATTAAACTTGCTGCCGATCCTATAACATCAAAACCGAAGCGTGAGCGAGGGACGACCCCCTAAATTCCATCGCATACGCGTTGCGCTAGAATTGTGATCAGAGGACTTGGGATAAGCTCTCGCTGTTTCCTGCTGAACCGAGTAGTGAAGATATACAAAGACAAACACTCATATGCCTCCACGTTGAAAACGGCGAAATGACCTCGAAGAAAAATAACCGCCGCAAAAATAGTCGAAGCCGTAAGACGTTCAAGATGCCAACCGAAGGTCCGCTTTTTGAATCGGACGACGAGTTTGTGATGGCTTCCCCGAGTGACTTGCATGAGGGGGAATCGTTTCCCGTCGGTCCATCGCCGGTGATGGGCGAGGAAATACGAGATCAGCAATTGGAAATGATTCGCAACGTGTTTGCTTTTGAAAAGTTGGCATGGAGAGGATTCCAAACCATCTTGATATCAATTCTCTTTTTTTCGACTGGGACATCGCTGGCGGGTGGCTTGCTCGGATGGGCATTCCCGAACTATTGCCGATTCATTTTCGATGCCTTTGATCGTGTCGATTTCCAGCCGTGGATAGGTGGGTTGGCTCACGGACTTGTGCTGGGTGCGTTGGCTGGAGCCGTGATCGGGTGTGTGGTTGTCGTCAGCGTGGCGCTCTATCAATCACGCAGCTGGAAGAACCTGCAGAATCAGCGGCACCCATGAATTTGCTCGGTCGAACGGTCGAAAACGGGTGTAGTTAGGCTCACACTAACGTATTGCGATTTGCCGTTATGTGCGACCGGGGGGAACTTCACCGCTCCCAATTGGTAGACAATTTGGATCGATTAAACTATATTTAGTCGACGGAGCCCCCACTTCCCTCCAAGAATTTATTAGTTGACTGTCGGTTCGCGCCGAGTTCGGAGCCTTTCCATTTGAAGCTTAGCTCAGGTGGTTCGTCTTGTGAAAGAAGAACAGGCGATGGGCGCTCCGATTAGGTCTGCACTTAGACATGGAATAGGATGGAACAGGGGTATGATTCCCAAAGTTAAGTCACGTTGCTGTTTCTTATTCGACAGTGGACGATCGATTCCGCTCGTCGCGATCCTTTTTGCGGGATTGTTGATTAGCCTGCCGACGAACATAACGGCTCAATCGGATTCCAAGAGTGACCCGTCTGCGGCTGCGACCAAGCAAGCTGACGGCTCATCACCAAAAGAGCCTCAACGCCGCAGCCTTACCGCTGGCTTGAAGACTGTCGCTCCAGCAGATGACGTGTCTTCGAAAAGCTTGACGGAGGGATTGAGCAACAAGAGCTCCGAGGGCGACAAAAAGAACGGCAGCACCAGAAGGGGCAGTTCGACTCGTCGTGATCCGGGTGCGCCGAAGATTGACGTCGGCAGCGCCCCTAAGTACAAGCGTCTGAAAAAGGTTCAGCTTGACGCTTCACTAAAAAAATCGGCTCTTGAGTCTGCCGCAAAGATCGATGAAATGATCGACAAGGGGCTTAAAGAGAACAAGATCCGTCCAGAAAAGTTAACCGACGATTACGAGTTTGTTCGTCGGGCCTATCTGGATATTTCAGGGACGATCCCTACTGGGCGCCAAGCGGTGGAATTCGTCAGGTCAAGGAAAGGTCGCGATGAAAAACGTATGGCCCTTGTTGAAAAACTGTTGAACTCGCGGGGATACGTTAGTCATTCGTTCAATCTCTGGGCTGAAATTCTCCGCCTAGTTGACGAGGGGGAGCGACGATTGACTCTTCGTTCGTACAGTGATTGGGTCAAAGATTCCATTGCCAATGACATGCCCTACGATCAATTTGTATCTCAACTGCTTTCGGCTGAAGGACGCGTTTGGGAAAACCCGCCGGTAGGTTACACGCTGCGTGACCGTGGCATGAAAATGGCGAACCTTGACAACTCGATGCGTGTTTTTCTGGGGACTCGGATCGGATGTGCCCAATGCCACGATCACCCCTTCGATACGTGGACGCAAAAACAGTTTTACGAACTGGCTGCGTTCATTCACGGCACCGGTACGCAGCACTCGATCGATGCGATTGGGGAAACCATCGCTCCAGCCCTCCGCGAAATGGAGGCGTTGCCAAAAAATGCTAAAAACGCCGAGATACTTGCTCGAGTGGACCGTGTGATTGACGCGAACTTGATCGGTGTCTTTGACGTCCCCGATGCAAGGCTCAGGTTGCCAAAAGACTACAAGTACGACAACGCAAGACCAAGGCAAACCGTTGAGCCGAGAGTTGCCTTTGGATCACCACCCGAGATTCAACCGGACGTTCCGCTTAGGAAGACGTTTTCGAACTGGGTCACATCGCCCGAAAATCCTCGCTTCACGATGACGATTGTTAATCGGCTTTGGAAACGAGTCTTCGGTGTTGGTCTGATCGAGCCCATCGATAATCACAATGATGCCACCGAGGCCAGCAACCAGGAGTTGCTGGAATTTCTGGTTTTTGAAATGAAGCGGGTTGGCTATCGGCAACGCGAGTTTCTGCGGATTCTTTACAACACAAAAGCCTACCAACGCAAATCATTCATGGGAGACTGGGATCCCACTGAACCGTACTACTTCCAAGGGCCTGTTCTTCGACGCATGACCGCGCCGCAGTTGTGGGATTCCATGCTGACGCTCACGTTGAAGGATCCAGATTTGTACGAACGCCCGCGCGGGGAAAAAAACTTGGAAATTGTCGCACTTGATCCTGACAGAACTTATTCTCTAAAAGACCTCCGGGAAAAATATGATGCAAGTCGGAAAGCTAGTGGGAAAAATGGAGCGGAAGCGAAACTGAACAAGAAGCATTCGCACGAAGGTTATCTTTTGGTTCGTGCATCTGAAATGCGGCAACCGCAAAAGCCAGACCATTTCCTTCGCCAGTTTGGGCAGGGGGATCGGACATTGATTTCCGGTGATACGCTCGAAGGACATGTGCCTCAGATTCTAACGATGTTTAACGGACCGATCTCTCACAAACTACTGTACAAGGGAACGGTGATTTACGATGAAGTCGCTGCGGCATCAACCGTCAATGACAAAGTTGAGGTGGTTTTCCTTAGCATTCTCAGCCGACCGCCGACCCGACTCGACAAACGACTTGCATTGTCTGAAATGGAAGCCGAAGGCGCTGCGGGCGTTGGCAACCTGATCTGGTCTCTGCTTAACACTCGTGAATTCATGTTTATCCAATAAGGTATGACTCAATGTTTTCTTTTTTAAACACCGACGATCCGAGTGATCTGCAGCGGCGTAGCTTCATGGCGAAAGTTGCGTCGAGTGTCCTTGGCGTAAATATCCTTGGTTCAGCTTCCGGATCTGGTTTGTTGGGATCTTCAGGGTTAGTTTCTGCTGCGACCCCCGTCTTTCAACCCAAGGGCAAAGCCAAACGCGTCATCTGCCTGTTCATGAGAGGGGCGATGAGCCAGTTTGAAACCTTTGCTCCAAAACCGGGGACAAAATCTCAAGGTGAAACCAAAACGATCAAGACAAACGTTGCCGGTGTCCGGTTTGCTCAACATGTTCCAATGATGGCCAAACACATGGATAAGCTGGCAGTCATTCGATCAATGAACACCGAAACAGGTGTCCACGAAGAAGCTGAATACACTTCTTATACGGGATACCGAAAGCTCGCTTCTACCAGTCATCCGTCTCTGGGGCCGTGGATTCATCGTCTCTCAGGCCGAGACAATCCGGTTCTTCCTGCGACCGTCGCGATCAATGGTGGCTCCAACTATCCAGGGGCGGGCTATCTGGGGTCGCAATACACGCCGGTGCCTGTCGGTAATCCCAACAAGGGCTTGCAGAACATCAAGCCTCCAGAGTATTTGTCCGAGCCTCAGTTCAACCACCGAATGGATCTCGTCAACCAGTTCGACAAAAAGTTTCGCAAGAAAACAAAGAACAGCACCGTCGCCGGGTATACCGAACTATACGATGAAGCGATTAATCTGATGCGAAGCGAGGATCTTAAAGCGTTCGACATCAATCTAGAAAACAAGAAACTTCGCGAGACGTATGGCAACAACTCATTCGGCCAAGGCTGCCTGCTGGCGCGGCGTTTAGCTCAAGGTGGTGTCAAATTTATCCAGGTCGGGATGGGTGGCTGGGATGACCACCGAAGTCTGTTCAAGTCGCTGCCGAAACGTGCTAGGTCGATGGATCAGGGGATGGCCGCTTTGCTCAGTGATTTGAAAAGGCTTGGCATGTTGGATGAGACCTTGGTGGTTCTGACCACTGAGTTCGGTCGACGGCCAGCCATCAATTCTGCTGCGGGTCGTGACCATAACCCGGGGGCATATTGCAGCGTTCTTGCGGGTGGTGGTATCACCGGTGGAGTGGTCTATGGAGAAACGGACGAAACGGGTCGCACCGTGGAAGACGACCCAGTTACGATCGGAGATTTTAACGCCACGATCGCGTACGCAATGGGTGTCGATCATGAAAAAGAAATCACGTCTCCTGACGACCGCCCTTTCACCCTAGGCAATGGCGGTGATCCGGTAACCGACTTGTTCGGCTAGAACCAATCAGCCGAACGGCGCTAGCCGCGGCTGATAAACAAAAAACCTTGGCTATCGCCAAAACGGCTCATTCGCAATCGAGGTTGTGGGATAGCATGCGATCGCCATCAGATCTGTTTCTCGTACAGTCGCCACGTCTTGTATCGGTCTAAGTCCATCACGCTCTCAATGGCCCCGATCGATTTCAGGTTGTCTTCGGCCACCCACGACAATTCCCATTCCTTGAAGCTGTGCGCGATGTCGGTCAGGCGTTTGATCAACATGATCGCGATTCCCTTCTTCCGAAAATCTTCGTGAACGCCCAACGCGATCACGCGAGATCGAGGGCAACGTCTGGACAGCCATGGAATCTGAATCATTCGTAGCCAATCCGGACGGCCCGTCGTTTTGCTCAACACCCAATTGATATCCGGAATGTTGACGATAAACCCGACCAATTGGTCATCCCAGTATGCGACGTGAATCATCTCAAATCGGATCACACGACGAAGGTTTTGGATCATGAATTTTAGCTCTGCCTCAGTGAGCGGAACAAAACCAAACCCGTGCCGCCGGACAACATTGCCCAGTTCGTTGATATCGCGAAGCGTCTTTTCGAACGAGTGCCGGTCGACCGATTTGAAATGCAATTGTGGGTAACGGCGCATGATCTTCGCCTCGACTCGCTGTAGTCTGTCCCAGTGAATTTTATAGGCTGACTGATCGTTGTGAGGCTGAATGCGAAACGCATAAAACTGCTTTGCGACCGAGCAACCGCTCTCCGTCAGCAGTCGATCGTAAACTTTTCGCGAATGTCCTGTCATCACGTAAGGTGGAAACTCGTTTCCCTCCACCAAAACACCAAACTCGCCCTTCATGGATGGATTGACCGGCCCCCGCATCGAGCGACAACCTTTTTCGCGAAGCCATTTCTCGGCCGTCGACAGCAACAAAGCTACCACACGCTGATCTTCGATCGATTCAAACATTCCGAAGAAGCCAACCGCATCCGAATTGTATTCGTTGTGCAAATCGTCCTTGATCGCCGCGACGCGGCCGACAACTTGCCCGTCGCGGTAGCACACCCACAGTTCGCGCGTAGCGTGTTGGTAAAACGGATGCTGACTCGAATCCACTTGCATTCTTGCTAGGCTGTTGAGAGGCCGGACGTACGCCGGATCGCTTTGGTACAGTCGCTGGGGCAGGGCGAAGAAATCTGCCAATTGTTGTTTTGTTTCGACCGGTTCAATTCGAAGTGCTGAAGCTGAATTCATGGTGGATGTGGCCGCGCGATTAATCGAAATCGAGAATAAAAAAAACAGCAATTCGAAACAAAAAAAAACTCTATTGATAGCAAGCAATCGACCCAAGACATCGATTGTTTACGCGATTTCCACATTCTAACAGGCGCCTGTTTGATGCGTGTTTTTACGGGGCAAAACGCTATGTGCGCAACCGACATCATAGCAGTTTGAAAAAATATTTCGCCCCATACAAATCCGCCTTGACCCATTGTTTTGCATCTCCTAACCTTCCCCAACCTGAAGTGAATAAAGTTTGTTTTGTTTACTTTGGGGCAACAAAAATTATTGATTTGAATGTTGGTCGTTTGTTTGATTGACTCGTCGCCTGGCGACTCAACTTGGCAAACAGCGTTACGAACTAACGACACGGATGTCGCGAATTCTGAACGTGCTGCATTCAAATCAAGAGATCGACCTCGCACGGAAGCTAGGTCGTGATCGTCCAATCGCTCTCGGACTACTGAGGTGTTCCCAGCCCCCCTGGAACCCAAGGTGCCGAGGGTGTTTTTTTATGCGCTGATTGATGGCACAGACCGTCTAGCGGTGAGGGGGGATGCGGCATCAAAAAAGAAAAGAATCGGAGATAGAGTTCCGATTACCGGCCACTATTTGGGCGTGCTGGACATGCGATTGAAGGTCGCCGGATCAAAAGGATCAACGACAGGCTTAGGAAGCTCGCGTAAGGGCTTTTGCCGCTTGGGGGACGTACGATTGTCGGGGAGTGGCTTATCCGCCTCAAGGGCCTGATTCTGGCTGGATTCGAGCCCAACCTGCCCAATTGTAATTATTTTGTTTGGGGCTGCTTCTTGCGGAATCACTTCCGGGGAATTCTCCACAACTTGTCGCAACCAATCTGATAGCAGTTTGAATTCCTTTGAACCAACCTGCATGGCTGGATTCTTTTGTCCTCCGTGAGCTGCGACGGCCTGTGTCAACAGCGTGCTGCGGTCGATGTCGCTCAAGTCAATCCAATCCACAATCGATTGCAGATTTCGCTGTGTGAACCGCTTGGGAACCAACTGGCCGCGGCCACGATGCAACAACGGCATCACGGCTGCGGTCGAATTGTGACATTTTGCAGCCAAGCACCCCTTCAGCAGAATCGGTTGAACGCGACGTTGAAATTGATGCAGATCCTCTCGTGCCAACTGACGGGTCATTGAATCGAGCTGACTTTGAATTGTATTTTTGATCGGCGTCAATTTTTTCGGTGTTTTAACAGCTGCCTCTTTTGGCTCAGTGGTCACTGGCTCGGTGTGACTGGCCAACGCAACTGCTTGGTCAAAAATCACCTTCGGCATGGGCTCTTTCTTGTTTTCAACGGTCGGGAGCGGCTGAAAGACTTGATCGACATCCAGATACCTGAGCGACTCGCCCGGAGCGTCGTTGCTCGATTTGTTTTGTCGGTTTTTCTCGGCTAACATCGCTTTCGGAGGCTCAAACGTTCGTGCAAGCTGACGATCCAGTGACTTCAATCGTCGATCACCGATCTCCGTCTGCTTTAGTCGATCCAACTGCTGCTGAGCCCTATCTTTCAAACGGTACCGCAAACACCAATGAAACAACGATAAATGGCCCTCGATGTCTTTGGCACCCAATTTGGATTCCCGGTGTTGCCAAGCGTCGCTTAGCGAATCTAAAATCCGGTCGACTTGCTTGGCTGGAAGAACAATGCGACTGCCTGAGCTAGTTCGAACGTGAACGTGGTCGACGGTTCGAGTGACTTGGCCCTGTAAGACGCGGCCGTTGTCCAGCAGTACGACCTCAGTCAAAGGCTGATTGCCTGAATCAAAAGCCGACTGAGCAACCATCAACGATGATAGAGCAGACAGACCAACAAACACTGCGAAGAAACAGCAGGTATTTGTTGTTGGTCTCAACATGTCACTATTGGCCTAGAATGCATCGGTTGCAAAAATCGAGCGTTGCGCGGACGATAGAGAAACGTCAGATTTTCGTCAACGCAACTGATTGCGATGGGGGACAACTCACGAACCAATCAATTCATTTCTTGCTAGCACTCGTTTCTATGCAGTAACATTGCCGCACAACAAGGGAGTCTTAAAGGTTGAGCCAAAACGAATCCAACGCCGAACCTAGTGCTGAAACCAACACGAAACCATCGATCAAGATTTGGGTCGACGGCGACGCATGCCCGGCCAAGGTCAAGGAGATGGTATTTCGCACGGCCAAGCGTCGCGAGATCCAAACCACGCTGGTCGCCAATCAATCAATTCGAGTCCCCAAGTCGGATTTTATTGATTCGATTTTGGTTCCTCACGGGGCCGACGTTGCGGACAAGAAGATTGTGGAACTGATGCGGCCCGGTGACGTCGTCATCACGGGCGACATTCCTCTGGCGGCGGATGTCGTAAAAAAAGGAGGCATCGCCATTGGGACTCGTGGCGAGCTATTCGATGATTCGTCGGTTCAAGCTCGATTGGCAACACGTAACTTGATGGATCAACTTCGCAGTGCCGGTGTCGAAACATCGGGGCCAAAACCTCAAAGCCAGAAAGACGTCCAAGCCTTCGCGAATCAGTTGGACCGCACATTGACGCGTCTTAGTCGCTAAGTCGGTGAAGATCTGGGGCGGAAGTAACCAATGCTGCCCAGTGAAAAGATTTTTCTAGGAGATCAATTGATGCCCGCACTCGTTATTCCTGCACCTGAAGTTGTTACGCTTGAAGTCGCTGGAACCAGTAAACGTTTTCCGGTTCGACGCGTGTACTGTGTCGGGCGAAACTACGCTGCTCACGCGGTGGAGATGGGGCATTCCCCAGATCGAGAGCCGCCGTTTTTCTTCCAAAAGAATTCGGAGAATCTAGACGGATCGGGCGACTTTCCGTACCCGCTACAGTCTTCGGATGTGCATCACGAAATTGAGCTGGCGGTCATGCTGAAATCTGGCGGCAGTGAAATCGAATTTGGCCAATCTCTGCAGCACGTTTTTGGTTACGCGATTAGTCTCGACATGACACGACGCGACTTGCAGAGCGAGCAAAAGAAAATGGGGCGTCCTTGGGAGATCAGCAAGGCGTTTGAACGTTCAGCGCCGGTCGGCCCCATCCATACCGTCGCTGATATTGGGCATCCCGATGCAGGCCGAGTGCAATTGATGGTGAATGATGAAGTCCGCCAAGAGGGAGATCTGAACCAGATGATCTGGAAGGTTCCTGAAATGATTGCCAATCTTTCGACCTACTTCGAACTGGCTGCCGGCGATGTCATTCTCACCGGAACACCGGCAGGAGTCGGTCCGATCGCCAAAGGTGACGTGATGGTCGCACGCATTGCCGGCCTTGGCGAACTGTCGATCAACGTCACCTAGCTGCGTCACATCTAAAGCTTAGGAGTTGATGACATGAGCCGCCGGGCGATGGCCCACGGTTTCCGATCCCGTGACGGTCTTTTTGTGGATTCTGTGACTTCTCGTGGCTGGCCACAAAAAATCACAAGAGCCACAAACTTACACAACAAAAAAGCACTTTTTCTCAACGTGGCGATCAATGCCACAAAGCTGGCAAGGCGGTCAGGTTCAGAACTCACTTGCGAAGACGTCGTCCCGCAAGTCATGGCTGCCGACCAGAACCAAAGCTGTTGACTCAGTCGGAATCGATTGCAACTGAGGCTCCTCTAGCCGATCTTCGTCCTCCAAGTCGGAACCCGATACAAATGCGTTGCTCGACACAGCAGAGCTGTCTGCCGCCATTGCCGTCGGCAACGTTTGACCTGTCGAGGCGCTCAATGATGAAGATCCCGTTGCGACCGACGGACGTACGTCTCGATCAAGGTTCCCCACGAGGATAAACGCGTCGCCAAGAACGTTGACGGCTTCATCGCCGTTGAAGTTGCCATCTGCCCACGCCAGATTGGTGGTCGAACCCAGATTGCCCACAAGAGCAAAAGCGTCGTTCAGCACGTCAACGACTCCATCCAGATTCGCATCGCCCGGGATGGCGACGTAATGCTGGCTGACAAAGTCATCGCCCTCTGTTCCATCCCCGTTCCCGTCCAAGGCCACGCCTTCAAAGGTGATCAAGTTCGCATCTAACTGGTACGTGTAGAAAGCTGCATCCAGTGGACTAGCCAACAAACCAAAATCCCACGCTGCAGTATTTGTTGAAGAATCGAAGCTAAAGCCAATCCCGCTCAGGTCGACTGGGCTCCCGCCAATCGAGTCATTGAACAGCGAAAGAGCTTCTGCGGAAATTGCCACTTCCGAATCGAAGACAACAGTCAGCGTGTTCCACAAATCGGGTCTTGCTAGCGCACCGCCTTCATCAATCGTGTTCGAGACAATCTCAGGCGAAGGAGCGGGTTGTACCTCAAACGCACCGATATCTACAGTATCTGCAAAGATACGGGAGAAAGGCCCGCCCCGTTGATCGGTCGACAATGGAACACCATCGGAGTTTACCGCCGAGGCATTACTTCCCGCATCAATTGCCGGACTACCCGCCAGTAAGGCATGAGTAAACGTCGGGCCACCATTGTCGGTCAGCGGTCCAAGCAGAGCTGGCTGATCTAGGATATTCCCGGTCCCTGTTGTTGCCGTGACCCGAGATCCTGTTGTGTCACCAATCAGGCTATGCTCGACCAACAAATCACCAAACAAATCATTTTCGACGAAAACATCTGGGCCTGTCTCGACGGCAGTGTTGCCTGCAACGATCGAGTTAAACGAACTGAATGATCTGGAAGCAAACCCGCGAAGAGCAATGCCGCCACCATCGGCGACGCTACTGTTACCACTGACTGTGCTGTTGGTCAACGATATGTCACGACCCGCCAATATTCCACCGCCGCCAAGAGAGAAGGTGCCTGTATCGCTGTTCCCGCTAATTGTGCTATTGGTCAACGTCACACTAAAACCACTAGCGATTCCTCCACCACCGGAATTGCGGCCGGAGGTAGTGTTTTCGCTGACTGTGCTATTGGTTAGCGTGACAAAATCAGAGGCGATACCGCCACCAACAGAATCGATTCCAGTGGTGCTGTTTCCGTTAACAGACGTGCTGTTCAGAATTAGAGTGCGAAGGGAGTTAGTGATCCCTCCCCCATTGGAATTGCGGCCACTGGTGCTGTTGTCACTAACCACGCTTGCGATCAGAGAAATCTCGCCGATGCCCGACGCTATTCCACCACCTCTCGACGAATCGCCCGACGTGCTGTTGCCTGTCACGATACTGTTGACGACCGCTATATCCCCCGAACTACTTGCTACCCCACCGCCTTCTGAAAAGGTGTCCGTCGTACTGTTTCCGCTAACGGTGCTGCTAACAAGTGAAATGTCACCACTGTATGTGAAAATTCCGCCGCCTGCCGAGTCGTATCCGTAAGTAATGTTGTCGCTGACCGTACTGCCGGTCAGATGCACTGAACCGCTATCTGTGGAAATACCACCTCCGCCACCATAACTGCGACTGTTGGTGCTGTTTCCACTGACGATACTGTCGGTTAAAGACACTAAGCCTTCACGACTGTAGATGCCGCCGCCGGCACCATTGGAGGCGAAGCCGCCGCCATCTGTAGAATTGTCGTTAACAATAGAATCGACCAAATTCAATGATCCACTTCGTGTGTAGATACCGCCGCCTCTCGATTGAGGTCCAGTGGCCGTGTTTCCACTCACCGTACTGTTCATTAAATCTATCGAACCGCTGAAGGCGTTTAGGCCGACTCCGTGGGAGGAGTAGCCAATGGTGCTGTTTTCGCTAACTGTGCTGTTAGACAAAGACACCCAATCCGCACGACTAAATATTCCTCCTCCGCTTGAGCCATCTCCACTGGTGCTGTTTCCGCTGACAATGCTGTTGTTCAGCGACAAACCGCTGCCGCGAAAGGAAATCCCTCCACCATCTGCTCCTTGGTCGTAGGTGCTGTTTCCGCTGACGGTACTGTCAATCAACGACAGGATGTCACCATCAGAACCGGTAGCGTAGATCCCGCCTCCTCTACTGAAGTCGCTAGTGGTTCTTCCACCTGTCACAATCGAACTTAAGAGCGTCAGACTGCTGCCTGAAAAAATCCGTAGCACGCGCGAGTTGTCATCCAGCAAATCGTCAGCGGCGTTTAGCGTTCCTCCAAAGCTGGCAGCAACATCCGTGATGAAAGTACCGGGAACCGTGACGTCATCGCCGTTGGCATCACCGGTGATCGTCAGGTCTGTTGCAGCCGAAGCATCGATGGTTAGCGTCTCTGAGATCTCAAGTGCACCTTGAGTCAATCGAATCAGACTGTTGGCACCGCCGGTGAAGACGCCGCCGTCAAAGGTGATCGTGTCTTCGCCCGCGGTGTTGTTGGTGGCTGTGATCGCTTCCCGAAATGAGATTCCATCGCCGCCATCGCTAGCGAGCAAAGCCGTGATGGAACTCGTGTCTGCGTTGGTCAGATCCGTCGCGTTGGTGACGGTGATTGCGGCCAACAGGTGCCTGTCTTCTAGCTGATGGAAGTCCAGCTGGCTTCCCTGTGCCAATGAAGGTCGACGTTTAGAAGAGTGTGATGATCGGGGCTTGATTGAGTTGCGATTGTATTTTTTGGGCACGGCTGAATACAAAATTGAGGCTGTGTGATGACTAGAAGCTATGACTAAGCCAACACTATGACAGCCCCGCCCGAACCATTCAAGCGAATTTGCTCAATTTCGATTGTTAAATATCAGGTCAGTCATCTTGTTCAACTACCATGGTTCCTTCGGGGCGATGACAACGCCGTTTCCGGTGTGCCCTTCCGTTCAAGTTCAGTGAGCGACGAGCGATTCCTACGAATAGTAGATCAACAGGAAAATTCCCAGCAGCATGGCGGCCCAGAATGCCATGGTGTTGGTCGCCCAC
>CAZLYM010000002.1:0-9893 GCA_964563475.1 uncultured Pirellulaceae bacterium
AACATCACGCCCCGTGTGATGACTACATTGCCCATGCTTGACGAATCACAACTCCAAACGTCCGCCCAACGAACCGCCTTCCGGCGTCGCCTGCTGAAATGGTTCGACGCGAATCAGCGCGATCTTCCCTGGCGGAAGAACCGCACGCCGTATCGCATTTGGGTCAGCGAGATCATGCTGCAACAGACTCAGGTTGCGACCGTGATTGACTATTACTTGCGGTTCATGAAACGTTTCCCCAACGTCAAAAAGCTTGCCGCCGCCGATCAGGCAGACGTGCTGAAACTTTGGGAGGGCTTGGGCTACTACCGACGGGCTCGCCAGTTGCACGCCGCTGCTCAAGTCGTTGTCGAAAAACACGGCGGTCGTTTTCCAACGGACTTTGAAAACGTTCTGGCGTTGCCTGGAATCGGCCGATACACCGCCGGAGCCATCCTATCGATCTCACTCGATCAAAAGCTACCCATCCTAGAAGGCAACACGATCCGCCTGTTCGCTCGACTGCTGGCGATGCGAGACGATCCTCGTTCGTCCACCAACCAGAAAGTGTTGTGGGAATTCTCCGAATCGATTTTACCTCGTAAACGCTGCGGCGACTTCAACCAAGCGTTGATGGAGTTAGGCAGTGAGATCTGCACGCCCAGCAAGCCTAGCTGTGAGCAATGCCCAATCAGCAATGATTGCCCGACCTTCGTACAAGGCTTGCAGAGCCAGATCCCTGCGGCGGGGAAGAAGATGAAATTCGAAAACTTGCACGAGGCCGTCGTTGTCGTGCGAAAAGGGCAGGGGACCGGAACTCGTTTTCTGGTCCGTCAATGCGGCCCCGACGAACGCTGGAGTGGACTCTGGGATTTTCCACGCTATGAAATCAAAAGCGGGACCGCCAACGGAAAGGTTCAAACCGAGCTCGCCAACCAGTTAAAAACTCAAACGGGACTCAACGCCACGGTCACGCCAACCGACAAACGCATCAAACACGCGGTCACCAAGTACCGCATCACGCTTGATTGTTTTGTCGCTGATTCGCCAACCGGCCGTTTGAAGAAGAACCAAACCGCGACTCAATGGCTAACCGCCGCCGAACTGGCGGATCTTCCCATGAGCAGCACCGGGCGCAAAATCGTGAAGTCGCTGAATAAGTTGGATCAAGCGTTGCTCTTCTAAGGTTCGATGCCCAGAGCAAGTCCGATGGGCTTTGGCAAACATACCTACTCGGTCAGCGGCTCAACCGGGCCAAGCAAGATCAAGCTTTGGTCCGGTTTCAAGAACCGATCGACTTGTTCAAGAACCTTATAGCGGGCAGGCAGTTCACTGGTAAGTGAATCAAGGTGCTCGTCGGTCGTGATCATCAAGGCATCCGGGAAGGCAAGCAAGAAAGTCGAAACGACCGGGCGGCTCTTTAATTCCCACGACTTCTTCGATCGCAGGTAACGTACGTCGTCTCCTATCGAAGCCGGCGACGGGTAGTCAAAACTGCTCAATTTCTCTAGCTCGTAAATCGGCCTTTCTCCATACACCACCCAGCTTGGCTCCATGCATTGCCAAGCACCCACTGCTTCGCAAGGATATTGAGCGATTCGTTCAAAGATCGCATCCGTTTGTCGCTGATCGCTGACGACAACGGTTCCGATGCCGAATGCGAGCCAGCACAAAACTGCCCCGCACACAACGGCTACACCGACGAAATGTGATTTACCTGGACGTCTGAGCAACCAAAGGCCGCAGGTTGCTCCGACAACGGGAATCAACCCAAGCAGGGCAAGCCACGTAAGGTTAGGCAGATACTTTTGTGCTCCAAGCCAGAAACCAATCACCATTCCGACGCCACTGATTAGCAAGGCTATCATCGCGGCCATGTACCAATAGCGTTGAGCAGAAAAACGTTGCTCGCTTCGCACAAAGGTGATCAAGCTAAACGATGTCAGCAGAGCCAATGCGGAATAGCATGGGGTGACGTAACTGGGCAGCTTCGTGCTGCACAATGAAAACGTAGTCACCTGCACAGCAACCCAGCAAATCAGGAACGTGACCGCCGAACGTTGCGCAGCACTAAAACTTGAACGTGACCACCAAGATGCAATCGTTGGCCCGACGAAAACAGACCACGGAAAGAAACCTGCCAAAATCGCCAACGGATAAAACCAAAGCCCGCCACTGTGCCCTTCCATGGCTGTCGACGCTCTGGCAAAGTTCTCGTTCAAAAAGAACAAACGTGTAAACAGGCCTCGGGTTTGAGTATCAACCGCGTCGTACCACGGGAACGCAACAAATAATGCAAACACGGTACCGACCAAAAACTTCATGGACCATAGTGTTTTGAGAAAATGAACAGGTGAGAAGCAGCCGATCCAATGCCGACGGCATTTCGCACCACTGCCGTCCGGCTGGTTCGAGTTTCGTTCAATCAGCATGAACAGCCCGACGACCGCCATTGGAATCAAGTACCCGATTGGCCCCTTCGCCAGCACGGCCAAGCCAAGGGCAAGATAGAACGGCACCCACTGAATCGCTTTTTTGGGAAACGCTCCATCGATCACTTCCCCGTTCCTGAAAACGGCTCGTACGTAAAACCAGTACGCCACCGTGCAACAGAAGATCAATACCGAATCTGGCGTCGCGGCTCGAGCGGCGACGCAGAACATCACGTTCGTTGCCAAGATGATGGCGGCTAACCAACCAACCGATGCGTCAAACATTCGTCGACCGATAGCGTAGGTCAACAAACAGCTACCCGTTCCAAGCAACGCAGACCAAAACCGCGCCGCGAACTCGTTCTGACCGAATACGGAATAGGCAGACATCATCAGCCAGTACAACAGAACGGGCTTTTGGTGTCGAAGTTCATCATTGAAGATCGGGATGGCCCAATTGTTGGCCGCCAACATCTCTGCCGCACAGCCGGCGTTGCGGGGCTCGTCACGATCCCACAACTTGGCCGAGCCAAGATTCCAGAACAAAGTGGCTCCGCAGATCACCAGAATTGTCAGGATGTGTTTTAAACTAGGGTTCATGGCGCAGAGTATCGTGTAAAATCAATGAGTTACTTACCACCAATTATTCCGCAACACACTCGATCCCAACATAGCACTATGAAAGTTATCCACGGCAGCCAGATTGGCTACGAAGCAGCATCGCACGAAGATCCTAAAAATCCCGGCGTGCTAAAACGAGTACTCGCCACGCGAGACGATTTCATCGCGGGGCAGATCATGATGCTCAATTGGGCCCGGCTACCACAAGGTTCATCCTTCGCCGCCCATTATCATGAAGACATGCAGGAGACTTTTGTCATCCTGACCGGCAAAGTGCAAATGGTCGTCGGCGAGGAATCAGTCGAACTAAACGCGGGCGATGCGATCATGATTGACCACCACGAAGTCCATCAAATGCACAACCAAAGCGACCACGATGTTGAATACATCGTGTTTGGTGTCGCGACCGAGCAAGGCGGCAAAACAGTCGTAGTTTGAATGGCATTCACGCCCCATCGCGAACCGTTTTTTTTAATCACAACCCGGCGCGAGACGGCTTGTTGATTCAAGTCTGTCGACAGCTTTATCGGGTTGTGAAAATGTGAGGCAGGTTCACGCCAAACCGGTCACGGGTTCTGGATCAACTCACTTTCGTTAATCGTGCTCAATCCGATGTACGAATCGGAGTCGATGTCCTGCGAAAGGAACCGTACGGATCCATCACCGAACACAAAATTCGCTCCGCCGCCACGGTGGTAACTGAAAAATCCGCGAACCCGATCGAGATTATTCTGCACGTCGTTGTTGCTGATGCTCGCATCGACCGAGATATCGGCTTTCAGTTTATTCAGCGGTGTCACCAAATCATCTTCGGTTTGCCAAATGCCATCGTCGCCCGCATTCTGAGCCGTCACCGCCAGCACACTGCCGCGTCCACCTTCTCCGCCACTTGTTAGATCACCATCAAAATCTGCTTTGGACCAGACCTGGCCCAGATGTAAACCCGGTCAACCTCAGGTGCCCCCCGCTTCGAGCATCGGGTTACTGGCTGCTTCACCCAGCATCATGGTATTGGACAAGCCGTCGATCACGGCCGCCAACTTTCGATCGCTGTTAACGTCAAACATTCCATTTTGGCTGTCGTCTGAATCACTCAGATAGGCAGTCGAACCTTTCGAGAACGCAAAGTCGGTTGCCGCCCCGGCGAACGCCCCCACTTCAGCAACTTCGCTGATCGAATTTGAGGGACAATGCAGTCCCGGCAAGACTTGCATCGCCAAAGGTGCGTTGGTGGGTGACTTCCAATCCGTCGTCAGATCAAACTGATCGAACAATGCCATTTGCTCGACAAAGGGTAACAAGAAAACGAAACCGGTATGATTGGCATCGATCAAGTTCGAATCGTCATCGGTAACGCCGGGCGGCAGCGTCTGCCGAGCCGATTCGTAGTTCAGGCAAGCCAATCCAAGCTGGCTTAAACGACCTTGGCACTGCGTTCTGCGAGCCGCCTCGCGGACGCTTTGCACGGCGGGCAGCAACATCCCGATCAGAATTCCGATGATCGCAATAACCACCAGAAGTTCGACCAAGGTAAAAGCGTTTTTGTATCGAAGCGTATTGTTCATATGAAAGCGCTTAAAAAACCTGGGAAAAACTAAGACAGTTCTGTTTCAAAAATCCTGAGTCTCAATCTTTTTACCGTCGTTGCGAACCGACAACAGGATCATAATTTTTGGATCCACCGATGTTGGAATCGAATGAGTCGATCCGTCTGCGTAGGCAAAGTGTATCACTTTATCGTGAAAACCAAAAAATCCGCGTACTCGGTCGGTTGCGTGCTCGAAAACACCGCCTCCTCCGTTATCGACACTTAGCTCAGAAGGATTCTGACCGATTGGGGTCAGCAAGTCATCGTCAGTTCCCCATTCGTTGTCTGGGCCGGGATGCTGGCCGGTCACGGCAAGGCAGCTTCCTCGACCACCCTCGTTGCCGAAACCATGGTCTCCGTCAAAATCCGCCTTTACCCAAAGCTGACCTAAGCCAAACTCTCCCCCCACGCCCGTTCTTATTACCGGATTGCTAGCCGCTTCGCCTAAGAGAATCGTGTTGGACGTTCCATCGGTAAATTGAGAAATTTTAACTTCGCTGTTGACATCAAAAGCCCCGTTTTGAAATTGCTTATCCAATCCCAAGTACCCTTCCGCCCCTTTGCAAAACGCGTAGTCCGAAACAGCACCCGCGAATCCTCCATCGTCCGTCTGGGCGACTCGACGATCCGGGTTTGATTGGCAAACAAACGCTGGCAACGGAGTTGTTACGTAACGCATGTTATTTTCTGACTTCCAACTTTCGGAGAGGTCAAGTTCGTCGTAAAGATTGTTCAACTCAAGGAACGGCAGGATCGACACAAATCCCGTGTGCATTGCGTCGGTCAAATCACCGTCGTCATCGATCACACCGGGCGGCAGTTTCAGCCGAGCCGATTCATGGTTGAGCGAAGCTAAAGCCAATTGCCTAAGATTGTTCTGGCAAACCGCGCGTCTTGAGGGAACACGAATCCTCTGGCCCGACAGCCCCTGCAACAACAACGCCACCAAGATCGCGACAAAGAAAATTGCGACGAAAAGTTCAGTTAGCGTGAATCCACCGCGAGCGAATCTGTTTTCAAAGCGAAGACGAGCGAGCATTGCAAGATCCTGACTGCCGAATGGCAAAAACGAGAACTACGAATCACCCCGGCTACCTGTCCGCCTCACATTGGAAATCTATTCTTCCAGTTCATTGATGTCACGCGGAAGATCTGCGTCAACGGCGCCCCAAGAACCACGACCATTGCTCTTAATCCGATTTTTTGCGTCTCGTTTAATTTTTGCAACGTCGGCGTTCCAAAAAGACTCTTGGTCTGCTCGAGCGGTAGGCGGATTCAAAGGACGGATCAATCGAAAGCCTACCCCCAACCCGGGCGTATCGGTAAACCACCACGGACTCTTGGGAAAATTTGGATCTTCGATGCTCCAGTCTTTATCATGAGAAGCAAACCTCGCTGCACTGCGACAGTGGTTGGCTTCAAGCTCGAACGATCCACCTCGCACTACCCGTGGGTAAACCTTTTTAGCTCGACGCCATGCCTCGTCGATCGTCAGCGGTCCCGCTTTCGCTTTCGAAGTTTCAAGTTCCGCCTGTTCCGAATAACCATCTTCTGAATACCCGTCCAGCACCCATTCGGCAACGTTGCCATACATGTCGTACAGGCCCCACGGATTCGGTTTCAGCTGGCCAACTTCGTGCCGCTCATCGTCGCCGTTATCCAAGTGCCAAGCATGGTCATCCAAATCGTCGGCGCTGTCTCCAAAGTAGTACGCGGTCGTTGTGCCGGCTCGGCAAGCGTACTCCCATTCGGCCTCGGTCGGCAGGCGATAGAAAGAACCATCGATCAAGCTAAGCCATTTTGTATATTGCTTGGCAGCGAACTGAGTCATCGTGGCCGCCGGTTGTCTGGGGCCTTCGCCCGCATCATAAGTAAAATCAGGATCGTACAATTCAGACGGTGCGGTCACGCCATCGATCTCGTTCTCTTCGGTGATCTTTCGAATGCCTTTGCGATGAAGGTTTTTGAACGCTTCGTCGAGCGCCATGTACCGTTCATACTCCTCCCAAGTGACCTCGTGCTTTCCCATCCAAAAAGGCTCCACTTTGATCGTGACCATCGGGCCTTCGTCAGCACTTCGATCTGCCTCGGATTCGGGACTACCCATCGTGAACGTTCCACCCGAGATCGGAATCATCTCGAAGGACACATCGGTTCCCGGAATGGTTGTCCGATAGGGCACCATGAACTTGCCATCCACTTCCACGAATCTTCCGGATTCTGGGCGATCTGCTTGCAGACCCGGCACCTGCGCGGCAGTCTTTTGCGGAGCAGCTTGGCTGGATGGATTGTCGGCCGCGAAGCCAATGGTCGTGACACCCACCCAAACAATCAGAACGGCAGTCAGCCGAAGATTCGCCCAACGGTTAAAATAGGTCATCGCTAAGCCTGAGATTTAATCTGGAAGAATGGGAAATAAAGAATGGGAGACTATCCGGAAAAACAAGTCACCGAAGTGACTATCGGATGCACTAACTTAACATACAACCCAAGCTTGGGCATCGAGTTCCGTTCTCCCAAACAGGTGCATCAATAGAAGGAGCGAGACAGAGGGATCGAAAAACCGCTTCAAAAATGTTATTCTCTGGGCTCCTTTTTACATCGTACCGGACGACGAATGGTCGTCGGGCGATTATCGGTCAACATTTGTCAGGATTGAAAAATGGCTAAAGAAGAAGCTCCAGCTGCAGGTTCAAAATCGCAGCGCCCCGTCTCGTTGGATGAATCGAAAGCCGTCTGCTGCTACGCGAACTTCTGCCGCGTCACCGGGTCTCCCGAGGAATTAATTGTTGACTTTGGGCTAAACGGCCAGCCGATGGGAGCCAATGATAAACCGGTCGAAATTAATCAGCGGATTGTGCTGAATTTTTATACCGCCAAGCGACTCCTTCACGCTTTACACATTTCTGTGCAGCGACACGAAGAAGTGTTCGGCACGATCGAAACTGACATTCAAAAACGAGTCAAATCGAAACAAGATCCGCCCGCATAGCTCGTTGCAGCATCACTTTTCGGGTCCGCTGATCCTCTCAGCCGATCCCCGAACACTTAAACCCGTCCCCTGATTTTCGAGCACGACAGACTAGAGATTTTAATGGCCAAGCAAACAATTGATGCAGTAGATGTCGCCGGTAAAGCAGTTTTGATGCGAGTCGATTTCAACGTTCCGCTAGATGACGATTTGAACATCACCGATGACCGTCGCATTGAGATGGCATTGCCCAGCATCAAGTCCGTGATCGATCGAGGCGGAAAGCTGATCCTTGCCAGCCACCTTGGCCGTCCCAAAGGCGAAGCCAATCCGAAGTTCAGCCTAGCTCCGGCAGCCAAGCGATTGGGTGAAATCCTTAGCAAGGAAGTGGCATTCGCTTCGGACACCGTCGGACCTGACGCCGCCGCAAAAGCTGCTGCACTTTCCGATGGCGATGTACTGCTGCTTGAGAACCTGCGTTTCAATGCGGGCGAAAAAGCTGGCGACGATGCCTTTTCGTCTCAACTGGCTGAATTCGCGGACATCTACTGCAACAATGCGTTTGGCACCTGCCACCGCGAAGATGCCTCGATGTATGGCGTTCCGATGGCGATGGGCGGCAAGCCAAAAGTCGTTGGCTCACTGGTGCAAAAGGAAATCAAGTACCTGACCGAAGTCATCGAATCGCCCGAACGTCCATTCGTCGCGATCTTGGGAGGCGCCAAGGTCTCCGACAAGATCAAGGTCATCGAAAATCTGCTGGGTGTCTGCGATCACGTCATCATTGGGGGAGCGATGGCGTACACGTTCTCATTGGCCCAAGGTGGCAAGGTCGGAGGCAGCTTGGTCGAGCCTGACAAGGTTGAGCTTGCCAAATCCTTGCTTGAGCAAGCTGGCGACAAACTGGTTCTGCCAATCGATACGCATTGCGGAGATGACTTTAACAAGGACTGCAACAAACAGGTCGTTGCTGCTGGAGAAATTCCAGACGGATTTGAAGGTTTGGACATCGGACCGGAGTCCGCCAAAAACTTCGCCAACATCGTCAA
Source organism: uncultured Pirellulaceae bacterium (assembly GCA_964563475.1). Lineage (GTDB taxonomy): Bacteria > Planctomycetota > Planctomycetia > Pirellulales > Pirellulaceae > Mariniblastus. The sequence continues at coordinate 8,641 of CAZLYM010000002.1, forward strand.
AGCTGCCAAAACGGTCGTCTGGAACGGCCCGATGGGCGTGTTCGAAATGCCTCCGTTTGACGAGGGCACCAAAGCCGTAGCTCAGGCGATCGCGGACGGAGACGGAATCAGCATCATCGGTGGTGGTGATAGCGCCGCTGCGGTTGCTCAACTTGGCTTCGAAGACTCAGTTACTCATGTCAGCACCGGCGGTGGTGCAAGTCTGGCAATGCTGGAAGGGCAAAAGTTCTCCGCCGTTGAGCTTCTCGACGACGCATAACACGACCCACTTTTTCGAAGCACCGATCGCCTTGGCCTCAAGAACCAACAAGCCGAACCCGTTTGAGCCCCCCGGTTCCGAGGGCCAACTGAAAACGATCTTTCCGACGAACGCCCGTCGGATCTTATTTCGCTGCGTTGGTGGACTATTGCTGCTGGGATCCGTGTTACCCGCACGGGTCGCTTGGTTTTTCTTGGATCAAGACTATTTCCACATTGGTTACCGAGAATCGTACATTGGCGATTGTGAACTGACGGGTATCGGCAAGTTCACTAACGATCAATTGATCGGGATCACATCCGTCATCACGTTGTTGATGTGGGCCGCAGCGATTGCGTGCTTTCGACTTTCCAGACGACGGGTTCCAGTGCTCGAACGAAAACCAACCGACGCAAATTCGTCGCAAATTACCTAAAGGAGCCGAACGCACCCATTCTTTCCGCGTCGCGTTCAAAATACCCCCTCAATTTCACGTGGCGACTCGATTAGACTGGGAGCCGTTGCGATTGAGTGCAACTTAGTTTGTCGGACGTCTTCGTCCACTCCCTCCGGCCACCGAACATGGCGTGCAACAAGCCGCTAAAAAATCCATGAACGAAAAAACATTCCGTGATCGCGAAATTCTGGCCGCCGCTCAAGCCAAAGGGGCCGGGTCGACCATGGCGGCGTACTTGCGACTGTCGGGGCCCGGCTGGTTGCAAAGTGCGATCACTCTAGGAGGCGGCTCGCTAGGAAGTGCGCTGTACTTAGGAATGATTGGCGGCACGGATCTGTTGTGGGTTCAACTGGTGGCCATCATCGCGGGCGTCGTGATGCTGTCGGCAATTAGCTACGTCACGCTCTCAACTGGCAAACGTCCGTTCCCGGCGATCAACCAATACATCAACCCGGTCTTGGGCGTTGGTTGGATCACAGCCACGATTTTGGCCAACATGATCTTCATTCTGCCTCAGTTCAGTCTGTGTTACGACGCAATCGACAAGAACTTGGGCGG
>CAZLYM010000002.1:9993-14857 GCA_964563475.1 uncultured Pirellulaceae bacterium
AAAGCCATGGTCGGTTTTGTCGTACTGTGTTTTGTCTTTGCGGTTTACAAACTGGCCCAAACACTGGACTGGGCAACGATTTTTTCCGGTTACCTTCCGAATCCGTTTCAATGGACCTCAGCTGCTGGCAGCTTGCCTGATCATTTGGCAGACCTACCCGACGACCTGAAGACTTACTGGTCTGACAAAATTGTCAGTCGCCAGCAAGGTGTTTTGATTTCAAGTGCCGCAGCAGCCGTCGGAATCAACATGACCTTCCTGCTGCCGTACTCGATGATTGCTCGTGGCTGGGACCGAACGTTTCGAGGCCTCGCACGTTGGGACTTGGTCACTGGCATGGCGATTCCATTCGTACTGGTTACCTCGTGTATCGTAATCACTTCGGCTCATGCGTTTCACGCCAAAGCAGATCTAGCGATCCTTAGCGCAAACGCAGACGCAGTGGCAACGAGCGACTTCTTCGGTAAAGTTTCTGGCACGATCGCCGACCGCATGGAGCTGGACGACAGTGCTGCCGCAGTGTTGGCCGAAATCGATGCCATGCCGACCGACAGCAAGGACGAAGAAAAACTAAAAGAACAGAAAACGGCCCAGACGGACGCTCGTAACAAAGCAATCGCCGATTATCTGTCCACAATGCCAGAATCTGAGCGTAAGCTGGCGTTGTCTTTGGTGAAACCGGACTCCAAGCAATTGGCCGCGTCGCTGAAACCTGCTCTGGGAGAAAACTCTGACTTCATCTTCGGGCTGGGTGTGCTAGGAATGGGCTTTTCGTCGATCATCATTCTGATGTTGATCAACGGCTATGCGTTTGCAGAAATCGTTGGCAACTACGACAGCCTAGCAGCACGCCTCTTTGGTTCGACGACAGCTGGAATCATGGGCTTCTTCTGGTTCGCGATCTGGACCGGAGCTTCGAAAACCTACTTGGTCGTGGTCGCCGGAACCTTTGCCGTGATCTTGCTGCCGATCGCCTACTTCGCATTTTTCCTGATGATGAACAACGATGATCTGATGGGAGAAGATCGACCAGTCGGTGGACGCCGAATCATCGGGAACATTGCGATGCTCCTGTCAGTCGCACTTGCTGTTGGCGCAGCCTATGTGTCACTTGAGAAAAAAGCTATGTCGCCTGAAGGTGGCTACGTGATTGGTGGAGTTTTGACCTTCCTGCTGCTGATGCTGGTTGGTTTCGCTGCGAAGTTTAACAATCGCATCGAAACGGATTCGTAGCCCTTGAACCATGAACACGACCTTGACGAATTTCCTCGGCTCCTCGCCATCAGCCGGCTTCGTCAAAGTCTTAATTCTACTCCAGTTCCACCAAGCGAGTGCATTGAATGCTGTTCCCACTCTCTGATGACGATAGCAAGCTGACCGGGCCCGCCTACTTCACGTGGGCGATCCTGATCATCAATGTGCTGGTCTACTTCTACCAAGTCTCCGACCCTCAACTGACCTACCAGTGGGCGATGACGCCCAAGGAGATCACAACAGGCGTGGATATTGTCAGCCCGGTCGTGATGACGGCAGAGGGCGAGAATATTGAAGTCCCTCATGTCCCGGGCCCGTCGCTGATTTACCTCACGCTGCTCACATCCATGTTCATGCACGGCAGCATCGGTCACCTACTAAGCAACATGCTCTATTTATGGATCTTTGGTGACAACGTCGAGCATCGTTTCGGGCACATTCCGTTTTTGATTTTTTATCTGATCAGCGGACTGTTTGCATCCTTCGCCCAGATTCTCGTTTCGCCCGGCAGCGTGATTCCGAATCTCGGTGCGTCCGGCGCGATTTTTGGGATCCTCGGTGCGTACATGGTGTTATTCCCCAGAAATAAGGTAAATGCAATCGTTTTGTACTTTGTCGTTTCGATACCCGCCATCTATGTGATCGGGCTCTGGACGGTGATGCAAGTGTTTTCCGTGTTCGACTCGCTGCTCGGTCCCCAACAAGCCGGTGGAGTCGCCTACATGGCTCACGTCGGAGGGCTGATCGCCGGCGCTGTCGCTGGCTTCGCTTTCCGAGCTAGCCTTAAGTCAGAACCGGATTCGGTACTCTATCGCCAGTACCAGAAAGACCCAAACTCACGCCGGTATTGGTAAACCGCAGCATGTCGAGGCAGATCGATACACGGCTTAGCAATCCGAGCCCTGTTAAGCTTTGCGGCTTGATGCGATCGCACGGCTCATACGACCGAGCACTGAATGTTCGTCACAGCTTAGCCCTGTCATGACGCTTGGTTGGGTCGAGCGAGTCGATACCGTTCTTCCAGTTTTTCAGAAACGTCATGCTGGTCACGGATTCCTGTTTTACGAGTGTCGCACGGACGAAACAAGCGTGTATAGATTGGATCGATTGCTCACCCTTCATTCGTTGAGGAAGGCCGCATGATCCGAACGAATGACACGCCCACATGCCATACCCTTGCCCAGTGCTTTCGGAAAGGATTCCGGGAACAATATGAAAACTCGTATTTGCTTATTTTCACTTGCTACGGTTGTACTCTTTGGAGCAACAACGTTTGCCGATGGACCATTTGATAGATTTCTACCTCGCGGTCGGTTGTTAAAAAAAATCCGTGACGAATTTGCGGGACAACCCCAACCCAAGCAGCCAACACCTGCGACCAAACCGAAGCAGGCCGCTCAAAAAGGCCCCACTCCAGCGATACGCCCAAACTCACAAGGACGATCGCAATCGAGTGCCGCAAACCATCAAGGTTCACAGCATCGATCCACAGCGGCTCAACAAGCCGACCCCCAACGGCCTACCGTTGTTAAAAGTGGGCAGGATGGTTTTGGAATGGCGGTCGTCCTAGACAAGAGCGAAAACCTTGTCGTGGCTCAAGTTGCCGCCGGCGGCAACGCGGCCGAGGCTGGCCTCCGTCGCGGCGACGTCCTAGTCGAAGCCGGTGGCGTCGAGCTGACATCGATCGAAGAGTTTGAGCAGATTGCAAAAATTCTCGGTGCCGGCGACCAACTGGAGTTGAAGGTCGCACGAGGTGGACGAACAGGGAAAGTAATGCTGCAACATGGACAGCCACCAACACTTGAAGACGTGGACAACGGAAACGCCAATGTCCAAGCAGATGCGACAACTCGTTCGCGACGCGAGCAACGGGCCAGCACCTCCAACCGTTACCAAGATGATTTCTCATTCGTCCCGCCAGCGGACGATAGCTCGGGATCGGGAATGCAATCGGTAATCGAGCTGGCAACCGGCTCGGCTCGACCTATATCGACGCAGAAGCCCGCGCTTAGTCAATTGCAATCGAACTACCGTCCTCAACCGCAGCGCACGTTGCAGCAAGCTGGAACTCAACAGCAGCAACAACAGATTCAGGCTTTGCGACGGCAGTTGGAACAGCTTCGTCGTCAACAAAGCTTGACCGGGAGCGGCGTGCGGGCTCAGTAGAAAACCCGAACGATTCGCCGTTAGAGCGAACCAGCGAAACAATTTCAAGATAGTTTCGTGCAGAATCGTGGCCTTGTTGTCACGGAGTGCACTATTTAAACACGGTCGATACCAAAACGTCGACCGTGTTTTTTCTTTCTATTACCCAGGGCCAAGTGATCAAGTCGGATAGATTAGTGGTTATCGCTTCCGATACGAGAACTTCGCTCCACGACCGAACACCAATGGCCGGGGCCTGTTCAACACCGTAAAGTTGGGACATCATTAGGAATGTGAGCGCTTAGTACCTGTGTCGAGATGCTGATCTCAGGATTTCATATCCCGAAGCACTAGGCACTTGGCGAAAACTGTACACCAAGAACGACTCCGAATGACCAAGCTTCGAGCCTACATCCTGTGTCGATTTGCGAGGAAGTCATCGATCTACACACCTTGGTTGGATCGATTATCACTGGAATACGAAGTCGTTGAAGAAGAACCCTCGCGATGGTCCGTGCCTGATGACGCCGGCATTGTGATCACTCACATGCACTATCGCTGGGAAGAACTCTCCGCACTTCGAAAGCTAACCGAGTCCAATCATGTGCCGGTCCTTGTTTTGACCGATGGTATTTTGGAGTACCGAAACACTTGGGAACATCCAGGCATTTCCCAAGGCTGCGTCTTCCAACCGGTGTGCGGGCATAAGTTGGCTTGTATCGGACAAGGACAAGCCAGAGTTATCGAGTCATGGGGGAACCCGGGGCGGTGCGAAGTCGTCGGGATGCCTCGTCTAGATCATTTGAGCGCAAACGCCGCGCCACCGGTTCGCACCGAGGGCCCGTTTCGGTTGTTGATCGCGACCGCCAACACGCCCGCTTTCACTCAATCACAACGCCAGACACTTGTCGATTCGTTGCGATTCCTAGTTGACCGATTCGAACGCATCCCCAAAGTGAACGGCAGACCGGTGGACTTAAACTGGCGTCTCACCGACGGCTTGAGCGATGAACTGGGCCTGCCTGATCTTCCGACTCACAAGCTACCGCCTTTACATCAGGCCATCGACGAATCCGACGCGGTCATCACCTCTCCTTCAACCCTGTATCTGGAAAGCGCGCTTCGTAATCGGCCGACGGCAATCATCGACTACTGGAATTCGCCAAAGTACATCACTCCGGCGTGGTCAATTACTGCGAACTCGCATGTGTTCCCTGTCCTTGAACAGCTGGCCGATCCTCCACCACACCGCATGGTCTTCCAAAACGCCGCCTTACATGAACAGCTAGAATGCTCTTCCGCTGCCACGCCCCGTTTGATTCAATTGATCGACGCGATGATCGACGCTGGCCAAGTCGCTCGGTCCAATGATCAACCGATCAAACTGCCGGCCCGAATACTGCCTGTAAAAAGACTAGGGTTCCCACACATTCCCGAGAATTTTGACCTAGCGACCCTCTATCCC
>CAZLYM010000002.1:14957-58972 GCA_964563475.1 uncultured Pirellulaceae bacterium
AAGACTAGGGTTCCCACACATTCCCGAGAATTTTGACCTAGCGACCCTCTATCCCAACAACACGGCGTTCCAGGAAAGAGACACCAACATACTAAAGCTGGAACTCGCCGCCGCCGTCAAACGGCTCGACCAATTGCCAGCCGAACTGGCCAGAAAAGAAGCTTACATCGACCAACTTCAAGACGTACTGGATCAGAAGGAAGTCTATATCCAAGAACTTCATGGTCGCCTGCACGCAGCAAACGCCAGAGAGAAAGCACTGCTAACACGAGTCAACGAAATCCACCAGCGAACGATCAAGATGCGCGAGTACTATGGACTCGAAGGCTCTACCCCCACCCAGAGCACACAAACATCCGAAAACAAGAATGATCAATCCGACGAACCAAAAGTGTAAGAATCGTAGGCACTTTTGATCCGACTGGGCACGACTACCCCAGTGATATCAGGAACTCGGTCATCTCGCCTGCCGCGTGAGCGTTACCCTGAGCATTCGCTTGCTCGATCCCAGACTTTAATAACTCTTTAGCTTCATCGTCGCGTTCCAATCGCGCCAACTGCTGAGCGCACATGAAGAACGACGGAACATATGGTGGATCGTCCGCCATCAAATTTTTATGCAACTCAATGCTGCGTTCGTGCTCCTCTTCACCGTCCAGCTCCAACGCCAACGCATAGCGCAGGAAAGTATCGTCCGGAGTTTCAGCAAGCATAGATTCAAGTTGTTCGCGACGTGACATAGTTTCAAATTCGGAATTGGGAATGCGGAAATCGGAATCACAGATACCGAAGCACTTTCTGTTGCTCCCATTGTAGAAGGTTCCAAGTCCGCTTGGCAGAGCCTGTCTCTTTATGATTGCCCAACCACCACCCAGCCAACAAAGCGGAATGGATTGTGCCAACGCTTGATCGGCACCGGTTCCGTGGATCCGGCTTCCACTCCAAACCATTCCTGCGACGAGAATCCGGCATCGGTCAACGACTGGCTCAATTCAGATCGACGAAACTGATGAATAAACATGCCACTAACGTTTCGATACGTCGCCAACCGGTCGCCAACTTGCTCTTTGCCTCGAAGTGACCGGACCAAATTTGAGGCAGCCCAGCGGATGCCGCCCGGATGCCGCCATTGGTAAAAGTAATTGTGAGCATGCACAAAAAACCGGCCATCAGGCCGAATGATTCTCCGAGCGTGAGCCAAAAACTTCGCTCGATTCTTATCTTCCTTGATCATGCCCAGCGTACTGAGCATACAAACGCCATGATCGGCCGCCTGATCGGCAAGGCACGAAAGCTCGACCAGATTCGCCAAAATCATGCTCACAGAAGCCTCTCCAAGATCATGCTTCAATAAATTTTTTCTCAGATTCGCCAACATCGATTCGGACAAATCGACACCCACGGCTCGATAGCCGTCCTTCACTAACGGTAAAAGCGTTCGTCCAGTTCCGCAGCCAAAATCGATCACCGTAGGCCCCGGTGGCTGTTGGCCGCTGGCTGAAGACCGAGCCAAATTTTTCAACGGAGGCAAATAACGGGAGATGATCTTCCGATCGACCTGATTTAATGGCTCATCTTCTACGAATGAGTCATACTGATCGCCGATGTGATCCCGATTGACGTAATCCCACGTCCCGGCGGCGACTCCTACGGGAGCCTGCCAAGCGCTGGAAGTTGACGATCTGCGGTTCGCCAAACCGTACGTTTCTTTTGATGTTTCCGTACTTTCGCAATCGCTTGCTTCGTTGTTTTTGGGGTCCGGCATGCTGTATTCATTTCGATTGACCGCGTCACCTACTTGCCGCCCAGCGACCTGATCTGATATCGTCCTTGCTCAGCTGAAGACTCGCAAGGGCCTTGAAAAGCACCATGACTGCGACCCGATTTGTCGCGACTATGGGTTAATGAACCTCTTGATTACTGGAGAAATGTCGTGGCAATTCGTGTTGCTATTAACGGTTTTGGACGTATTGGACGTTTGACTTTCCGTAACCTGATGGCCCGTGCCGACGAGTTCGATGTCGTGGCCGTCAATGATCTGACTGATAACAAAACTCTGGCAACTCTGCTGAAGTTCGATAGTATCCACGGTCGCTTTCCCGGCACTGTTGATTTTGACGACAAGCACCTGATCGTCAACGGCGACAAGATTCCCGTCTTCGAAGAACGCAATCCAGCATCTTTGCCATGGGGCGATTTGAAGGTTGACGTTGTCGTCGAAAGCACTGGCGTCTTCACCAACCGAGCCAAAGACGGCAAGGCTGGTTACGATTCGCACCTTGAAGCAGGAGCCAAAAAGGTTGTCATTAGTGCTCCTGCGAAGGACGCTCCTGATCTGACCTGCGTCCTTGGAGTCAATGACGATCAGCTGACCGCCGACATGAAGTGCATCAGTAACGCCAGCTGCACCACCAACTGCTTGGCTCCTGTCGCGAAAGTCCTCAACGACACCTTCGGCATTGCTTCTGGCTTGATGACAACCGTTCACGGTTACACGAACGACCAGAACGTACTGGATGCTCCTCACAAGGACCTATACCGTTCACGCGCCGCCGCATTGAACATCATCCCAACTTCGACGGGTGCTGCTGAAGCTGTGGCTTTGGTCATCCCGGCCTTGAAGGGCAAGCTGACTGGAATGGCGATGCGAGTTCCTGTGCCAACGGGGTCGGTTGTCGACTTAACTGTCAAGCTGGAAAAACCGGCGACTGCTGAAGAAGTCAACGCTGCCGTCAAAGCAGCTGCTGAAGGACCAATGAAAGGCATTCTTTGCTACAGCGAAGATCCATTGGTTTCGACAGACATCATCGATGACCCACACAGCTCGGTCTTCGCTGCTCCTCAAACACGAGTCATGGGTGACTTGGTCAAGATCGTCAGCTGGTACGACAACGAGTGGGGGTACAGTAGCCGCACCGCCGACCTGATCGCCAAGATTGGTGGCTAGTTCTGCGAAAGCGAACTTTAGATTCACAAAAAGCGTGGCCAACTTGGTCACGCTTTTTTCGTGTTTTAGAGTATAACGGTTCAGGATTTTCAAACTTCAGTCCCGAATGGGACGACGGCGCGTAGCCTTGGGCTTTAGCCCAAGGAATGGGACGACGGCGGAACACTGCCTGCCACCATTGTCATTCGAATGCCGTTCATTCGTGCTGGCAACTTTTTTGTATCAACCAATATCCATCATCAAGGAATAAACAATGGTCGAAATCAATATCGAATACTCGGGTGATCTGCGCTGCCGATCCACCCACGGTCCCAGCGGATGCGAACTAATCACCGACGCACCGGTCGACAATCATGGCAAAGGCGAATCGTTCTCGCCCACCGATCTCGTCGCGACGGCACTCGGTAGCTGCGTCGCGACAATCATGGGCATCTACGCCCAACGCAACGACTTTGATTTAGTCGGCGTCAAAATCCATGTTGAAAAACACATGTCTCAGGATGCCCCCCGTCGCATCGCTCGACTACCGGTCTCCATTTCGATGCCTGCCGGTCTGGACGAAAAACATCGAGCGGCATTGGAGAAAGCAGCCAGCCACTGCCCAGTCCACCAAAGCCTGCATCCCGATATCGATTCACCGCTGACGTTTCAATACGCAGACAAGTGACCGAACCATGCGGTCACTGGATCTTGCTTCCCACCTCTCGCAAATGTTCCTTGAGCGCGGCCAGCCATTTACTTTCGTAACGATAGGGATTGGCCGCCATTGCGACCGTGCGAGTCGGTTTCTCGCCACTGAAAGATCGATAGGTCCGGCTTTTGGACTGGTCCAGAACCTGAGCCATTTTTGGGACCATCGAAATTCCGTGATCGAGTGAAACGAGCTCCTGCACCGTTGCCAATTGACTCGTTCGCTCAATCGAGACCGGCTGAACTTGTTGGCGTCGACAGAATGCGGCAATGTTGTCCGAAAGACAATGCGCCTCGTCAAGCATCACAAACGACAGGTCTTTCACGTCCTTGAGCGAAATCGTTTTCTTCTTAACCAGAGGGTGATGGTTGGGCATCACCAAAACCAACTCCTCTTCGAATAAAGATTCAATCTCAAGGTACTTGGCCGTGATCGGCAGCGCCAGCACGGCAAGATCCACCTCGCCATGGCTGCACCGCTTTAGTAAATTTTCGGTCGTGTCTTCCTGCACCACAACCGAAACATCAGAGTACTTCTTGGCAAATTCCTGTAACACTGATGGAAGAAAAAACGGAGCGATTGTCGGGATCACACCCAAACGTACTCGGCCGCTTTCGGCGGCGTCCGTCAGCTCGGAAAACGTATCCTTCACCAACGCCAGAATCTGCTCCGCGCGATTGACAAACAACTCGCCCAAGTCCGTCAGCGCAACCTCTCGCGGCTTACGCTCGAACAGCGGCTGCCCCAATTGCGTTTCGAGTTTCTGAATCGCTCGGCTGAGCGTCGGCTGAGAAACTCCCAACTCCTCGGCCGCACGAGTAAAATTTCCCGCGCGAGCGACTGCCAAAAAGTACTTCAGCTGATGAAATTCAAGCTCTTGCTGCACCGAAACCCCACGTCGAAAATTCTTCGAAAACCAACCGTCTTTAAAAACAATAGCAATACACTCACCGCATAGCAACTGGGCACGCGATTTACTGACTGAATCAGCAACCCGGGCGAGTCAAAACGCTAGAAAGGTAAATATTGCCGTGAAATTGGCCCATTTCCGACAGAGCCCAACATTGCGATTGCAACAGAATGACATCTTTTCCAGTGCTCGGCTCCATCCACCCGACTGCAAGCCAACCCGGAAGCCACTCAGTTTTGACAACGTCGGCAACCTAGCATTCCACTGTTTCCGGCGAGACCGTTCGTTAGGCGGTTATAAAACCCGAATAAAATACGGGCAATGTCATCACGATGGCGAATGAAACATTTGAGCAAATGCGTCCGCATTGCCGAATACTGTCATTCTGCCCAAGGGCGTCAAAACCTATACTGTTACTGCCAGCAAGTTTCCGCAGCGAACGGTTTTACCGACTTCGCCGCTGGAAGCTTCCAGCAGCAGTATCACCTGAGTCTTTTTTATTTCCGAACACTGATTCATGAACCGCATTACGACACTGTATTCCAGCACGATCGGCAAAAAGTTCATTGCAGCAGTGACTGGCTTGGTTTTGTTCGGCTTTCTTGTCGGCCACGTTGCCGGAAACTTGAAAGTCTTCACTGGGAAAACCGAGGCCGGCGTGCCTCACATTGACGAATACGGCCAGTTCCTGAAAGTGGCAGGAGAACCTTTCTTGCCCGAGATGGCCGGACTCTGGATCGCTCGCATGGTGCTTTTGGGCAGCGTCGTTTTGCACATCGTCGTGGTTGTCCAACTCGCGTTTCGCAACTTGGAAGCTCGCCCGGTTGGATACGTTCGCAGTAAAAAGACGGCCTCATCGTTGGCAGCTTTGTGGATGATGTTTTCCGGAAGCTTGATCGCATTCTTCATCGTCTTCCATCTGCTGCATTTTACGGTGGGCGCCTTGCCAATCGGTGAATTCAAACATGGTGCCGTCTACGAGAACCTATATAGCTCGTTCCGAAACCCGCTGATCTCTCTGTTCTACGTGGTGGTGATGGGAGTCCTTGGATTCCATCTATACCACGGAGTTTGGAGCCTGTTTCAGACGCTCGGAATCGATAACCCCGATCGCAACAAGGCATTGCGAATGTTCGCGATCATCGCAACCATTGGCATCGTTGTTGGATTTGCCTTGGTGCCTTTGTCGTTCATGACGGGCATGATGCCAGAGCCAACCGCCTACGATCCGGCTTTGCTGGGTCACTAAATTCCGTGTATCACGGTTCAAGATTAAATTCGTAAAGCAATCTTACGTAAAACAATTTTAAGAACGAAATCATGCTGACTCTCGACGCGAAATTGCCTCAGGGACCGATCGAAGACATGTGGACCAACCACAAAGACCATTTGCGTCTGGTGGGGCCCAACAATCGTCACAAATACAAGGTTCTCGTCATCGGTAGCGGACTCGCAGGGGCTGCCTCCGCGGCCTCGATGGGAGCGATGGGCTACGACGTTGAATGCTTTTGCTTTCAAGATTCGCCCCGACGTGCTCACAGTATCGCAGCTCAAGGAGGCATCAACGCCTCCAAGAACTATCGCAACGACGGCGACTCTACTTGGCGGCTGTTCACCGACACGCAAAAAGGTGGTGACTTCCGCGCTCGTGAAGAAAACGTCTACCGATTGGCCGAACTGAGCACCGCAATTATCGACCAATGCGTTGCCCAAGGAGTTCCGTTTGCTCGCGAGTACGGTGGCAAACTGGCAAACCGATCGTTCGGCGGTGTACTGGTCGAGCGAACCTTCTACTGTCGCGGCGAAACAGGGCAGCAGCTTTTGCTGGGCGCCTACTCGGCTTTGGAAGAACAGATCGCCCAGAAAAAGGTCAAGATGCACACTCGGACCGAGTTGCTGGACTACGTGATCGTTGACGGCAACGTCCGAGGCATTATCACTCGTGATCTAATCACTGGGGAACTGAAACGACACTCGGCCGACGCAGTCGTGCTGGCCACCGGCGGCTACGGCAACGTCTTTTACCTTTCGACCAACGCCAAAGCCTGCAACGTCACGGCGAACTTCCGAGCCTATCGTCGTGGAGCCGGTTTCGCAAATCCATGTTTCACTCAGATTCACCCAACCTCAATCCCGGCATCGGGTGACTACCAGTCGAAGCTGACACTAATGAGCGAATCGTTGCGGAACGACGGTCGTATCTGGGTGCCACGTGATCCTGACGAAAAACGATCTCCTGCCGACATTCCAGAAGCCGAACGATACTACTACTTGGAAGAACGATATCCTCGCTTCGGTAACTTGGTCCCTCGAGACGTTGCGGCTCGTAATGCGAAAGACGTTTGCGATCAAGGTTTGGGTGTCGGCCCAACGGGTTACGGTGTTTACTTGGACTTCGGCACCGCGATCGAAGAAAAGGGCATCGAGGCGGTCAAGTCAAAGTACTCGAACCTGTTCGAGATGTACCAGCGGATCACAGACGACGATCCGGTCGAAACTCCGATGCGAATTTACCCGGCCGTCCACTACACGATGGGCGGACTGTGGGTCGACTACAACTTGATGACCACCATCCCCGGCTTGTACGCCGCTGGCGAAGCAAACTTCGCCGACCACGGAGCCAACCGCCTAGGAGCCAGTTCGCTGATGCAGTGCTTGGCCGACGGATACTTCGTCGTCCCCGTCACGATCGGTGACTATCTGAGCCGTCAGACTCCGGGAGAAATCGACACCAATCACGACCAGTTTGCCGCAGTCGAACAAGACTGCCGCGACCACATCAGCAAACTGATGTCCATCAATGGGACGCGATCGTCACAGGATTTCCATCGCGAACTTGGCAAAATCATGTGGGAGCATTGCGGTATTGCTCGTAACAAATCATCGCTCGAAGAAGGGCTCAAAAAGATCCCAGAACTGCGTGACCAATTCTGGAGCGATTTAAAATTGCCGGGTGGAGCTTCGGAGCTGAACACATCGCTCGAACATGCCGCCCGAGTCGCTGACTTTTTGGATTTTGGCGAACTGATGTGCCGTGACGCGTTATCACGCGAAGAATCGTGCGGCTGCCACTTACGAGAAGAATACCAAACCGAAGAAAACGAAGCCAAACGAAACGATGAGGATTTCTCGTTCGTTTCCGTTTTTGAATACAAGGGCGAGGGCGTTAAGCCTGAACTGAACAAGGAACCGCTTGAGTTTAACGCGTTTCCTCTGGCAACAAGGAACTACAAGTCATGAGAATTCGTTTACACGTTTGGCGGCAGGAAGCTACCAACAAAAAAGGAAAAATGGAGTCCTACGACTTGGACGACGTACTTCCCGACATGTCGTTTCTAGAAATGATGGACGTCCTAAACGAGAAATTGACTCGTGACGGCGACTCGCCTGTGGCGTTCGACCATGATTGCCGTGAAGGCGTCTGCGGCATGTGCTCGATGGTGATCAACGGTGAAGCTCACGGCCCCCAAGCCACCACCACGACTTGCCAGTTGTACATGCGTCACTTCAAAGACGGTGCGGAAATCTACGTCGAACCATTTCGATCGGGTGCCTTTCCAGTCCTGCGCGACTTGATCGTCGACCGCTCCGCATTTGACCGAATCATCCAAGCGGGTGGATACATCAGCAATCACTCGGGCCCGAAACCTGATCCAAACTCAATTCCAATCGAGCCCGCCGTCCAAGAAACAGCACTTGATGCAGCCAGCTGCATCGGCTGTGGAGCCTGTGTTGCCGCGTGCCCGAATGGCTCCGCCATGCTGTTCACCTCGGCCAAGGTTTCCCACTTGGGAATGTTACCTCAAGGCCAGCCCGAGCGTTACGAACGAGTCGGCGCGATGGTCGAGCAGATGGAGGAAGAGGGTTTTGGATCCTGCCGCAACTATGCCGAATGCGAAGCTCAATGCCCCAAGGGAATCAGCATCGCCTTCATCGGCCGCATGAACGCCGACTACTTGAAGTCGACGCTAATCGAGCCCGTCGACGGACGCGGCAAGATGCACGCTCAATAAATCTGTTGCGGTATTACGGTTAGCGGGCGAGGCATCCTCAACGATGCCCCCCGCTCACGCACACGCCCCACCAACGTTGTGCTATTTCTTTGACCGCTCCCTGCCGCGCGTTGAAGCAGACCGGACTGGACTTGATACCGCTCTTGCCGTGACGGTTGGTTCCACGAAAGCCGCTTGCCCGTCGACGGTTACCTTTTCTTGAGCAGAAGGCCACGGCTGCTTAGTCGATATTACTCGAACTTGCGTCTGCGCCTTTGGCTGAACTTGTGCTCGTGTCCGTGGCTTCCCAGTCGTAATGAAGGTAGACGGTGTGGCGACTTGTTTACGGGAAACGGCTGATTTCGATGATGTTATTGCAGCATTTCTACGCACGGTGTTTCCGTAAAAATGTCCCCGTCGACTCGGTCGTTCCAGAATTGGCATCGCCCGAATTTCGGCGCGCTGCTGAGCCGAATAGCGCTGACGTCGGCCATTCTCAGCGGCGTCTGAATCGCAAGTCATGGTGAAAGAAACAGAAGCAATCATTGCGAAGAAAATCATTCGATTGAAACTGGTCAAATCAAAACCCTCTCAGGAAAATAGATAGTACTGGTTGCCAAAAATGTACCACAGTTTGTGATACGCACTACTCGTAAACTCAAAAAAGCCCGTCGTAAGATGAGCATTCAACACAGGGCCTGGGTTCTCGTCGCCGCACGCAAAGACTCACCTGTCGTCGCTCCGCGACTTGTATTTTGCTGGGTCGCTTTACCCCAAGTAAAACTTGGGGCTTCAGCATGCCGTCGCTTCGCGACTAAAACCTAGCCACACACCGCACACAATTGTTCTGCCGCCTGAACCCTGAAAACCGAAAACCTCACTCAACATCTTCGTATTCTTCATCGTCCCCGTCTTCGTATTCATACTCCTCTTCGTCGTCCTCGACATCCTCGTACTCTCCGTCGTCTGCTTCGTATTCGACTTCGTACTCTTCATCCGAATCATCTTCGACATCTTCATACTCGTATTCATATTCGTCGTCCTCATCCTCGTCCTGATCGTCTTCCACCACTTCATCAGCCGGAGCAATACTGTTGGCGGCCATTTGTGTCGTACGCGTATCCGCCAGATTCTTCAACAAACGTGATTTGGGTGACGGCGGAGACAATTTTGGTGGCAACTCTGATTTGGTTTCTGCGGCTTCAGCGCCGTCATCGTCATCCTCTGCGAACTCCGACCCGTCTCCTCCCGTTCGAATGTTCTCCCATTGCTCAGGCGTCATCATGACTTCACGAGCCTTCGCGCCGTTGTATGGCCCAACGTAACCGTCCTCCGCCATGAAATCGATCAACCGTGCCGCACGGCCGTAGCCAATGCCCATCGCCCGTTGCAACAACGAGCAACTTCCACGCTGCTCGTTGACCACGATCGTGACCGCTTCGGCGTACAAATCGTCGCGATTCTCCAGCTTCTTCGGACCGGCATCCTCGCCTTCGTCGTCTGACTTGACCTTAATGTTCACCAGTTCGTGAACAAAATGCTGCTCGCCCGTGCTGACCGCGTCGGTCACACGATCGATTTCCGGATCGCTCAGGTACGTTCCCTGGCCTCGCAACAATGTGCTGGTTCCCGGCCACAGGAACAACATGTCGCCACATCCCAACAGTTTGTCAGCGCCACCCGCATCGAGCACAACGCGACTATCAGTTTTGGACGCCACTTGGAACGCGATCCGCGCCGGCAAGTTCGACTTGATCAAACCGGTGATAACGTCGACGGTTGGTTTCTGCGTCGCAAGAATCAGGTGAATCCCAACCGCACGACTCTTCTGAGCCAAGCGGATAATGTGAGCCTCAACCTCTTTGCCGGCGGTCATCATCAAGTCCGCCATCTCGTCGGCAACGATCACGATAAATGGCAAGTTTCGTGGAATCGTCTGTCGCTCTTCATCCGTTTGCGGTTTCAGGCGATCCATCAACTCCTCTTCGCCCAACTGGTTGTAGCTGGTCACGTGACGCACGCCTGCTCTGGCCAACAGCGCGTAGCGTTCTTCCATTTTGTCGACCGCCCAAGCCAGAATGGCTTCCGCCTTCCGCATGTCCGTCACCACGGGGTGCATCAAGTGAGGCAATCGGGCGTAGCCGCTTAGCTCAACCATTTTCGGATCGATCATCAGCATGCGAACTTCGTTCGGGCGACGCGTCATCAAAATCGAGGAAATGATCGCATTGAGCGCCACAGATTTACCGGTGCCTGTACGACCCGCGATCAGCAGGTGAGGCAACGCGGCCAAGTCCGCAACCATCGGGGCACCGACCGCATCCGCTCCCAGAAACAACGGAATCTTCATTTTCTTGATCTGCCGCTCCGATTGCTCCATCACCTCACGCAGGTGAACAATCTGCCGAGTCTCATTGGGTACCTCGACGCCGACCGAGTTCTTGCCCGGAATCGGCGCAACGATTCGCACGCTCGGCACTCGCATCGCGATCGCCAGATCGTCCGACAACGCGGTGATTTTCTGCAGACGCAAACCGGGAGCCAATTCGATTTCATATTGCGAAATCACCGGCCCAGTCTCGATCTCGACCACTTTTACGTCGTACCCAAACTCCTTGCACGTCCGCTCCAGCACGTCTGCTTTTCGCAATGCTTCACGCTTCTGAGCTTCAAACGGGACTTCGTCCCCAGTCTCCAGTATGTTCAAACTAGGGAGGTCATAGTCGGCCATGTCTTCCGCGACTGCCGCCGCATTCAACTGACTGATAACCTGCTCTCGTTCAGTGGGAGGCTTAGGCTTCTTCGCGGGCATTTTGAAGTGAGGTTTCGGTACCGCATTTTCTGTTTCAACTTCAGCCTCCGTTTCGACCGGTGCCAAGGCTGGAGCCACTTGCTTGGTAGCTGATTTGATTTTCAAGGTCGTCGTTGGCCGGTCTTCGGCTTCGAACGATTCGTCGTCTACTTCGTCGTCTTCGTATTCTTCATACTCTTCTTCGGAGTCCTCTTCTTCGGCATCCAATTCCGCGTCTTCACTGACTACCTCATCAGCCAGTTCGGCTGAACGTCGGCGGAACCGAATCGTACGAGGGACATCGCTCCGATCCTCCTCGTCTTCGTACTCGTATTCGTACTCTTCATCTTCGTCTGCTTCGGCATGGCCGGAGCCATTGAACCAAGTGACAAAGCCGTGCAACATACCAAACGGCAGTAGTGCCGTTGCGGCAACCATGGCAGGCGCAAACGCGACTCGCCCAGCTCGAAATACCAAGTACTCGGTCCACATCATCAGACCGGCCAGCAATACGGCGGTGCCGATCGTCAGGCTTCCCATCCAACCAAAATTGGCGGTCAACAGTCCTTTTCCAAGTGCCCCAAGGTATCCACCGGCGCCGATCAACGGACTGATTGTCCATGAAGGCAGCAGCATACTGGCCATCGTCGTCAGTCCGATCAGGCTGAACGCCCAGCCAATCGTCTTCAACCACGGACTAGGCGTTGCCTCGCGCCGAAACATATTGACGACCATCGCGATCAAACCCAGCACCGAATAGTAGGCGCCGTAGCCAAGCGTGTGCAGCAACATGTCGGCCGTCCACGCTCCACAATATCCACAGGCATTGGTGACCGAATCGTTGGCCGGATACACCAACTGATCAGGCTGGTAGAGATCGGTCAGTAAAGTGGGAGCCGCAAACGCGGGATCGGCAGAATCGTAGGTACCCAACGCAGCGACCAGAAAGACGATCATCGCGAGTAGTCCAACCGCGACGATGTCGTTACGAATTTTGCGTTGATATGCCATGACTGCCTGCGTTCCAGTAAGGACTTGCTGTTCAAGGAACGCCACGTACGTCCCTGAAAACTGGCCAGCATTCACCGAGCGGTGCTGACCTCCCCGCGCGCATCCATGCCGCAAAACGTTGGTATCCAACGAGCCTCCGACCAATCCATTGGCGCAGCGGCCCATTAATCGCATCGGGAGAATCGAGCCGATTCTTTCAGAGGACGCCGGAGGGCGTCGCAATCGAGCCAAAACGCATCAGGCGAACGACCGCGCCAAAACGGGCGTCGAGCAATCCGACACCCTCTTCGCCACCTATCTGCGGGGATCACTTTGGCGTTGGTTTACGGGTCGCGCGACCAAACTTCCAAGCCAAGCAAACGCTCACGCCAAGAATGAGCATTCGTCAAACGTCTGGCGACTCCTACAACCGTCAACGATAGCCAAGAAACCCAAACGGAAATAGAACACCAACGTCTATGAGGCCAACGACTGTTGTTTCTCTTTGAGTTGTGGCAACTCCTCAATCGCAACCACCCAGCCTCGGCAATCGGTTTCTTGACACAGGCAAGGAATCGCACACGACGCAGGCCAGTTGTAATCGATCGACAACGGCTCGTCCGGCTGAATATCGCGCAATGCAAAAAGAAACAAACCGGTTTTGGCGGGTTGTTCGTCCGTCTCTGGTTGTTCGCACAGTTCAAATTCGCAGTTAGGATTACAACTGTGATTAAGAAATCGAAACGGTGCGTCCGGCTCCAGCTGAAGTTCGTCATCGAAGTCGAAGGTGTACTCGTCACCCCCGCCCGAATGAAAAACCAGCTCGCCGGTGATTTCGCCAATCATGGCAGTCGCCGGATACCCGCGCACAGCGAAGACTCCTTTTCCCATGTGCGTATCAAGCACTCGGACAAAATCAGGGGTAGCGTCAAATGGGTCGGTGTTCGTGTCGTAGAGCGTCAAAGGATTCAGAATTCGATTTGGTGATGTTCGTTGTCAATGCTGCAAGCCTTGATATAGTAGATCACAATGTTTGATTTTGGACAGACGGCAGCCATTAACGTTCGCACAATCAGGAACTCCAAGTGAACCCGTCATCCAATCAACGCTTCAAGTTTTTTCCGCAATTGAATGACCTCCCCAAAACTCACTGGCTGGGCTCGTCCAATACCTTACACCTGAAGCTGGCCGAAACCTATTTCAGTTCCGACAGCCTGCAGGACACGTTTGTAAAAGCAATCGCGACCGAGCGGTTGCTGCCTATCAAAGAGGTTCTGGAGACATTTGAGTTTTTTGCTCGCGTTCGCAAAGATACCAAAACTCGTTTCGTTGCAGATCTTTGCTGCGGGCATGGTCTGTTGGGAATTCTGTTTGCGATGTTTGAGCGGAAGGTCGACCGAGTCCGTTTGGTTGACAAAAAAGACCCTGAGAGCCGACAGAAGTTGCTGACCGTTGCGACACGTGTAGCACCTTGGATCGCTGCGAAGATTGAGCATGACACGTCCGCCATTGACGTGGACGATGATTGGATAGAACCCGGCTGCGCAATCGTCAGTGCTCATGCGTGCGGGATTCTGTCCGATCTATGTCTGGACATCGCGATTCGCAGCGGCGGGCCGGTGGCGATCCTTCCGTGCTGCTATCCGCGTTCGGCGTGTCGAGCCCCGTTGGCATTGCAAACAGCCTTTGGATTGGAAGCGGCGTTCGATATCGACCGCACGTATCGACTTGAAGGGGCCAACTACCGAGTCCGCTGGGCAGAGCTTCCGCCTGAAATCACACCCATGAACCGAGTCCTGTACGCTCAGCCTCGATCGCCGAGTAAAATAAATAGATAAATTGATCCCGGATCGAGCCGCAGGGCAGGGCGGCGAGTTTAAAAAAACGCACAGCAGTCTGGGAACCACATCGCGGCGGCGGAGTGGCCTCGAAGCTCACAAGTTCAAACTTACGGTGGAGTTGATCATTAACGCACGACATCTGATCTTTGTTGCATTGCTGGCCAGCACTAGCCTTTTCGCTTGTTTTTGCTCCACAGTGAATGCTCAGGACAAGCCGAACGTGCTGTTCATTTCAGTCGACGACATGAACTGCGACCTCGGCGTGTACGGCCATCCGTTGGTAAAAACACCCAATCTTGATCGGCTTTGCAAGATGGGCGTTCGATTTGATTCAGCGTACTGCCAGCAACCGTTTTGTGGACCCAGTCGAGCCAGCATCATGACCGGTTTGCGACCCGATACGCTTGACATGCACACCTTAAAACATGAACTGCGGCAAAAGAATCCCGATGTTGTGACGCTGGGGCAGATGTTTCGCAACAACGACTACTTCGTTGCACGAGCAGGAAAAATTTACCACTACGGCAATCCCTTTTTCATCGGAACCGATGGCAATGACGACCCGGAGTCGTGGGACGAACGCTACAACCCAATTGGGATCGATCGCTCACAGCAGCAGAACATCACGAAGTACGGAGTCGACAAACAGAACGATACGAGACTTGGCCAAAGCTTGTCATGGTGGGATCCTGAAAGTCGTGACGATGAACATACTGACGGAATGGTTGCTTCGAAGATCGTCGAGCTGATAAAGCAAAAAAAGGACCAGCCTTTCTTCCTAGCTGCCGGTTTTTTTAATCCACACTGTCCCTATGTGGCTCCAAAAAAGTACTTTGATCTCTATCCGATCGATCAGATCAAGATGCCGGACCTCGAGGAAGCCAAACGCGATCTTGAAGACGTTCCTGCAATGGCAATTCTGAAAGACAGCTCGCATTGGCCCTACCAGTTCAAAGGTGTCACTGTCGATGAAGTACGAAAGTGCAAACAGGCGTATTTCGCCACGATTTCGTTTGTGGATGCCCTAGTAGGGCGACTGCTGGATGAACTGGAAGCGAATGACCTGATGGACAATACGGTCATCGTGTTCTGGTCGGACCACGGCTACTTTTTGGGTGAAAAAGGATTGTGGTACAAACGCAAAGCCTTCGAACGCTCCGCTCGTACGCCGCTGATCATTGCGGCGCCGGGTCTCACCAAAGGACAAAACACCACCAAGCTGGTTGAGTTGCTTGACCTATATCCCACCTTGGCTGATCTGTGCGGACTAGAGCCCCCAGAAGCCTTGCAAGGCCAATCGCTCCGCCCATTGCTGGCCGACCCATCTGATAACGATTGGAACAAACCCGCCTACACCCAGGTCTGGTACAACCCCAACGCGTGGGGGTATTCGATTCGTACGGAACGCTATCGTTACACCGAATGGCTTGAAGGCAAAGCAGGTCGCGAACTCTATGACCACTCGAACGACCCCGATGAAATCACAAATCTTGCCGATCAACCCGACCACGCGAAAACCGTGGCTCAACTATCGAGCCAGCTGAAAAAATACATTCAGCTAAAACCGCACAAGCGGCAGAAGAAAGAATAACCTTGAAGAAGATCGCGTGAACTTACCCTGACTCAAATAGTGGTTCAGGGAATTTAGCGATCCCTTCGAATACTCGCGCCATGAATTTAAAAACAGAACCTAAACCTTAGAATCTTGTTGCAGACTGGCCCCAGAGCTGTATCCTATACACGGGTAAACCACGGTCCACTTGGGAAATCGTTTGTGCATCAATCCGTGACAGGAATGCGACGTTCGCTCAAGTTTTCAGTTAACTATTAAAGAAGGAACTCGACGATGATCGTCACAAATACTGAAGGCATTGCAGGACATAATGTTGTCCAAATTCTTGGGCTTGTTCAAGGCAACACCGTACGGGCCAAGCATGCTGGCCGGGACATCGCAGCCGGATTGAAGAACCTAGTTGGTGGGGAACTGAAAGGTTACACAGAACTTCTCACAGAATCTCGTCGGCAGGCGATGGAGCGGATGCTCGCTCAGGCTCAGCAACTCGGCGCAAACGCAGTTGTGAACGTCCGATTCACCACCAGTGCTGTGACTTCTGGAGCTGCTGAGCTTTACGCATACGGCACCGCTGTCGTTGCGGAACCCGGTGCTTAAGCTCGGCTGACTCTGTTTCGGTAACTCCTGTGGAGATAATTCTGTGGACCTTCTGATACCCATTTTGTTCTTTCTCGTACCGCTTGTGGTGTGCGGACTTATCATTGGTCGGACTGTGGAGAAACGGCACTTCCGTAACCTAGAGGAACGCGAAGCCGCGATCTCTGATATGCTGGTAACGCAACTCAAAAGTTTTCCCAACGCGGCCACATCTGGCCAGCCACCGACTCTGATGCTGGCCGAAGCAGTGATTGGTTGCGACTATTTGAAAATGTTTTTTGGCAAATGGCGCAACTTTTTTGGTGGTGAAATAAAGTCATATCAAACTTTGCAAGAACGTGGAAAACGCGAGGTCATTCTTCGCTTGGCAGAAAAAGCCCAAGCCCAAGGCTACAATGCCATCTGCAACGTCCGAATATCACCTGCCGATGTTGGTGGAAACACAACGGCCAAAAAGAAACAAATGCCAATGGCCGCGGTTATCGCATCCGCTACCGCCTACGTTGCCAATCCGCAGACATGACCAACCCAAGGGACAAATCATTTGAAGATGAGTCACCCTATGCGGCGCCCAATTCGACGCCGCCGCAGCAGGATGACAGGATTAGCAATAATCCGTCGGTGTTCGATGAACCATGGATGAGGCCGGATGCACAGCCATTCCGGGGAGACGACGGACCGGTTGATGACACGCAGATCATTCCTGCTGAAGGAGACCCCGAGAATTCAGTATGGGACGAACCCGGTTTGTCCCGTGAGCTTGCGGGTCCCACGCCAAAAGACGCCGTTACGTGGCTGAACTGGTACTACAGCCAAGCGGCTCAAACAACGACGGCAACGACTTGGGGCGTGACGCTGGCTGTTGCCCTAGCCTCTGGAATCTTCGCCATCTTTGGAGCCCTCTTCCTGCAACTGGGAACCGCTAATCATGTAATCGCGGTGGTTATTGCGGCCCCCATCATCGAGGAGATCATGAAGATTGCACTGGTGGTCTGGGTTTGCGAGAAACGTCCTTGGCTCTTACGTTCGACAACCCAGATTCTGCTTTGTGGCCTAACTTCAGGACTCGTTTTTGCGGCGATTGAGAACGTATTCTATTTGAGTGTCGACACGGCAACTCCTGGCCTCGCAGCCTGGCGGTGGACAGTCTGCGTTTTACTACACGTCACCTGCTCACTGATCGCATCAGTCGGTGTGGCGAAAATCTGGACTGAGTTTCAGCGACACGAAAGAATGCCGCAACTCTCCGATGGCGCGCCATGGTTTGTTGCGGCGATGCTACTTCACGGGTTTTACAATCTGACCGTAACGATCTTGGAATCGACCGGATTGTTGTTCTAATCGAATCGCAAATACCATTGATTGCAGCCCCAGCCATCTCGCCGCTGAGGAGATTCACGAAAAAAACGCTCGGAACAAATGCTCCGAGCGTTTATGAATTTTCAGCAGGCGTTTCGCCGAAGGCCTATCGCCTTCATGCGAAGCGGGACTACTCGAGCAAGCCCGAGTAATTTCGCATCACAAGGTGACTGTCGATTTTCTGGACCAAGTCAAAGGCAACACTAACCGCGATCAGCAGGCCGGTACCGCCGTAGAAACTGGCGACCATGTAATTGACGCCCAAAGTCTCTGAAATGATCGTCGGGACGATCGCGATCAAGGCCAAGAAACCAGCACCCACGTACGTGATTCGTGTGATAACTTTTTCCAAGTAGTCTTCCGTGCGACGGCCCGGACGGTAACCCGGAATGAACGTTCCCGCGTCTTTCATGTTGTCCGAAATCTCTTTCGGGTTGAACGTGATCGCTGTCCAGAAGTAGCAGAAGAAGTAGATCAATCCGATGTAGATCAAGTTGTAAACGATCGATGTTGGCAATTGCAGAACATTTCCAACAGCCTCAATCATCCGACCAAACCAGTTATCATTGATCTTGGAACCCAACCAAGCCATAACGAACGGAGGGATCATCAGCAAACTTTGAGCAAAGATGATCGGCATCACGCCCGCTTGGTTGACGCGAAGAGGCATGTACTGACGCGTTCCACCGTAAACCTTGCGGCCTCGAACGTGCTTCGCACTTTGAGTCGGAATCCTTCGCTGTCCCAGCGTGATGAATACGACACCGACGACAACGCCAACGAACACCATCGCAAGAAGCAATAGTTTCTCTAGGCCAACGCCGCCCGCTCCAAAACCGGTCAGTTCAAACTCAGCATTGCTAAATAGATCAACCAAGGCACCTGGCATCATCGCGACGATACCCGCCATGATCAACAAACTGATTCCGTTACCGATTCCATATTCATCAATCTGCTCACCAAGCCACATCAAAAAGACGCTGCCGCAAGTCATAATCATGATCGAGATAAGCTGCCAGAAATAGGTCAACTGACCAGTATCGGGATTTTCGAATCTCGAGGCCGTCATGTCCTGAGCCATAATGTAGTACCAAAGGAATCCGGTACTCTGCACCAAGCACAACGCAACCGTCAGATACCGCGTGTACTCGGTAATCTTTTTACGGCCGGCTTCCCCCTCTTTGCGCAACGCATCAAGCGGTTCGTAGGCGTAGCCAAGTAGCTGAAGAATAATCGAAGCCGAGATATAGGGCATGATTCCCAGCCCGAAGATCGTCGCCTGATTCAACTGGCTGCCGCTGAATACGGAAACCTTTGACAAGAACTTCGCAATGTTGCCGCTCATATTTTGAGCGAACTCGGACATCAACTGCTGGTCGACAACCGGAAGCGCAATCTGGTAGCCGATTCGGTAGACGGCCAAGAGAAACAGCGTCAACCAAATCTTTCGACGCAGTTCCGGGATCGCAAAGCAGGCTCGAATTTTTTCTAACATGGGTCGTTATTTTCCTGTTCGACCGGTAACCATGAATGAATTACCGTCGGAGCATCGGGCTACCGATTGGCAGCGTTTTCCAAGTGGAAATTGTGAATTGTAATGCGAAATGAAGCAATAGTGGTTCGTGCCCCATATACGCAAACAGCCGGCTCAGGGCCGACTGTTGAATCATTGTCGTGAACGACATTGGCTTGGCCGAAATCCAGATCCACCTTGTTCGCTGGAGGAAACCAAATATTGCGACGGCCGAAAATCATTCACTTAATCAGGCTACTTGGCAGCCGATTTTTGCTTGTTTTTAACAACTGGAGCAACGTGGGCCAGTTCGACACACTTCCCGCCCGCTTTCTCGATTTTCTCGCGAGCCGATTTGCTGAAGCGATGAGCCGAAACGGTCAACTTTTTCTTGAGCTCACCGTTTCCGAGCACTTTCAGTACATCGTAACGGTAATTGGCCAAGGCACGGCCTTTGAGCGTTTCCGGAGTCACCTCCGCACCGGCGTCAAAGTTCGTTTCCAAGTCACCCACATTCACTTCACCGATCTTCAGCGCCCAGCGATTATTAAAACCTCGCTTGGGGATGCGGCGGATCATTGGCATGGCTCCACCCTGAAACGTCGGGTGCTGGCTATGCCCGGCTCGTGAACGCTGGCCCTTGTGACCGCGACCGGAAGTTTTTCCTAGGCCTGATCCGGTACCGCGACCAATTCGCTTACGTTTTTTGAATTTTTGGATGCCCTCATGGACGTCATTGATAATCACAGCTGGACTCCTCGCAGACGCTCAACGTCTTCTTTGGTTCGCACATTTTGCAGCGCCGCGATGGTGGCTTTCACCAACGTCACCGGGTTATTGCTACCGAAACTTTTAGTCAGAATGTTCTTTACGCCAGCGGCTTCGCAGACGGCGCGAACCGCGGAACCCGCGATGATACCTGTACCGGGACCGGCCGGAAGCAAGACAACTCTCGCCGCACCAAAGCGACCATCGACTCGGTGAGGAAGTGCTCCATCGAGCATCGGAACTTCCACCATCGTTCGCATCGCCTGCTTGTTCGCCTTTTCGACGCTCGGGCCGACTTCATTTGCTTTCCCGTAGCCCCAGCCGACTTTGCCTTTGCCATCGCCACAAACAACCATGGCTGCAAAGCTGAATCGTCGACCACCTTTGGCCACAGCAGAACAACGCTTGATCTTGACGGTACGCTCGACGATCCCAGAATCTTCATGCTGAGATTTATTGCGCGAATTATTTCGTCCGGATTTTGCCATGGTATTCTCGGTTTATGAGGCGGGCTTCAAATCCGCCAGATCTTCGTATGAAACTATCTTTTATTTGATTCGACTGATTGGCTTGATGTCAAGCAAATCAGTCAATCAGAACTTAAACTTTAGAACTCCAAACCACCTTCACGAGCCGCATTGGCAAGCTCGGCAACGCGGCCGTGGAATTTGTAACTGCCTCGATCGAAACGAATCTGACTGACACCGGCCGCTTTGGCCCGTTCAGCAATCGCTTCGCCGACGATTTTCGCAGCCGCAACATTTCCACCGTAGGTGATTTTCGATGCCAAGGCCTGATCACGAGTGCTGGCCGAGGCAATTGTCTTGCCGGCCTCATCGTCGATCAACTGGCAATACAAATGCTTGTTGCTGCGATTAATGCTCAGACGTGGACGAGTCGCGTCCCCGCGAACTTTTTTCCGAACGCGGTTGGTACGTCGCCAACGCTGCTTGTTAGTTGTCTTTTGTTGTCTCACCGCACTGTCTCGCTAATGTTCGTTATTGGACCAAAGATTCCATCCGGTCACAGGTACGCTGGCAACTTGTTTTATTGATCGTGCTTTGTTGCCCTTGCACGCTTGTCGCGATCTCGTATTACACCGCGAGGCTGATCTCTGATTTTTTAATAACTCTTTGGCAACGTGACCAACGTTGCCGGTCACGCTTTAGCTGCCTACTGCTTGGCCGATTTACCCGGCTTGATTTTCACTTGCTCGCCAACGTAACGAATTCCCTTGCCTTTGTACGGCTCCGGCTTTCGTAGAGCTCGGACTTCGGCAGCGAACTGGCCGACCTTTTGCTTGTCACAACCTTTAACATCAATATGCGTCTGGTCTGGGCAGGTCACTTCCAAACCTTCGGGAATGTCCTTTTTCAGTTCGTTCGCCAAACCAACACGAAGCGAAAGTGTTTTTCCCTTCAGGCTGCAAACGTAACCAACACCTTGTAGTTCTAATTTTTGCTCGTAGCCATCTTTGACGCCGATGATCATGTTATTGACCAACGCACGAGTCAGACCATGAAAAGCGCGGCTGTTACGGTCATCTTTGTGACGACTAACGTTGACGGTTTTTGAGTCCTCATCAACCTTCACGACCACCTCAGGACGGTGCTCAAAACTGAGCTTTCCTTTTGGGCCTTCAATGTTGACGCTACCGTTGGCCACGGCGACTTTGACGCCGTCGACAATCGGGACTGGTTTGTTGCCAATTCGTGACATGACTTTTTCCAAATATCTCTTAACCGCACGCTGAAGTTTGACCACCTGAAATCAGTGGAATCGCTTCCGAACGTGGCTTACCAAATTTCGCACAAAACTTCGCCGCCAACCTTCTGTTGCCGAGCTTCTCGATCACTCATCACGCCCTTGCTGGTACTAAGGATCGAAATCCCCAGCCCGTTAAGCACAGGACGCAAGTCCTTGGCACTTGAGTACACTCGACAGCCTGGCTTACTGATTCGCTTGACGTGTCGAATCACGTTTTCCCCGCTGGGACCATACTTCAAATCAATATGCAGTTGGCCAACAGGAGTCGCTTCTTCACTCTTCCAATCCCAGATGTAACCTTCGCGCTTAAGCACGTCAGCTACGCCGGTCTTCACCTTTGAGATTGGCATTTCCACATGGGGCCGCTCAACACTTACCGCGTTGCGGATGCGAGTAAGCATGTCAGCTATTGGGTCGGTCATCATAGTCGCTTGTTTCCTTCTTCTTTGCCTTACCAACTGGCCTTACGAACGCCGGGAATCATCCCGCGATCAGCAAGGTTACGAAAGCAGATCCGACAAATTCCGAATTTCCGATACACCGCGCGAGGTCGACCGCACAACTTGCAACGTCGTTCCTGGCGAACCGGATATTTCGGTTCGCGATTCGCCTTGGCGATTTTTGATTTTCTTGCCACAGCAGAAAGCCTGTTCGAGTTTCTTGTTTCCAGTTAATCGTTTGCTTGAACCAACGCCAAGCTCCACTTGATTTTCAAGTCAAGCAGCATCCTTCTTTTGATCTTTAAAGGGCATCCCGAACATGCGTAGCAGTTCGCGTCCCTCGTTGTCGTCATCGGTCGAAGTCACGAACACGATGTTCATTCCTTGCGTCCGAGTAAATTTATCCGCATTCAGTTCCGGGAACACACCGTACTCGGTTAGCCCCAGACTGTAGTTGCCGCGACCATCGAAAGCCTTGGCACTGATGCCGCGAAAGTCGCGAACTCGTGGCAAAACAAACGTGCACAATCGATCCATGAATTCATACATCTGATCGCCTCGCAGCGTCACCTTGCAACCAATCGCTTGACCTTCACGCAATCGGAAGTTCGCGATCGATTTACGAGCCTTGGTTAGAACCGGCTTCTGGCCAGCAATCAAACCCAAAGCTTGACTCGCGTCCTGCAAATCCTTCTTTTCCTGCGTAGCCGACCCGACGCCCATGTTGATCACGATCTTTTTCAGACGTGGCAACGACATGACGTTCTTGCGTCCACACATCTCCGCCAACTTTGGCAAGAGATCACTATTGTATTTTTCTCGAAGTCGAGCAGCCATAATTTCACTTTGTCAGTTCGAGTCGCTGATGATTCCAGCAACCTTGTTTCACTGTCCAATTTATCTGATTTGTTTCTTATGTGTTCCAGCCGAAAACCAATTCGGACTAAATCACTTCATTCGCCAAACTGACGATTTTCATGTAGTTCTTGTCGCGTAACTCACGAGCTACCGCACCGAAGATACGAGTCCCACGTGGGTTACGATCGTTGTCGATGATCACCGCCGCATTGTCATCGAACTTGATGTAACTGCCGTCTTCGCGACGAGTCCCTTTGCGGGCTCGTACGACTACCGCACGGACAACGGCTTTCTTCTTGATGTCACTGCCTGGGATAACGCTTTTGACGCTGCAAACAATCACATCGCCCAAACCCGCATACCTGCGGCGCGAGCCACCAAGAACCTTGATGCACATGATTTCACGTGCGCCAGTGTTGTCGGCAACCTGCAATCTTGTTTCTGCTTGAATCATAACGGATCAACCAATTTTTGTTTCTGTTTGCGTGCCCGGTAGTTTGAGGCAACGCCATCTCGCGTGTTTTGATCTGAGTGTCTTAGTTTCCGAACGAAGCGAACTTAAGCCTCTGTTTCCGGTTCAACTTCCGACGACAACTGCTCTTTCTGCTTTCGAGCGGCTCGAACCGCAGCAAGGTCAACTTCCGTGCTCTTCTCGATCACCTTCACCAATGTCCAACGCTTTTTCTTGGACAATGGAGCCGATTCAATAATCTGAACAATGTCGCCTTCGTGTGATTCGTTTTCCTCATCATGAACGTAGCAAGTCGTTCGATCACGAAAGATCTTTCCGTACTTTGCGTGGCGGACCAGACGGGGAATCTGAACGACTCGCGTTTTGGACATCTTGTCGCTTTTGACACGTCCTGTCAGAAGTCGTTTAGGCATTTAACTACTCACTCGTTATTTATCTGTTTGTTTTTCTAGCCGAAGACCGTGGCTTGTTCTCACCACAATCCATCATTTCAATGAACTTACGCTGACGCGGCAGCCGCTTTCTTTTCACGCTCTGTCTGCAACGTTTTGATTTGAGCAATCAACCGACGCTGACGACGCAATTCTGACGGCACATCCAAACGCTCGGACTGAGCCTGTACTCGCAAGCGGAAAAGCGTCTGGCAAGCCTCTTTCAAGACGGCCGCCATCTGCTCGTCGCTCATGTCTCGTAGTTCTTTTATTGTCGCCATGATCTAATCCGAATGCACCAATTCGTGCGTTATCAAATCGAGTTATCTTGTCTTATCTATTCGTTTTCGGGAGCGGCTTTCGCCACTCGCCAGTTACATCAAGCGTCGCTTCACCATGCGCACCTTGAACGGCATCTTGTGAGCCAAACGAGCGAAGCAAATCTTCGCCTGCTGCTCGGTGACACCAGCCAATTCGTACAAAATGGTTCCGGGGCGAATGGTGGCAACCCAGTACTCTGGCTCACCCTTACCTTTACCCATTCGAGTTTCCAACGGAGTCGATGTGATCGACCGATGTGGAAACACGCGGATGTAAAGCTTTCCTTCACCACGAATATACTGCTGTGCAGCAATACGCCCAGCTTCGATTGTCTGCGCTTTCAACCAACCAGTATCCAGCGACTGAAGGCCAAAGTCTCCGAAGACGACCTTGTTGCCCCGAGAGGCATTACCTTTTATATGCCCTCTTTGGACCTTTCGATGCTTGACCCTTTTCGGCATCTGAGCCATTGGTCTCGTCTCCGTAATTACCCTGGTTAATCCAAACTTGTATTCCGATATGTCCCTGCGGAGTCATCGCTTCGGTAAAACCGTAGCTGATCTTCGCACGGATCGTGCTCAATGGAATTGAGCCCGAGATCTCCTTCTCACGGCGAGCCATTTCAGCACCGCCCAAACGCCCAGCCAACTGGATCTTAATCCCTTTGGCTCCGGCACTCATTGATTCTTCTGCCGCACGCTTCATCGTCCGACGAAAACTTGCTCGTCGCGAAAGCTGCTCAGCAATTTTCACTGCTACCAATTGAGCCTGCATGTCAGGCCGAGCAACCTCTTCGACTTTCAAATTGATACGGCGACCAATCAGGTTCTGCATCTCATTCTGAAGACGCTCGACCTCTTGACCTTTCTTTCCAATAATCAAACCCGGGCGAGCCACAAACAGCGTGACCTTAACTTCGTCCCGCGTCCGCTCGATCTCAACGCGATCGATTCCCGCAGCTTTGTAGTTCTGCGTCGGATGCTTGTTGACAAACGCACGAATCTTCTGATCTTCCACCAACAGCGTCGCAAATTCACTCTTGGGTGCGTACCAACGACTTTTCCAGTCCTCGTTGACACCCGTTCGAAACGCGATCGGATTTACTTTTTGTCCCATAATAAACTCGCCTGAGCGGTTGTTGTTTGTTTTGGTTGTTGCGGTGTTTTAAACTTACCTGACAGCGACGCGATTTAGCGTCGAGCCTAAACTTGTTCCAGCGTGACTCGGATGTGTGACATTCGTTTCTTAATCAAGTACGACATACCGCGACCACTTGGCCGAACCCGCTTAAACATCGGGCCGCCATCAATGCACGCTTCGGAAATGAACAAGTCACGCTCGTCGACAATCCGACCAGGATTCTGATCAGGGTCTTGAGCATTGGCCAACGCCGTGCGAATCACCTTCTCCAACATACGAGCCCCACGATGAGGCTGGTACCGAAGGATATCAAGCGCTTCGTCAACGAACTTGCCGCGAACCATGTTCGCCAGCGGACGCACCTTACTGGCGCTGATTCGAGCGTATCGATGTTTTGATTGAAATGACATAACTACTTGCTCTGCCGAACTTGAATTGTTGAACAGAAATTGATTTGTAAAAACGAGGCCCGTAGATCAGCTAACCACCGATCCCCAACACACTCTAACGCTTGCCGCCGCCATGACCCTTGAAGGTTCGTGAAGGAGCAAACTCTCCTAACTTGTGACCCACCATGTCTTCCGTCACCAACACCTTCATGTGCTGCCGACCATTGTGAACCATAAACGTGTAACCGATAAATTCAGGAACCACTGTGCACGCCCGCGCCCAAGTCTTAATAGGCTCGCGACTTCCGGCTGCTTCAGCCTTTTCCACTTTCCGGAAAAGCTTCTCGTCGACGAACGGTCCTTTTTTCTGTGATCTACTCATCTAAGCAATTCCTTATTTGACCTTCAACTGACCGTAACGCTTCGACTTGCGGCGACGAACAATCGCTGCATTCGATGCCTTGGCCAGCTTTCGAGTACGACCACCCTTGGCCGGAACACCCGACGGACTGACTGGATGACGACCACCCTTGGTACGACCTTCACCACCACCGTGCGGGTGATCGATCGGGTTCATCGCGGTACCACGAACATGCGGGCGACGGCCCAACCAACGAGCACGCCCCGCTTTACCCAAGCGAATCGAACTGTGCTCCGAGTTACCAACCTTACCGACGGTCGCTCGACACGCCGCAGGAACTCGGCGGATCTCACCACTCGGCAGAGAAATCTGAGCCCACTTGGCTTCGCGAGCCATCAACACAGCGTTGACGCCAGCACTACGACACAAAATGGCACCTTGGCCAGGTCGCATCTCAATATTATGAATCACGGTTGCCAGAGGAATATTCTTCAGCGGCAAGCAGTTACCAACTGTCGGAGTCGCGTCTTCGCCACTCATCAACACATCGCCCGCTTTCAAACCGTCGGGAGAAATGATGTATCGCTTTTCGCCGTCGACATACTTCAACAACGCAATCCGAGCACTGCGGTTTGGATCGTACTGGACTGAATCAACAACAGCCTTAACGCCATCCTTATCACGCTTGAAATCAATCACGCGATACCGACGCTTGTGACCACCACCTCGGTGACGACAAGTGATCTTGCCCTGGTTGTTCCGCCCCGAACCACGCACCATCGGACGCAACAAGCTCTTTTCGACCTTGTAGCCTTTTGTCAGTTCCTTAAAGTCACTGACACTGGCATCGCGCCGACCGGCAGATGTCGGTTTGTACTTTCGAATTCCCATGAAACTATACCTGTTTTACTTTTTTCGACTTAGCGTCGATAACCACAATCGGCTTTCAATAACCGGACAACCAGATGCCCGCAATCAAAATGGCCGACTAGAAGAAGTCGATTTTATGATCTGCGTCCAATCGAACGATTGCCTTCTTCCAATCCTTCGTGCGACCCGCGGTGAAACGGTAACGCCGAGGCTTACCCTTCCGATTTTGTGTCGAAACACCAACAACTTTAACTTCAAACAACTGCTCAATCGCCTTCTTGATGTCCGTCTTAGTCGCCAACGGATTCACCTTGAACGTGTACTGATTCAGCTCATCTGCCTGAAACATACCCTTCTCAGTCACCATCGGCTTGACGATAACCTGATGAGGCTCCAGCACCAACTTAGGCGGTAATGCCGGCTTTCGATTTTTCTTAGTTACGACTCGAGCCATCTCGAACTCCGCTTTCAGCGATTCACTTTTTTCAATTCAACCACAACTGCTTTAACCGAACACTCGATTAAGCAGACGCTTTTTCCTGCGGCTTCGCAGCATTCTCTTTCAAACGATCCATTGCCTCGCGAGTCACAATCATCCGCTGCGGCTTCAAAATCGCCAACGCATTCAAATCACTCACCGGCAACACAGAAACACCACCGATGTTCCGAGCACTCTTGTGAACCGCCGGAGCACAATCAGCCGTCGCGATCAAGGCAGTGCTGCCCGCAAGCCCCATCCCCTTGAGCATCTTCGCAATCGTGCTCGTTTTTGGCGCGTCCAAGCTAAGCTGGTCCACCACCAAAACACGGTCGTCCTGAATCTTTCCAGCGATCGCCATCCGAGTCGCCAAACGAACCGCCTTACGAGGCAAGCGGTACGAGTAGTCGCGATTGCGAATCGCAAAAGCATGACCACCGCCACGACGAATATTGGACGTACGATGACCAGCACGAGCGTTACCCGTACCCTTCTGGCGATACATCTTTTTCCGCGAACCCGCGACTTCCGCACGGCTCTTAGTCTTATGCGAACCCTGGCGAGCACTCGCTTGATACATCACCACAACATCGTGCAGCAATTGCTTATTAATTGTTTCGCTGAACACTGAAGGGTCGATTTCATACTTACCGACTTCAGCGCCCGAACTGTCATATACTGGTAATGTGGCCATAATTCGTGATTCCTACTTCTTGTTCGTTTCGCGAATAACCAACATCCCGCCATTCGGGCCAGGGACAGCACCTTCGATCAGCAGCAGATTATTCTCAGCGTCGATCCGGTGCAGCGAAAGATTTCGCACAGTCACTTTTCCGTTTCCGTACTGACCCGCCATTCGCTTACCCTTAAAGGTACGACTCGGCGACGCACTCATTCCGGTACCACCAGCGTGACGATGACACTTCTTAACACCGTGAGTAGCTCGCTGACCGCTGAAATTGTGACGCTTCATCACACCAGCGAAACCGCGACCCTTACTGATGCCGGAAACATCAACCTTCTTGACTTCCTCAAGAACGCCAACCGTGATATCCGAGCCAACCTCGCACTCGCCCGCGTCACCGCGTAACTCGCGAATAAAACGCTGCGGCTCACAGCCAGCCTTAGCTGCAACCTCAACACCGGCAGCAGCCAATGCTTGCGATCGCTTTGATTTGATATCCGCCACATGGCCACGCTCAGAACGAGCAGCCTGGCTAGAACGAGATCGACGCTCTTTAGCAGGACGTTTTTTGTCCTGAAAACCCAACTGAACAGCCGAATAACCATCTTTTTCTACAGTACGCAACTGAAGAACTTTGCAGGGGCCTGCTTCAATCACTGTGACGGGAGTTGCGACACCCGTTTCCGGATCGAACACCTGCGTCATCCCGACCTTACGGCCAAGTATGCCTTTTACCATCGTTATTCGCCTTGTCGTTCAGTGGTACGCCGTCGAGGAAGACTAGCCAGCAATTGCGGCAAGCTTGTCCACGCGACTTCCGTTCATAGTTCTGATCGGGAGTACTTGAAAGTTATTTGTTCCAATCAACCAATCATGATCCAAAATGCCATTCGGCAAATCACATCACTTGGTTGATGCCTTAATTTTGATTTCGACACCTGCTGGCAAGCTAAGCTTGTTCAGGGCCTCGATCGTTTTTGCGGTCGCCTGAACGATATCGATCAGACGCTTGTGAGTCCGAATCTCGAACTGCTGCCGCGACTTCTTGTTGACAAAAGGGCCAGACAAAACTGTGTACCGCTCAATTCGAGTCGGCAACGGAATCGGTCCGTGCACTTCGCTATGAGTACGCTTGGCCGTATCCACGATCTCCTGAGCACTCTGATCAAGGACCGAGTGATCATACGCCTCCATACGGATGCGAATTACTTCATGAATCGAGCCAGCCACGCGATATCTCCAAACGTTATCAACTAATCACTTCACTCAGCAACGCTGTACAGCGACACAAAACCCTTATCGAAAAAGAGATGTGCCACAGGCTGTGGCCAACCTTAACACTGCCGAATGGCCGTGATCAGAGACGCCTAAGCTGAAGAAGATTCAATTTTCCCACGAATTCCGGGAAAGCCCAAGAATCTAAGGAGTTTCACACCAACCGTCAATTACAAAAACCAGAATTTGAGCAAGTTTTCAACTCTTGTCATTCTGGACATTTGCGTGGTCGCCGCAATCCGCCAATCTTGCCTGAAATCTACTACTTCAAGCTCAATCGTTTAGCGGGGTCGATAGCATAGTCATACCGATCCGGCTGACTAGCCCAAAGAGCCACTTTTCGCAAAATCGCGACCCCAAGCAGTCGGTTGAGTCTCCGGGATCGGCGATTTCAAGCTGTCAGGCTGAGCCTTTTTTGTTTCTGGGTGCGGAAATGGCAAAATCAGGGCCGGCCCCGGCCAGACCAAAGCAACCAAACCCTCACCAGAACCCACGTTTTCCAGTTCCACCCTTTCCACGTCCCCAGTATCAGCCAAGATAAAGCCCACACAGAATGGAGTACGATATCAGCAAGAACCTGCGAATCGACAAATTTACCAAGCGAAAACACTCGCTGATCACACTGCCGACCACTCTCACGCGGGCAAATGAAATTGAATCCGGTGGATGCAAACCCTACCGGCCACGTCCTAAATGATCGAAGCCCACAATATCACGTTCCGCTACCCAGCCACCTCGTTCCAGCTGACGATCGATGAACTTTCGATCGCTCCGGCCGAGAAACTGGCAATCGTTGGCCCCAGCGGCAGCGGGAAGACAACACTACTAAACTTGATCGCCGGCATCCTCACGCCCAGCCGAGGCTCGATCCAAGTAGGCGAAACCAAGGTTACCGACCTAAACGATTCTGACAGACGCCACTTTCGCAACTCCAACATCGGAATGGTTTTTCAACAGTTTGAGCTACTTGAATACCTAACCGTGGCCGAGAACGTACGACTGCCATTCCTGATCAACCCCGCACTCAAATCGCTCGACGCCAACTCAGCCTTGCCCGCAAAACAACTGCTCGACTCGGTCGGCCTATCCGATTTTGCCAACCGCTACCCGGCTCAACTCTCGCGAGGCGAACAGCAGCGAGTCGCGATTTGCCGCGCCCTAGCGACCGAGCCCAAACTGATTCTCGCCGACGAGCCAACCGGAAACCTCGACCCAGCCAACAAACGGAACATCATGAACCTGCTGTTCGCCGAAACCGAAAGGCGAAACCAAACCTTGATCGTGGTGACTCATGACCAGTCACTGCTGAATGATTTTGATCGAGTGATCGACTTCGAAACGTTCTTGAAACCCGCCGACCTCGCTCAACCCACGACGAGGCCATCATGAAGGGGATCTTATTTCTGGCGTGGCGATACGTTTGCTTTCATAAAACCAAAACGTTGATCCTGATCGCCTGCATCTTTCTGACCGCGATCCTGCCAATCGCCATCCGCATCCTGCTGTCGCGTTTCGAGAACTCCTTGGTCCAGCGAGCCGATGCAACGCCGGCCATGATTGGAGCCAAAGGCAGTTCCCTAGATTTGGTGCTACACGGATTGTACTTCGATCGACCATCAAGCCAGACGCTTCCCTTCGCGGAAGTCAAACGGATCCGAGCCACCGGGCTGGCCGAACCCGTACCGATCTACTCCGCCTTCCACG
This sequence comes from uncultured Pirellulaceae bacterium, assembly GCA_964563475.1. Classification (GTDB taxonomy): domain Bacteria; phylum Planctomycetota; class Planctomycetia; order Pirellulales; family Pirellulaceae; genus Mariniblastus. Next base: position 46,121 of record CAZLYM010000002.1, read on the forward strand.
CCGCATCATTTCCAATCGTTGGCACCAGCCTGAATTACTTTGACCAACGCCGGCTGACGATCCAAAGTGGGCAACCGCTAACCACTCTAGGTGACTGCGTGATCGGCTGCACGGTCGCCGAATCATTAAAACTAGGGCCGGGCGATTCACTGCTGTCCGACCGTGAAAACATGTTGGACATTGCCGGCAAGTACCCGCTGAAAATGAACGTCGCCGGAGTCCTGAACGCCACGGGCACGGCAGACGACAACGCGGTGTTTGTCGATTTGAAAACAGCTTGGGTGATCGACGGCTTTGGCCACGGGCACCAAGAACTTCAAAACGAATCAGATGACGCAAAAATTATCAGCCGAAACAAAAACCAAGTGGTCGCATCAGCCGCCGTTCTTCCGTACACCGAAATCACCGACCAGAACATCGATTCGTTTCACTTCCACGGCTCCGACGACGACTTTCCTGTTTCGGCCATTCTCGCGTTCACAGACTCGGAAAAAGACAACACGATCCTGCAAGGTCAATACAACGAAACCGATTCCAATTTTCAGTTCACCCGGCCGGCGATCGTCGTTCGCGAGCTGATTTCGGTTATGTTCCGGATCAAACGGTTCTTTGATGCCAATGCGACATTGATTGGCGTCTCGACACTGTTGCTACTATTGTTAGTCATGCTGCTTTCAGCCAAGCTGAGAACCTCAGAGATGGAAACGCTGTTTAAAATTGGTTGCGGTCGCGGAACTGTACTCTGGTTGCAAGCGGCGGAGCTAACGATCGTCATCGCCGCCGCTGGATGCCTGATCGCAACGGCTGCATGGGCAGTCAACTTTTACTCGGACGATCTACTTCGTTGGTGGATTTAACATGGCACACGCAAAACCAAAACTCCAACTTATCGTCCGGGCGAACCAAAGCCCCACGCCCCCCAGTGCTTTACTGACGAAACTTGTATCGGTTCTTTTGCTCGTTCCTCTGCTACTGACCGGCTGCCAAAAAGCCGCGACACAGCCCGACCAGACACCACAGACTGGCCCTTCTAACCAAGTTACTGCGGTCGGCTACCCTTTGTCCTTTTTTGCCGAGCAACTTGTCGACGAATCGATCAAAATCCATGCGGTCCTACCGAAACAAGGATCGCTGGCCTCGTGGCGGCCTTCACGAGACGAAATCTTGTCGATGCAAAAGTCGGACATCATTTTCATCAACGGTTCGGCAGCTCCTTTTGCAAGCTGGCTTCCGCACGTCACTTTGCCTGAATCCAAAGTTTGCGCCACGGCCAACGACGGCCTAAAACTGTCGGACATGATCTCGGTCGAGGACATTCGAATCGTGCACTCGCACGGCCCCGAAGGCGAACACTCGCACCCCACGATGGTCGCCTATACGTGGCTCGACCCGGCGATCGCAGCCAAGCAAGTTGCTATCATGGCAAAGCGATTGACCACAACTTACCCCAAGCTGAAATCGTCCATCGCCGACAAACAGCAAAAGCTCACTGACGAACTAAAAAAGCTCTCCAAAGCCGTCAAAACAGTAAACCTCCACTTAGCCCTCAAAAAAATCTCAATAGGGGAAAAATCGCCCACCACGATGCTGACCGACTCGCCCAACCTAAAATTTCTAACACGAGTCCTTGGAGTGAACGACATTCATCTGAACTGGAGCAAAGGACTCAGCACCAGCGAAGCAGAAATTCAGCTCAAAGAAAAACTGTCATCGCTTGCATCGCGTCCTGAATTCATGCTGTTTGCCGACGAGCCCACTGCTGAACTGCGCTCTGTTGCAGAATCCTTCCAATTGAATGTCATCGTAATGAACTCAATGGCTTCCGCCACGAGCGACAGTAACTACTTTCACGTCATGTCTGAAAACCTGAACCGGCTAAAGCCCACGTACGAGATCGAAGCGAAGGACAAGATTAAACCGAAGCATAAGAATGACGCGGAACAAGCCAAGCCCAACGTCTCGGACCCGGAGCAAAATTGAAAATCAAATTCAATCTAAAATGGCTGCTTGTGGTTCTTGCTCTTTGTGCGACTGTGGCATGGTGGTTCAGCAAGGCCGGAATGACCGTGGCTCACGTGATCGTCGTCAACAATCAATTGCACCGAAATGAACAAGGCACAATCGACGGACAACTACAATGCCAGTTAGTCGAAGCGACCGACTACTCGTTCAAGTACGCTGACTTTGTGTGCGAGGTGTACCACGTCGATCACGACCGACTGCTAGAACTGAAGAAAGACGACCGAGCCCGCATTGAGTACCGTCAAAAACCTGTGTGGCCGCTCACGGAATTGGACGATCCCTACCGGATTTTTTTAAATCAGCATTTGGGGATCCCAAATGAAGAAATCCTTGGATCCGTCCGCCGCGAGGACTGGATGGAGATCGTCATTCGAGGCGGCAAAGGCCCTGACGGAAGCTGACCGTATGGCAACCGAATTCGATTACGATATAGTTGATTCTAACTCGCTTCCCAATTCTTTCTGGAGAACATCATGAAACCCAAACTCTTTCGATCGAACCCGATCGTCCCTGCGCTGTCGATCTTGATCGCCGTCGCACTTTGCTGGCCATCGCTGGCGAGCGCTCAGTCAGAAACAAAAAAAGACAAAGCTGGTTCAGCGGCCAAAGCTGGCTCGTCCGCAAAAGCCGACTCATCGACCAAGGCGCAAGCATTTTCGCCTGGCATCAAGGTGGGAGCCAAGGTTCCGGCAATCTCGTTAAAAAATCAAGAAGGGGAAGAGGTCACGGTTCAATCGATGCTGCAGACCGGCCCTGTTGCTCTAGTTCTGTTTCGATCGGCTGATTGGTGACCTTTCTGCAAGCGGCAGTTAGTTCAACTGCAAAAAGACTCGAAAAAATTCAAAGACGCTGGTATTCAAGTGGTCGGACTCAGCCCCGACTCGGTCGACAAGCTGAAGAAGTTCTCCAAACAGAAATCGATCGCCTATCCATTGCTGGCCGACCCAGACGGTTCCGCAATCAAATCACTGGGCCTGAAGAACGAGGCCTCCAAGAGGAAGTTGCTTCCTCACCCGGGAGTGCTGATCATTGGCACCGATGGAGTCGTGGACGCAAAGCTCTTCAAGGACAGCTACAGAGCTCGTCATAACAACGACGAAATCCTGACGGCCGCAAAAGCCGCCGAGCCCGAACCCGTAACGCCGTAAAGCAGAAGACACGGGTTCTATCCTGCCACGCATCACGCTCGCTTGAGCATCCTCAAGCGAGCGTCAGGTGCAGTATCTAGCATCTATTGAGCGTCTATTCAGCCGAGCGCTTCCGACACGCCATCGTGTGGAATGTCGATGCAGCAGCCACAGGGAAGCAGACGATCGACGCAACCAAAGCCGCGTTGATCACAACCAGTTGCGGCAAAAGAATCAGCGGCTCGTATTGGGTAACCCCAGCCAATGGAATAGGCCCATCGAGACCGATGAAAAGCGGAGATAGTGGCATCGTGATCGCGAGCGAAAGCAAAACTGAGGCTACGACAGCCAACCGCCAGATCCAAGTTGGTGATTTCTTCCACGCAGCTCGAAAGGTCACATTGATGGGCTGTACCATCAGGAAAGGAATAACCACGAATGGGCCAAGCGCTAATGGGCCAAGCACCAAAAACAAGAAAAAGATTGGGCGAACTTGCAGCTTCATTTTTGCTCACTCTCTCTCCACCCAGGGCGTCATCTGAGTCATATCTGCCGTAGCTAGGCATCGAAATGCGACGCCTGCATCAAACTGCGACGCTTTATTCTAACGCGAACAACACAGATCGGGTCGGCCGTGCCATTCATGGTCAATGTTCCGCATCAACAGCCCGCAGTCAAACTCGACCGAGCCCGCCGGAAACTGCGATTCATTTTCAAAGTAGGTCGATTGAATTTCGTCAACGGCCAATGCTTCAACGTGCCAGTTGTTGCATTTCAATTCCAACCCGTCAAATTTGCCGTCCGTTTTTGTGTCCGAGTAGCCGAGCGAACCTGACTCGAAGAATTGAGAGGCCGATTCGAGAGAATCAAACACAGACGAATTTGGGATTTCAGTCGTGACCGAGCCCGACACGTAAACCTGAGTCTTGCCGTCTTCACTTTGCATGTTCACGGAGTAATTTTTGTCGTCCTCGGCAACCGTAAATTTCGCATGGTGGTGGACTCCAGGAAAGATCCTGCCTCCTGCGAATGAATTGAGCATAGAATTGGTGTCTCGTCGCGGAATGTACACGCCCTGATTGGTTTTGCCATCAGCTTCCCACTCGACCGCGATTCGGTGTGCAGCGTTTTCCGATGAAATCCCCCAAGGAATCGGGAGCAACTTAGGGCGAATCTTCTTCAAACGAATCAGGCAAATTCCACCGATGGCGTATCCGCCAACAAGTTTCGGGCGGAATGGCGACGGCAATGCTGCCGCCATGTGGACTGGATCAATGCGGAAGTTCGCTAGGATGCGTCGATCGATAATGCCGTTGATAGAAGGTAAACGCATTTTTTACTCAGTTGCCACAACGTCCGCCGTCATCAGGAACCGGCAGGGTACTTACCAAAACTTCCATCACAGTCGTTCGGGTTCCAGTTTCCATTCTAACTGGTCAGCAACTGAATCAAGCCCCTTTATCCTGTCCGAAATCTTCACCCGTCACGCGGGCAAAGATTCAATATGCTCTTCAAGGAATTTTTTCAATTCCTTGTTCTTCACTTGGTCGACCGAGCGAAAACTCATCTTCAACGTGTCCTGTTTGCCACCGCTGGCAACGGTTACCTCTTCGGCGATGTCGGCCACGCGACCGGCTGTCACTGAATCCTTCGGCGCGGGAACGTGCAGCCAGACACCATCTGTTTTCTTGGTCTGGATACTAACCAACGGCTCTTTCTGCTCCGGCAAACGGAAGTGAACCACCTGCTTGTTGCTCCATTCGAATTCGCCCTCGGGCGCCGTCTTCTCAAGCACCGTCTGCAGAGTCTCAAGGACTTTCACATCCCATACAACTTCTTTACCAGCCGCGAAACCTTTCCGCATGAAGTGCCATTTCTGACCAAGCTTGGCCCATGGCGTCTGCTCCTTGATGTCGACCTCTTTCGCTTGAGTCCGATCTAGGAAACTGGCCACCGCTTCATCGACAAAGCTCCAGAATTCGGGGTGATCTAGCTCCTGCATGGTATGGGCACGGATCTCAACCTCTTGCCATGACGCTTTGGTGTTCGTCAGTTTGACTCGCGGCGCGTTCCCGTAAACCGGCACGTCATCCATCTCGTTAGGCGTCAACAAGGGCATTCGAGCCACCAGTTCATCACGCTTGAACGTTTTCGGGCGCACATGAAACTTCAGCTTCACGAACCAAGCATCGCCCGTCACGGCATGAAAGAACCAGCCGGAGCTCTTTTTGGTTCCGCAAACTTCGACCACGGTCCGGTCGTTCCATTTGGTTTCGGAAAAGCCCTCGTTCTCTTGGATGCGATCGACCACACGAGCCACCAGATCTCCATCCCATTTGACCGGCTCCCCAGCGCGACCGACTCGATCCTGAGTGTGCCATCGCCTGCCATCGGCTTCCCACGGCATCTGGGCCGCGGCGCCGACGTCCTCGATATCCATGTCGCCTTTCTTCCAGCGATCGTCTTTAGACGGGTCGTAGGTCGGGCGTTTCTTGTACTTGCCTTCTGCCAGGACCGGAGCCAACGCTTCCCCGGTCCAACTGCGAGGCATGCCGGCTTTGCTTTTGCCGGTTTTGCTGGCTGCTGCTTTGGCCGCATCCGCGTACTCGACAATTTTCTCCGGCGTCCCTTGAACCACAATTTGACCGCCGCCGATTCCGGCTTCCGGCCCCATGTCGATCACCCAATCCGCCGCCTTGATGATGTCAAGATTGTGCTCGATCAAGACCACGGTGTTCCCGACGTCCACCAAACGCTGAAGCACTTCGAGCAATTTGTTCAAATCTTCAAAGTGCAATCCGGTCGTGGGCTCGTCCAGCAAGTAAAGCGTGCGTCCAGTATCGGGTCGCGAAAGTTCGGCAGACAACTTCACCCGCTGAGCCTCACCGCCCGAGAGCGTTGGAGCACTCTGACCCAGTGTCAAATAATCCAAGCCAACGTCGCACAGCGTTTGCAGGATGCGGCGGATTTTTGGGATGTTAGAAAAGTGCTTGATCGCTTCCCCGCAACTCATCTTCAAAACATCATCGATCGTCTTTCCGTTGTAACGCACTGCCAAAGTATCTTCGTTGTAACGACGACCCCGACAAGCTTCACACTCAACCCAAACATCCGGTAGGAAGTGCATCTCGATACAAATCTGACCGTTACCAAAACACTCTTCACACCGCCCGCCGGGAACATTGAAGCTGAACCGTCTGGCCGTGTAGCCGCGAACTTTCGAATCGGGCAATTCAGAAAAAAGTTCACGAATCAAATCGAAAGCACCCGTGTAGGTCGCCGGATTCGAAGAAGGGCTATTCCCCAGCGGCGTCTGATCGACACGGATCACTTTGTTGATATGCTCGATCCCACGGATGCCGCGATGCGCCCCCGGCACAGTCGACGCTCGATGCAAACGCCTAGCCAGCGAGTTATACAGAATCTCATTGACCAATGAGCTCTTGCCGCAACCACTAGGTCCGGTCACCACCGTCAAGGTCTCCAAGGGGAAACGAACGCTGATGTTCTTCAGGTTGTTGTGCCGCGCCTGCACGACATCGATCGTGTTGACCAGTTCGAGCGGCTTCTTAGCGGGTTTCTTCGCTGGCTTCTTGGCTCCCGCCTTGGTTGTTTTCTTTTTGGTGACAGCTTTAACCGGATCCTCGATCACCAACGCCGGACGGCGGTTCGATGGAATCGAAATCGCTTTTTTCCCGCTGAGGAATGGCCCTGTCACCGAGCCCTTTTTCTTCGCGAGTCCTTCTGGAGTGCCCGACGCGACGACCTGACCGCCACCGGTTCCCGCCTTGGGTCCGAAATCGAAAATTGCGTCGCTGTTTTCGATCACTTCCTTGTCGTGCTCGACCACGATCAGCGTGTTCCCAAGGTCTCGCAAACGGTGCAGGGCCTTCAACAACCGGTGATTGTCCCGAGGATGCAAGCCAATCGTCGGCTCATCCAGCACGTACAGGACTCCGCACAGCCCGCTACCCAATTGGCTGGCCAGACGAATTCGCTGCGCTTCGCCGTTGGAAAGTGAAGCAGCGGTCCGCGAAAGCGTCAGGTACTCCAGCCCGACATCGTTCAAGAACTGAATCCGGCTGGTAATTTCTCGAATCAGCTCGCCCGCGATCTTTTTCTCACGCTTGTCCAGTTTCCATTTTTTAAGCGTTGCCTGAAGCGTACCCAGCGGCATCCGGCAAATCCCATCGATCGACAATTCACGGAAACGAACGGCTCCCGAATCGTCTCGCAAACGACTGCCGCCACAAGTGCCGCATTCAACTTCTCCGATCAGCGATTGCAATTGCTGACGCAGTCGAGCCGACAATCGCGACGCCTCATCCAATGTCGGGAACACGCCCTTGAACTGAAAGCTGAACGCAACGTTTTCGTTTTCGTCCAGCACATCGAACCATCGATTGCCCGTTCCAAAGAACACCAACCGGCGCTGCCGCGCGTCAAGCTGGTTGAATGATCTGTCAGCCGGAATCCCAGTCGTCTTGCACCAAGACAAAATCATCTCTTTCGCAACGTCTGCGTCCATTTCAGGCCACAACCCGATGGCTCCATCCTGCAACGAAAGCTCTCCATCGTTCATCACGACCGTCGGGTCGGCGCCGGTCTGAGTCCCGATCCCCTCACAGTCTTCGCACCAGCCCAACTGAGTATTAAAGCTGAAATTGTGAGGCGTCAGTTGTTCGAAACTTCGACCGCAGCACTCACACGCCAGATGTTGGCTATGCTTGATGACCTTCCAATGTTTTTCGTCAACTTTCTTGTCCGGCTCCGCGACCAAGAGCACGCCTTTGCCGATCGCCAACGCCGCTTCGACACTGTCGGCAATCCGAGACCGTGATTCCGGCTTGACCACCAGTCGATCAACCACAATCTCAATCGCGATTCGTTTGCGACGCGTCGGAACGGACACGTCATCAATATTCTGTGTCTGGCCATCAATGCGAACCCGCACGTAACCGCTACCCTTGATGTCGTCGAACAATTGTTCGTAGCTTTGTGTCGCGTCGGGCTCGATCGGAGCCAGCAACATCAACCGAGTGCCGGCTTCGTAACCTAAAATCTTGTCGACGATGTTGTCGCTGGTCTGAGTCCCGATCGGCACATCACAATCGGGGCAATGAGGCTTACCCAAACGAGCCATCAAAATCCGCAGGTAGTCGTAAACCTCCGTCACCGTTCCAACGGTACTACGCGGCGAAGAACTGAGATTCTTCTGCTCGATCGCGATCGCCGGAGACAGTCCTTCAATCTGATCGACGCGAGGCTTCTCCAGCTGATTCACAAACTGCCGAGCGTAGCTGGAAAGGCTTTCAACGTACCGGCGTTGGCCTTCCGCATAGATGGTGCTCATCGCCAGCGAGCTTTTTCCACTACCTGATGGACCGCAGAAGACGGACATCTTATCGCGAGCCACATCCACGTCGACGGACTTCAAGCTGTGCTGCTGAGCGCCACGGACTTTGATTTCTGTCGCCTGAACAGGAACCTTGGACTTGCTCTTTTTCGGTTTGGCAATTGTTTCTCGCTCAGCCAGTGCTTTCTTCAGCGCCTGCCCGGTGTACGATCGACTGCACTCAGCGACGGTCTCGGGCGTGCCCGCCACGACCACTTCGCCACCGCCGGCGCCGCCTTCGGGCCCGATGTCAATGATCCAGTCAGCTGTTTTGATCACGTCCAAATTGTGCTCGACGACCAGCACGGTGTTGCCGGCTTCGACAAAGTTCTGCAACACGTTCAGCAACAATTGAATGTCGGCAAAATGCAAACCGGTGGTCGGTTCGTCCAGCAAGTACAGCGTCTTTCCGGTGCTACGCTTCACCAGTTCCCGCGCCAGCTTGATTCGCTGGGCCTCGCCACCCGAAAGCGTTGGCGACGGCTGGCCGATCTTCAAATAATCCAAACCAACGCTGTGCAAGGTTTTCAGTTTGTTCAAGACAACGGGAACATTCTCGAAAAACTGCATCGCCTCTTGGATGTCCATGTTCAGGACGTCGGCGATCGATTTGCCGTTGAATTTCACTTGCAGTGTTTCGCGATTGAACCGTTGGGCCTCGCAAACGGGACAAGTGACCCAAACATCCGCCAGAAAATCCATCTCCAGCTTATTGCTACCGTTGCCTTCGCAGGCTTCGCAACGACCTCCTTTGACGTTAAAGCTGAATCGCCCCGCCTTGTAGCCACGCTTTTTCGCTTCGGGCAACTTGGTGTAAAGCTTTCGGATCTCGTCGAACAACTTGATGTAGGTGCCCGGGTTGGACCGCGGCGTTCTTCCAATCGGCGACTGGTCGATCGCGATCATTTTGTCCAGCAGATCGATCCCTTGAATCGAATCGAATTCCCCCGGATCGCCAATACCACCATTCAATCGTTCACGAAGTTCTTCTTTGAGGATCTCGTTGACGAAAGAACTCTTACCGCTGCCGCTGACACCCGTTACGCAAACGAATTTGCCCAGCGGGATTTCGATGTCGATATCTTTCAGGTTGTTGTGCCGAGCCCCACAGATCTTGACCATGCGGGCCGGGTCACTCTCACGCCGCTTCTCGGGAATCGCGATCTCCAATCGACCGCTCAAGTACTGAGCCGTCAAACTGGTTTTCGATTTGATAATCTCAGACGGATGCCCCTCGACCACCACTTCACCGCCACGAACTCCAGGGCCGGGGCCAAAATCGATCAAGTAGTCGCACTGACGCATCGTGTCTTCATCGTGCTCGACCACGACGACCGTGTTCCCCAGATCACGAAGATGCTGAAGTGTGTTGATCAACCGGTCATTGTCACGAGGATGCAGCCCGATCGATGGCTCGTCCAAAATGTACAACACGCCGACCAGTCCGGCACCGATCTGTCCGGCCAGACGAATCCGCTGAGTCTCACCGCCCGACAAGGTCGGCGCGGTGCGGTTGAGCATTAAATAGTCCAAGCCTACGTTCAACAGAAAACCTAGGCGGTTGCGAATCTCTTTGATGGGCTCAGTGGCGACAAACTGCTTGGTGTCGTCCAAGTCCAAGCCCGCGAAAAATTCGTGGGCGTCGGAAATCGAGAGATCACAAATCTCGGAAATCGTCAGGCTGGGATTGTCAGCGAACTTTGGGCTGGCCGAATCCAATCGAAAGTGCCGCGACTGCGTGTTCAACCGAGCACCATCACATTCGACGCAATGGATTTCCGCCATGTACTCTTCGAGCGCTCGCAACTTCGGGGCGCTACTGGTGCTACGGTACTTTTCGTCGAACTCACTGACCAAGCCTTCGAATGTTCCACCGTACTTCATCGGCGAATTACCGCCGCGCCATGTGTAGGTGATGTGCAGGTCGCCGGTTCCGTACAGCCAGATATCCTGCTGCTCTTCGGTCAATTCATCCCAAGCCGTTTCCAGCAAGGTGCCGGGCTCCAACCCATGTTCCTTCTCGGCCGCATCAGCAACGCCTTGATAGATGTGCCTTCGCCAACGCCCAAGATCTTTCCACTTGCCCAGCAGCGTGACCGCGCCTTGCTGAAAGGATTTGCTGGGGTCGGGAACCATCAAGTCACGATCAAAGGTGAACACTTCGCCCAGACCGTCGCAACCTTCGCACATTCCCTGCGGACTGTTAAAGCTGAACATCTGCGGAGTCGGTGGCGCAAAACTCAGGCCGCACGACGCACACGCGTAGTCGGCCGAGTAAACACGGTCGCCAGGAACGGTGGTGGATTTTTTCCGCGAGCGGGTTTTGCGTTTGCCTTTTTTGGTTTCGGGTTCGTCCTCTTCGGAATCAGCGACAGGCTCGGCTTCTCGCTGAGGCTTTGCGTCGTCGTCGGTCACCGCCGAAACGATCAACGTTCCCTTGCCCAGCTTCAACGCCGCTTCGACTGCCTCACCAAGTCGGCCTCGGATGTCCGGTCGAGCAACCAAACGATCGACGACTAACTCGATGTTGTGGCGTTTGGTTCGATCGAGCTGAATCTCGGATCCCAGTGATACGATGTCTCCATCGACTCGGATTCGCACGTAGCCCTGTCTCTGCAAGTCGTTCAGCAAGTCACGATGCTCACCTTTTTGGTTGCGCACCACGGGCGCGAGGATGGAGTATTCGGTTCCTTTTTTCAGTTGCAGGATGCTGCCGACAATCTGATCGCGCGATTGGGCAGAAATCGGCTGATCGCACTTGGGGCAATACCCCTGTCCCACCCGCGCGAAAAGAACTCGCAGGAAGTCATAAATCTCAGTGATCGTGCCGACGGTCGAACGTGGATTGTTGCCGGACGACTTTTGCGAAATCGAAATCGACGGGCTAAGGCCCGAGATCAAATCGACATCCGGCTTGGGCATCTGGCCCAAAAACTGACGTGCGTAGCTGGACAGGCTTTCGACGTAGCGCCGCTGTCCTTCGGCGAACACAGTATCGAACGCGAACGAGCTTTTGCCGCTACCGCTGACACCGGTCAGGCAGATCAGCTGGTTGCGCGGCAGGACAAGATTGACATCTTGAAGATTGTGTTCGCGGGCACCTTTGACAACGATATCCGAAGCAGGCATAAGCTAGATGAGTCCGTCCATTGGAATAGCGGTGAATTCGAACCAAGCATTGTACGGCTCCAGACCAGTTTGCCCAACCGCCAAACTGAGGGCCCGTTTGAGGGCACCGAAGAGCCCTTGCGATGGAGGGCGTAACGTAGTACCCAGCAGACTTGGGGTCTTGCGGTGCGGCGAACGCCCCATTCGGATATACAAGACGATAGCAAGCGGAAGCACAAAACGCGACAATTTGGCACTACTGCACCATGCTGCACAGAATCGTGGTCACGACGGTGTGCGATCAACCGTTCCCGGACGGTGAACAGGCTCTCTGTACGGGGCGATACCGCCCCAGCTGGCCAAAAAAAATTTGCTTGAAAAATTTCTAAGACTGCCAGCAAGTCCCTACCTCAACGCTTAAGTCGAAGCACTTTTTGATCATTCGCGCTCCACGCCCCCCCACCGAGAGTTTGCGCTCCACGTTGAAATTCCCAAGATTGGGATGGAGCTTGACCTTCTCAATGGCTTCATTTTGCGAACCGCAATAGCAAATGATAAATTGAACACCTGCTCTGTCTCTCGGTTTCCGGCTTGAACCTCAGGTACTGACCCATGGAATTTCTAACTGACCTCTGGCTGCCCATTCTCATCACGACGATCGTATTGTGGATTTCTAGCACCGTCGCATGGATGGTAATGCCACATCATTTCGGCGACCGACGCAAAATTGATTGCGAGGATGAATTGATGCAATTCGTCGAACAGCAAAACATCGCCGCCGGCAACTACATGTTTCCGTACCCTGAAAAAGCATCCGACATGAACAAGCCCGAGCACATGCAGCGATATGCAAAAGGGCCTCGCGGAACGCTGAACGTGTACAACGCGGTATCCATGCCTGTCAACGTCGGCCTGACCGTCCTTTACTTCGCCGTAACCGTCAGCATCATTGCCTATATCACTCATGTTGCCTGCCAAACAGCCGATAACAGTACAGACTTCATGCGAGTCTTTCGAATCTCGGGTACGATCGGCATGTTGACCTACGCGTCCAACAATGTGCTCAACCGCATCTGGTTTCGGCAGCGTGTCTGGACCGACATGGTCGATGGTATCGTTTACGGCTTTCTGCTGGGCATCATCTTCGCGTCATTGTGGAAATATCCCGTCGGGTAAATTGCTTGCAAATTCCGACCTTTT
>CAZLYM010000002.1:59072-62589 GCA_964563475.1 uncultured Pirellulaceae bacterium
CGCGTCATTGTGGAAATATCCCGTCGGGTAAATTGCTTGCAAATTCCGACCTTTTCGGTGCCGAAACGAGTTTGCGCATCGTCAATTTGCACCAAATGCGTCATAGTGGGTTCGGCGCTGGTGCCGCGGTCGGCTTCTGCTGACCGCTTTCCGGCACGCAGCTCATATTTTTTGATTCATCGAACATTCCCATGCAACTTCCTGTCATCGAAAAACAAATCGACCGCGCCAAGAAAGAATGCGTGCGGCTGGAAGTCCTGTCGGGCAACGCCGTGCCGACGCCTGCGGGCAAGCTCCCACTTCCGATGTCGATGAAAGAAGCCAAAAAGCGCGGCTGGGACGAACTCGATATCGTGTTCGTGACGGGCGACGCGTACATCGATCACCCAAGCTTCGCGATGGCGATTCTGGGCCGCACCTTGGAGGCCGCAGGTTTTCGAGTCGGCATTGTCTCGCAGCCTGACTGGAGATCGTGCGACGACTGGCGGCGGTTCGGAAAGCCTCGACTGTTCTTCGCCATCAGTGCCGGCAACATGGACAGCATGATCAACCACTACACGGCCAATCGCAAAGTCCGTAACAGTGACGCTTACTCGCCCGGCGGTCGCATTGGACTGCGCCCGGACCGAGCCACGCTTTCCTACTGCCACCGAGCCCGTGAAGCTTTCAAAGGCGTGCCCGTGATTGCGGGCGGCGTCGAAGCCTCGCTCAGGCGACTGGCTCATTATGATTTCTGGGGCGACAACGTCCGCAAGTCGATTCTGTTGGATTCGAAAGCGGATCTGGTCGCCTACGGAATGGGTGAAAACCCGATCGTCGAAATGGCTCAACGCCTAGACGCGGGCGAATCGGTGAAGGACCTGCGAGACATGCTGGGCGTCGCCTACGTGGCCGGAGCCAATGATTCGATTCCCGAAGACGCGTTGGAACTTCCCTCCTTCCAGCAAGTACGCGATGACAAACTTGCGTTCGCCGAGGCGACTCGGATCATTCACAACGAGACAAACCCTTACAACGCGAAACGCCTGTTCCAGAAACATGGCAACGTCACGGTGGTCGTCAATCCTCCTCAGTTTCCCATCAGTCAGGAAGCGATGGACGCGGTTTATGGCTTGCCGTACACCCGCAAGGCTCACCCCAGCTACAAGGAACCTATTCCTGCGTTTGCAACGATCAAGGATTCGGTCACGATCATGCGAGGCTGTTTTGGCGGCTGCACGTTCTGTTCGATTACGGCCCACCAAGGCCGAGTCATTCAGTCTCGTTCCAAGGATTCGGTGCTGGGTGAAATCAATCAGATGGCGGCCGACCCGAAATTCAGCGGAGTCGTCAGCGACATCGGTGGCCCGACCGCAAACATGTACGAAATGAAATGCTCGCGGCCGGAAGTGGAAGCCGTATGCCGCCGCCAATCGTGCGTACATCCAAAGATCTGCAAACTTCTGGGCACCGACCACGGGCCTCTGATTCAGCTGATGAAAGAGTCACGCGAGATCAAGGGAGTAAAAAAAGTGCTGGTCGCCAGTGGAGTCCGGATGGATTTGGCTCGCCGTAGTCCCGAATACGTCAAGGAACTGACCGAGCACCACGTGGGAGGCCTGTTGAAGGTCGCACCGGAACACGCCAGCGACGGTGTGCTGGATAAAATGCGGAAACCAAGCGTGGATGACTTTGAAAACTTTTCCGAGATCTTCCGGGAGCAATCGAAAGAAACCGGCAAGAAACAATATCTGGTTCCGTATTTTATTTCGTCGCATCCCGGCAGCGATGTGCACAGCATGATCGACTTGGCCGTTTTCCTGAAACGAAACGGTTACAAACCCGATCAAGTTCAGGACTTCATTCCCGCTCCCTTGGATGTGGCGACATGCATGTACTACACGGAAATGGATCCGTTCAGCAAAAAGCCGGTTTTCATCGCCAAGAAGCTGAAAGATCGAAACGTGCAGCGTGCGTTGATGCAATTCTTCAAGCCGGAGAACTACTTTGAAGTCGCCAAAGCATTGAAGCAGGCCGGCCGAAGTGAATTGATCGGCAGTGGCTGCGATTGCTTGATCCCAGCCAAGCCGCCGAAAGAAGCCATCACCCAGCGGCGCAAGATGGCGGGTAAGCAGTTTCGCGGCGAGTACGTTCACCGGATGGCGGACGGTTCAGCGGCTGGCGAAAACAAAAAGAAAAAGGGCTCCAAGAAGCAGGGCCGCTACGCTCCTGGGCAGGGCTATCGCCCGGACCGCAAAGCCGCGAAAAAGAAAAAGCGATAGATCGGTTCTTATTGGCACCGCCAAGCCCAACAGAGCCGCATCCATTGCCCATCCCGGATTGATACCGGTCGCCAGATCGAGAAAATGAACTGGTAAACTTCTGCGTATCATCCGCTGCCATCTCGTTCCGGCAGCAACCGCTCGCAACCTCTGTTTGAGAAAGTCACCCATGGGACTAATCGTTGACGCTCATCACCATTTCTGGGACCGCTCGATGGAAGGCTACGATCACTCGTGGCTGGAAAATGACGGGCTGGAAAAAATCTGCCGCAACTACGCACCTCAAGATCTACAGCCGCTGATTGAGCAGGCGGGGGTCGATCGGACCGTGTTCGTTCAAACGCAGCACAGCGTTGAGGAAACTCGCTGGGTTCTGTCGTTAGCCGAACAACACCCGTGGATCGCCGGAGTCGTTGGCTGGGTCGATTTGACCAGCCCCGAATGTGAGAGTCAGGTCCAAGAACTGAAAGACCATCCAAAATTCGTTGGCGTGCGACACCTCGTTCATGACGAGCCGGACGATGGCTTTATTGTTCGCGAGGACGTGCAACGTGGCCTAAGTATCCTGGAAAAATACGACGTCGCCTACGATCTGCTGTTCTTCGTGCAGCACCTGCCACACGCCGCCACGGTGGCTCAAAATTTCCCCAACCTACGGTTGGTGATTGACCATCTGGCCAAGCCAAAAATTAAAGCGGGCATCATAGACGGCTGGCGAGAAGATTTGATCGAGGCCGCGCAATACCCCAACGTCTACTGCAAGCTTTCCGGCATGGTCACCGAAGCCGATTGGGAAAACTGGACCGCCAATGATTTGCGACCGTACGTCGATCTGGCTTTGGAATACTTCACGCCTGATCGTTGCATGTTCGGCAGCGATTGGCCCGTCAGTGACCTAGCTTCATCTTACCAACAGATGTTTGATGCATTGATCAGTTGCGTCGGTGGCGTTTCTGAATCCGAGCGAGAGAAAATCCTTGGTCTCACCGCGATCGATTTTTACCGCTTGCCCGTTTGAATAACGAACGTTTTGCATGTTGAGTTTGTGTTTGCAGTACCGCCTTTAGGCGGAACCGAACCTGAACGAGCGGCAAACATTCCGGTTAAAACCGGTATTACGAACGGCGCGAGCATCTTAATGAAGCGGCTATTGAAAAAAATCACAGCCTCGAGGGGATGGCAGCATTTAGCCGGTGGTCGAGCGTAGCGAACACCACCGGCAAGCAGTAACAAATCTTCGCATCCTGAAAGGATGC
>CAZLYM010000003.1:0-42002 GCA_964563475.1 uncultured Pirellulaceae bacterium
GTGCTGGCTTTGAGCCGTGCTTTTCGTTGGGCCTATCGTATAGAATATAGGCATGGACCAAGATCAGATTGACGAGCTTCTACGTGAACAAGGCGGGCCCTACGTTTTCGACAGGATGTTTTCAGCCGTGGAAAAAGTACGTGAACGTTTAGAACGGGCCTGTCAGGCACTCAATTCGGCCGATGTGCCCTATGCGGTGATTGGTGGAAACGCGGTTGCCGCTTGGGTTGCGACTCGGGATGAGGGAGCCGTCCGGAACACCCGTGATGTGGATATCCTGCTGGACCCGAAGGATTCTGATGCGGCCACGATTGCTTTGGAAGCGGTCGGCTTTCATCGAGTCGTGACGATGGGTACCACGATGTTTCTTGATGGCGAAGATGGCAAGCCAAGCGAGGCGGTGCATGTCATTTGGGCGGGCCAGAAGGTCAAAGACAGTTATCCTGTTGCTGCGCCAGAGGTCGGGCAATCACGAGAGATCGAACAGAAAAAAATCGTGGAGCTAGAATCCTTGCTGGCGATGAAATTGGTCAGCTTTCGTCGCAAGGATCAGGTTCATGTCCTTGATATGATCGGCGTTGGTTTGATCGATGAAACGTGGACGACCAAGTTTGATCCACCGCTTTCCGAACGCTTGCAGGAGTTGTTGGACGATCCGGATGGGTGACATCGCCCAAACAATAATGGGTCGAGGTTTTGGGTCTTTGGTCAACGAAAGTTATTAGTTACTGAAGTGAGGGATTTTGAATGTGGCAACCAATTTTTCTAACCATGATGACAGCCGTTTGTATGGCTTTTTGTACGCTCTCTGTGCATGGTGTGGATGCGACTGCACTTGCGATGCGCGGAATGAAAATGACATCGGAAGAAGCTTTGGAGCTTGAGAAAAAGCTGGAGCAAGATCCTGACGACATCAACGCTCGTACTAAGTTGCTTGGGTATTACTTTCAGAAAAAGTACTCTGACAAGTCCGCGCTTGCCGCACAGGAAGCAATTGTCCTTTGGCTGGTAAAGAACAAGCCGCGAGCTGAAGTGTTGAGAGGCTCGTTTGCGCGTCTTGATGCGGTTCTTAATCCCGACGCTTACCAAGAAGCGAAGAAGGAATGGCTTGCGCATCTAAAGGAGCATCCTGCTGATTTGGAAATCTTAGAGATGTCCGCAGCGTTTTTTCTTGTGCAATCGCGTGAGCTGGCCGAGCAGTCCCTGTTAAAAGCTCAGTCGCTCGCGCCAAAAGATCCGAAGTGGCCATCAAAATTGGGGGAGCTGTACTCGCTATCGGTATTCAATCAATCGAAGCACGAAAAGAAAACGATGGCCGCCAAGTCGTTCGAGCAACTTGAGCTTGCCTACGAACTAACGGCAGACGACGCCCGTGATCCGATGTTGGGCAAGTTGGCAAAGATGGCGTTCGAATCGGAGAATACCGAACTCGCAAAGAAATACGCGACTCAGATGCTTAAGCAATCGACGAATGATTGGAACACAGGAAACAACGTGTTTTCCGGGAACACGATTCTTGGACGACTGGCGCTGCGGGCCAAAGACGTTGAGAAAGCTAAGCAATATTTGTTAGCCGCAGGGAAAACGACCGGCTCGCCTCAGCTCGGTTCTTTTGGTCCAAGCATGAGGCTCGCAAAGGAGTTGATTGAGGCGGGAGAGACGGAGTGCGTCCTTGAGTTTTTCGATTTATGCTCGGCGTTCTGGGGCATGGGAAAGGAGCGTCTTGAGCAATGGACTCGCGATGTCAAGCAAGGGAGCGTCCCCGCGTTTGGCGCCAATTTGAATTACTGATATGTGAGCAACGCGCTTACCGTAGTTTCCAAGCGGTTAGCCAACGAGTGCCGCCGCGTTTCATGCCGAAGTCGTTCAGTAGACGCTGCTCCATATCGGCCAAGTGTGCTGCCCCGTAAAAGATTGCTAGGTTTCGCTTGCCCGCTTCGATCTGCTCTTTTAGTACCGACATGCACTTGGTGTTGCGGTGATCGACAATCGTTGATCCGTTCTTTCCTTCGAACATAACCATGCCGCCTCCCATGCTGATCATCTGCTTGGCCATCGAGCGTCTCATGCGGACTGATTTATCTTTTGAGAACATGGCCATCAGCATCCCAAGCTCGCCACCGCCCTTGCCGGCCGCCTGCAACGCCATGCTCTGGCCGATTCCTTTGAGTGCGTAGCCGGTAATGCTTTCGTCGTTCTCTTCCATGCTCTCGCCGTATTCTTCCGGGCTCATGTCGGCGTGTATAAAGTTGTCTTTTGTGTAGTCGATCAGTTCAAGTTGGAACTCCAGCTCCAGAACCGATTTCATTCCCATCTGCAACGCGGCAACGGGGTTAGTTGGGATTTCTGAATCGTCTTGGGCTCGCCCGCCTTTGGGGATGACTGTCCCCTCGGGGGCAACCAGTTCATATAGCAAGGCTTCGTGTTTTTCGAACTCTTTATTTAGCTGAGCGTAATAGTCTGCCTCGCCAACATGGACCGCTCCGATTAGATCTACGACGATCCGGGTGTTGTTTTCTGTGATTTTTTCATAGCGAACGATCGACGTCTCCAGTGCTATGCTACGGTTACGCTCGTCCTTGCGAATTCGAAGAAAACGGTCATGCTTCAATTTTGGGCGCTTTTTCGTGGGCGAAGCTTCGGTGTCAGCCGCATCGACTTGCACCGCCGGCTCGGCTTCCTGAGCGATGATGGGGCGAGTGATTAGAGTCAAACTCAAGGTGATTGCCGCAACGAGCAAGGCAAGGAGGTAGGTTCGTGAAGATGAGTGCTTTGCTGGCGATGCACTGGCAGGTTTTGTATTCATGATCGTACCTGTTGGATTGGCAAGTTTTTCTGTTGAGTCAAAAGCCCAAGCAGCCGCTTCTATTGGCCGCGGTTAAGATTAATAAGGTAGCGGGGTGATACTAACGGCTTGTGAGATATCGCGTGACAGTCATCATAACCGTTTGGTTCGCTCGGGGGAAACGGATATTGTACCGGGCTGCTGCGATTGACTGAAATATTGGACCTGAAACTGAGACTGATTGCATGTTGACGTTACTCTTTGATATCGATGGAACACTTCTCCGAGCCGGTGGTGCCGGTTTGCTGGCGATGAAACAAGCGATGATTGAGCTGCATGGTATCGATCAGTTGCCGGACGTGACCGTGCACGGTCGAACGGACTACGGCATTGTGTCCGACATTTTTGCACCACTACCCGTTGATGTAGATCAAGCGAGAGACGCTTTCACTAGTCGCTACTGCGAGCTTCTGGCTGAGACGTTACCCAGCTGTGACGGATTTGTGCTGCCGAATGTTGTGGAGTTGCTTGAGCACCTGTCCCAGCGAGAAGATGTTTCGTTAGGTCTTTTGACGGGAAACATGAAGCGTGCTTCGGATGCAAAATTGAATTACTTCAAACTGAATCACTACTTCGCTTACGGAGGTTTTGGTGACAAGCATTTCGATCGGAATGATGTCGCCAGAGTTGCCAAGCAGGCGGCCGCGAGTCATCTGCAGGACCGGTTCATTGAAAGCGATGTCTGGGTGATTGGTGACACCGTCAACGATATCACGTGTGCTCGATCGATCGGTGCGAAAGTGATCGCGGTCGAAACCGGCGGAGGCAAGCGTGACGATCTGTTAGCGGCAAATCCGGACCGTATCTATCAGGCTCTGCCAGACCCCAGTTCGTTCCTTGACGATGTTTTGAGTTAGCGGCTGACAGGATGGAGCGGGTGATTCCGAAGGGTGAACGGTTTGGGTTGGCTGTTTGCTTCGCAGTTTTCGGCTGTCTCGCGCCCCTCTTTTCGTTCGATTGCCACGGCTTCAGGGTTGAAAATAGGTTTTGGCAGAACAA
This sequence comes from uncultured Pirellulaceae bacterium, assembly GCA_964563475.1. GTDB lineage: Bacteria > Planctomycetota > Planctomycetia > Pirellulales > Pirellulaceae > Mariniblastus. Next base: position 3,845 of record CAZLYM010000003.1, read on the forward strand.
TTCTCAAAAAAACTCTGAGTTGACACGGTTGGTGTCGGGGGTGCCAAGGCGGCGGCCCCGCTTTCACCTTGTTCGCGTTAAGGTGGTATTTAAAGCCGCGAGAGGCATTCATTGGGGGTGTGCCGGGGCTGGAGAGTATCCAGTGGCCAAGTGTCTCCTTTCGCTTTTTGCGTAACAAGGCCATACATACCGTAAGATCCGAATAAATGGTTGAATGGGCTCGTTTTGTCCATTAAACTGCCTCGATCAATTTGACTAATTAGAAACCGTAATTTTAATGGTGCTTGCGTTAGCACCCTTCGGTTGGTTTCTAACCTCGGTTGGTTTCTAGCCTTTGCTCCTAGTTTTTGCACTCTCCCCTCTCCCTAAAGTGGCGTAACGACCATGAATCAATTGACGGTCTTGCAATTGTTGGGCGTATTGAACCGGCATCGGTTTAAAGCGTTCATCGTTTGGTTTCTTGTGATGCTGGTTTTCTTGGCAGCGTTTCTTGTTTGGCCAAGGAAGTATTCATCTGAGGGTAAGGTCTATGTTCAGTTGGGCCGAATCGCAACTGAGATTTCACCGACGACCGGTTCACAGTCAATTTCGGTTCAGGACACGCGGGAGAGCGAAGTGCTTTCGGTTGTCGAGATTATCCGATCTCGTGGAGTGACCGAGGCGGTGGTCGACGAAGTTGGAGCCAAGCGGATTCTGGCCAGTCCACTTGATAAGTTCATCCCAAAAATTTCTCTACCTAAGTTCAGCAGTTCGAGCAAAGATGGTCTTTCGGCCAAAGAATACAAGCGGCTCAAGCAGCGAGAACGTGCGGCCAAGAAATTAGAAAAAGCGATTTCGATCAGTTCGCAGAAAAAAACTTCTGTGATTTCGGTCTACGCAGAAGCCTCATCGTCCGTTTTGGCGCGAGAGGTTGTTGAGAGCATTCTTAAGCACACTCGCCGTGTGCACTTGGCAGTCCATGCCGTCGATGATTCCACGCGTTTCTTTGATGAGCAGTTTGTCGAACAGGAACGTAAAGTTGTGGAGGCAGTTCAGTCGCTTGCTGGATTCCGAAATGAAAACAAGGTTCTCTCGATTGGTGCGGCCCGAGAAACTCTGCAGCAGATCGTTACCAAGATCGACAATGGAATTCTTGACGCGGAGGTGGAAGTCAGCCAGTTGGCGAAACGCTTGGCCTCACTTCGCAAGGGGATTCGTGGAACCGATAAGATGATGGCGATGCCAACGAGTAACGTCGAAAGCAAATCATTTGAAGATTCGAAAGCCTTAGTATTCCGCTTGGAAGCCGACCGGGAACGATTGGTCGCAACGTACAATTCCATTCATCCGGAAGTCAAACGAATCGACGATCAATTGGCAAAGGTACGCAGATCGTTGAAATCTCTGTCTTCCGGTCGCACCGAATCGGAGATGACATCGAACCCTGTCTACGAGAATCTTCAAACCGATCTCGTGCGAGCGGAAGCGAACTACGCTGGTGCGGCCGCTCGTCTGACCCAGTTGCTGGCAAAGCGAGCGTCCAATGAGAGTCAGCTTGCTAAGATGAACGAAGCGGAAGTCCAAGCTGACCAGCTTCAGCGAGATGTTACGATCGCTCGGAAAGAGCTTGAAATCTATTCGGAGCGCCGAGGTGAGGCGACAGCGATGTCGATCATGGACAAGCAAGGGATTTCGGACATTGTCGTTGTCCAGAAACCAACGCTGAGCGTGAAACACGTTAGCCCAAAAGGTGCGTTGGTTATGCCACTTGGGGCCATGTTCGGCTTGTTTGCAGCGGTTGCTGCAACGCTATACTTCGAACGAAATCACTTGAGTCCAACGCTCGACGAAAGTGAAATTGAACAGGTGCTGGACTTGCCGGTGCTCGTGACCCTTCCCCGCGTTTACTCTAGCCGTAATATGGTGAACTGATGATAGAAAAATTGTCTGAAAAAGAAGCTAGAAGCCGTCGACGGTCACGTCGCCACGCAATTTCTCCCAGCGTCAGCTTGCGGAGGCACTTTGTTGCGTTGGCACGTCAGGTGAACGACTGGAGGCAGGCAAGCTTGTCGCGTCCGGGTTCCGCGATGCGATTGGGAGTCACTTCGCTTTCCAGTGGAGCGGGCCGCAGTACCGTTAGTTTCAATTTGGCGGTGTCGCTGGCGTCACTGAACCGTTCTCAGGTTTTGTTGGTTGAGTCCGACTTCGGTAAGCATTACGTCACCCGACGTTTAGGTTACAGTCGATCAAGCGGTTTAAGCGAGTTGATTGCCGGCGAGGTCGAGCTGAGTGACATTATTCATCCGACGCCACTGGCTCGGTTGTCTGTGGTCGGGTCAGGTCAGAAGTCAGATCAGGATGCGATTGAACTTCCGTTTACCGACTTTGCCAAACCTTTTGACATTCAAGCTTCGGAGTTCGGTAGTATCGTTTTTGATTTGCCTATGGCAAACCATCTGACGGCATTTCATGCGATCGCTCCTCATTTAGACGGTGTATTGCTAACCGTCGAATCAAATCAAATTGAGCCAAGATTGGTTGAGCGTTTTCGCCGCCAATTGGATGTTCAAGGTGTGCCGATTGTGGGCCTTGTGATTAACAAGTCCTGATCGGTTGTTCGCGTTCGGATTTGTTTTTGCCGTTTTGATCGGTTTATGGAAACGTAAAAACTATTCATCATTGAGTCTCACCTCTGTCTTGCTCCCCGGAAAATTTCAATGCCTCCCTATAGTCGCAGAAAAAATGAATCGCTCTTGAAAAGAGTGTTCTATGCGTTCCGTCCCACTCCTGAAACCGGCGTTCAATCTCAAGAAGCATTTCAGCTGGAGCTCGCCAAGGAGATTTCGCGCTCCAACCGCCGTGACCATCAGCGCGAATTTTCGTTGATTCATTTTTCAGCCGATGCGGAGGGACCAAAGTCGGTTCTGTCGCCTAAACTGCTGGAATCGTTCCAACAGCGAATTCGAATCAGTGATACGCTCGGATGGCACAGTTCGAATCTCGCTCTGCTGCTTCCGGAAACCGATCGCGAGGGCGCGAATCTCGTCGCGCGGGAACTGGTTGAACTATCGGTTCGGCACAGCTGGAACGCTGAGCTTGCGATCTACGTCTACCCTTGGGATGACAAGTTGATTTCGGTTTCGAACGAAATCGCTCGATCGTCCGAAGATTCAAATTCTGACTCGGATGGTGGCAAGCCAGTGTCGCCGCGGTCGATTGATTTTTCCGATGATTTCGAGCGAGTAGATTCTTACCACACGCGAGAATTTGAGCCCAATGGATCGACGGGGAATAGCTTCGATGGCGCTGGGCTGAGCAATGGTAATCATCACTTGGGCAGTGGCGACGGATTCAGCAACGGATCGGGATCTAACGGAGCCGGATCGACTGCGGTTCAACTGATCGAACGTACCGCGTTGCCTTCCACAGAGGAAACGATCAGTATGTCCTTGCAGGCAACAACCGTGGTTGATTTGCCGACAGTAGCCGATTCAGCGGTCGTGCAGCGGTCAGCTTTGTCTCCCACAGTGGAGGCCCGTCTGAATTCGGTTGCTTCATCGATGTCGACTTCTGTGATTCCAGTGACTCGGACGCCGTGGTGGAAACGGACGATCGATATCGTGGGGGCAGGAACGGGGTTGGTATTGCTATCGCCTATTCTGATCGCTGCTGCGGTGGCGATTAAGGTTAGTTCACCAGGTCCAGTTCTGTTCCGGCAGAAGCGTGAGGGCTTGGGTGGCAAGCCATTTGATATTCTCAAGTTTCGGACGATGGTCGTGGACGCGGAAGCGAAGCAGGCTTCGCTTAGAGATGCCAGTGAACAGGACGGTCCAGCGTTTAAGTTGAAAAACGATCCACGGATTACAGCAGTTGGAGCCACGTTGCGAAAGTCTTGCATCGACGAACTGCCGCAACTTGTCAACGTGCTGGTAGGGCAGATGTCATTGGTTGGACCGCGTCCATTGCCCGTGTCGGAATCCACTGCATGCTCTCCGTGGCAGCGAGTAAGGCTGACGGTATTGCCGGGCCTGACATGCATTTGGCAGGCTCGAGGAGGACGAAACGTTTCCTTTGACCAATGGATGCGAATGGATTTGGAGTACATCAGAAACCGAGGTTTTATTTCTGATGTTCGCCTGATTATTGAGACCGCATTTATCGCGATTCTGCAACGCGGCTCAGTTTGAACAATTGCGGGTCTACTGTTGGCAATTAGGATGGTGCTTTCAATGGTCGTGTATCAATTTATGAAACATGAATATGAAGTTGTCATCCGAAACCGTTCTGCTCGAATCGCCCCAAGCCCAGGTGCGTGATCTGTGGATCGCGATCGCGAACAATTTTGATGCGACCTCAATTCCTGCGACTTCCATTGCTCAAACACCGTCAAAAATTCGGGTTGATGATTGGGGTAGATCGTCAAGACTGGGATTTCAACAGGAGGCTTTTTGATGGCTTCTGTTGACCCTTCAAGTCTGGCCCGAGCGGCCGAGCGAGAACGCCTGCTCGCCTCGATGCGATCTCCCTATCATCGCGCTCTTAGTTGTCTTGATTTACCTGTTGCTCACCTAGTCGGTGTGGTAGTGGTCTTTATGGTCACGTTTTTGAATCTCGCCAACTTCAACGTGGCCAAGGAAGTTGTCGCGCTTGATTTACAAGTTATTGCGAAGCTGGCGGTGATTGGATGTGCCGGCTTGTACGGGTTCTTTGGGGCGATGTCCGACATTCGCACTCGCCGCATCCTGATGTCGTTTCCAGTCTTTCTGGTAGTTGCTCTGTCCGGTTTCTACTTGGTGTCTTCGCTCACGTCGCTCACACCTTTTCCGTCTTTGGTGTCAACGATTGCCCTCGTGGCGGTTTTGTTGATGACTGTGACTGGGATGATGCAATTGGGATTGGTTCGTTTTTTGACGGTCTCGTTTCACGGCATGAGTTGGTTCATCCTGTTCTCTTGGTTCATGTATTTCTTCGTGCCGGATATTGGTGTCTTGTTCGAACCGACGGTCAATGGTGAATTTACTCGGCGGATGAGTGGGTTGGCACACCCGAACACGTTGGGGCAGTACGCTGGATTAACGGTCGTTGTTGGTGTGGCTCTGTACCAGTTTTATGGCCAACGATCGAAGTGGCGAATTCTTATCATCGCATTGGCAGCCGGTGCTTTAATCGCTTCGCTGTCGCGGACTTCTCTTGTTGCGACGGCGGCGGGATTGATCACGATGAACCACCGTTGGGCGTTCTCTCCCAGAAATAAAAAATGGATTCTGCTTGGAGTACTTTCGTTCGTGCCGATGTTGTTGATCGTTTCGACGCAAGTCGATCTGGGCGAGAAAATCGCTGACAAAATGGCGATTGTCACCAAGTCCGGTGATGCAGATGAATTGACTTCGGCGACCGGGCGAGCTGAGATTTGGCAATATTCGATGAAGCTGATTTCCAAACGACCCTTGATTGGTTATGGCGCGGCAACGTCAAAGTTCTATCTGGCGGAATACTCTTCGTACACGCACAACTTGTTACTCAACATCGCTTTCTCGACCGGTGTTTTTGGCGGCTTGATCGGGTTGATCATGATTTTCTATCAAGTGGCCGCCGTCGTTTCGAGAACTCATGTGATTGTCAGTGCGGTGATTGTTTATATTCTCGTCAACGGACTCTTTGAGAACGTTATTTTTTCCACAATCGCCGGAATGCCTACGCTGTTGTGGGTTATGTCAATGGCTTGGTACCAGGTCCGTGATTACAATGGGGGCGAATACGAAGTTAAACCCGTTTCTCTCAGGGACAGGTTTGCATGAAAAGTGAGAGAATCAATTCGATCGCAGCGCCTGCGCGGCCGTATTCTGATTCGGACGGTGGGCTGCCGAAACGATCGACAATCGAACAAAATGCCAATGATGGGAATGGGTCGCCTTTGACAAAGCTGGATGCACATGTCGTTCTATTGAACAATTATGTTCGGCCCCATCACGTCGCGGCGTATACCGAGTTGGCTAAGCGGGTCCGCGCTTTGACGGTCTTGCTGTCAGTGCCGATGGAGCCAGATCGGAACTGGCAACCGCAATGGAATGACCTTGATGTGCGAGTCCAGAAAAACTGGATGTTTACCGCTCGCTGGAAACATTCTTCCGGATTCGAAGAGCCCAATTTCATTCACGTCCCGATTGATACCACACGACAACTGAAAAAGCTCAATGCCGACATCGTGTTCTCTTACGAGATGGGCATGCGGACGCTGCTTAGTTGCTGGTACCGACGTTTCCATCCGGAAGTTCCTTTGGTGATGGTCGGGAACATGAGTGAACACATCGAAGCCGAAAGAGGGTTCGGGCGTCGTTTGTTGAGACGTTCGATCTGTAACCGGGCAGATTACTTCACTTACAACGGCCCAAGCTGCAAGCGATATCTGGAGAGTTTGTCGTTGGCGCCGGAGCGATTGTTGGAGATTCCTTATTGTGTCGATCCATCGGTCGTTTTTGATGGCCCGCGCGAGGTATCATCATCTGAAAATCGTAAGCTGCTCTATTGTGGTTCGTTGAGCGAGCGGAAGGGAATCTCTCAATTCACAAAGGCGATGCGTCAGTGGTGCGATCACAATCCACAACGACAAGTCACGCTGTCGATTGCCGGTAACGGCCCCTTGAAAGCCTCGATTGCTGAATTGGCAGGAGGGAACTTCGAAATTTTGTTCCTTGGCCATTGCGATTCATCGGATCTGAAAACCGCCTATCGCGATACTGACATTGCGGTGTTTCCTTCGTTGGCCGATGAATGGGGTTTAGTTCCAATCGAAGCGATGAGGTCAGGTCTACCGGTCCTTGGCAGCTTTTTCGCGCAATCGGTCGAAGCTCATTGCGAGGAAGATAGAAATGGTTGGACGTTTGACCCAACAAATCAACGCGATTTGAGAAGCGCGATTGACCGTGCAATGGCTTGCTCAAATGAGCAGCTGATAGAAATGGGCCAGCATGCACGTCAGGCGGTTGCCCATGTAACGCCTCAGCGATCGGCGGAACATTTTTGCCGCGTCATCGAAACCGCTTTGCCATCTATTCGTTCGTAATACTTGATTTTGGGATCTGACTCCGCTGTTCATCTTGGCTTGCTGCATATGACAAACAAACCCATCGCCAGCATTTCGGTTGATCTCGACAATTTGTGGTCGTACCTAAAGGTGCGTGGTGAGCCTTCGTGGGAAGATTTTCCCGGGTACTTGGGCACTGTTGTTCCCCACATGCTGCGGTTCTTCGATGATCACAGTCTGAGGACGACCTTTTTCGTTGTCGGTCAGGACGCGGTTCTGAAAAGAAATCACGATCCGATTGCGATGCTTGCCGAAGACGGGCACGAGGTCGCTAATCACTCGTTTCACCACGAACCGTGGCTGCATCTATACAGCCAGCAGCAGCTGGAAGATGAATTCGATCGCAGTGAGACCGCAATCGAGAGCGTGACGGGGATGCGTCCCGTTGGCTTTCGAGGCCCTGGGTTCAGTCGTTGTCAGCGGGTGTTGCAACTGTTGATGCGTCGAGGCTACGAATATGACGGTTCAACATTTGCCAGCAGCCTAGGCCCCGTCGCCCGCGCCTACTACATGTTGAACACTCATTTTTCGAAAGCACAGAAGGCGGAGCGAAAAGAGTTATTCGGTTCCTTCAGGGATGCGTTCCAGTTGAACAAGCCGTTTGTCTTTACCGATGGCAAAGACAAATTGGTGGAAATTCCAGTCACGACGATGCCGTTTGCTCGGTTTCCCATTCATGGTAGCTATCTGAATTACTTGGCCAGCGGATCTGTTGGACTCGCACGTGCGTATTTCTGGAACGCAATCACGCTTTGTCGCTGGACCGGCACAGCGCCGTCGTTGCTGCTTCATCCGACTGATTTTTTGTGTGACGTTGACGTCCCGGAGATGGCATTCTTTCCAGGTATGTCCGTGCCAGCGTATAAAAAGATTGAGCTGCTTTCCGACTGTGTTGCCATGATGTCCAAGCACTACGAAGTCGTCACGATGCGGGAGCAAGCGCAATCGGTGGTTAAGCAGAACCCTGTTGAACGCTCAATCAGTACGGTCGTCCCCGGGGTGCCTGAGAAGTTGATCCACGAGGCATAGGATCGCGGGAATGCTTAATGCCTTGCTACGCGATTCGATGCGGCATGGACCGAGGAAAGGGTAGCGGCTCACGCGGAGGCAGTTTCAGCCAATTTTCGGCGGCCCATTGCTCGCGTTCGTCATCCGAAGCGTAGAACCGAAGCCAAGCTTCTTCATTGACCACGACATCTAGGCATTGCCAGTGGATGACTCGATCGGACGCCACGATTTTCTTTTCGTGTGCGGGCAAAATGTCTCGAGCGATCAGGCAGTACAGCTGGCGATCGGATAGATGGTCGGTGTGGACCAGCACGATATTCTTTTCGTACAGACGTCCAATCACCTGATGAAGCTTTTGCTTTACCTGTGCGTCGTCGTACTCCTTGTGGTCACGCATCACTAGTTCTGGTTCGAACCATTGGCTGATCGGTAATACGGGTGCTCGTTCCCAAGCGAGTAGCGATGAGAGGAATTCGTTTTCACTATGGACCGACATGCGATCCATATCGACGAGTGTTACCGATTCATCGAGGAAGGGTTCCATTTCGTCTCGTAGACGAGCATTTCGCAGTAGGAGCTCAATGTCAGACATGGTGTAGTGTTCACTTCAGGGGAAAGGCGATCACGGATTGGATTCTGCCGACGCGGGTTAGAGGTCGAGATCCAAACGACACTATGAATTTATCAAGCACGCGACCGTGAACAAGTTTTAACTTGAGCGAATGTCAGAAAAACGGGTGCTGTTTTTTTGATGACATCTTACGATGCGTTTCGTTGCCAAAGTCGACTTGATCGTCACACTTTAACTTCATCGCAGGCGCACGAGTGTTGGGCGAGTAAAATCGATTTGAGGGCCCGCCGTTGAGCCTTGAGGGGCGTTCAACCGTGACAAGTTCAACCGTTCAGGCCGAGCGACAACTGAGACTCTTCACGATCGGATTCAGAGCCAATTTCTTTGTACAACAGGCTTGGTTGAATGTCTGAATTGTTCTGGTACTTACTGCTGGAGTATTCGCAGATGTCTCCAACCACTTGATGGTAGAAGATTTGGCAGATTTCGATGCCGGGATAAATTCTGACTGGCTGAACGGCAAACATTTCCAGCGTCCAGTGGCCGCAGAATCCAACATCGCCAAACCCGGCAGTCACGTGAACGAACAAACCAAGCCGCCCAATGGAGGACCGTCCTTCGATCATTGGGACTAGGTTTCTCGTTTCGGTACGCTCGATCGTGCGTCCTAGGTACAGCCGATGTGGCTCGAGCACCAATCCAGACTCGGGAATTTCCAACCGCCGGGTGCGATTGGGCTTTTTCATGTCGAGAACCACTTCCTCGTAAATCATGACCTCGTTGTGGAGGGTCAGGTTGTAGCTGTTGGGATTGATTCGATCCGGTGAATACGGGTCAATTTTGATATTTGAGCCGATATTTTCGCGAATCTCCGCACCGGTAAGAATCATCTCAAGGTCCCGTCGAGAAAGAGTACTCGTGTAATCTGCGGATTTTGGACCTTGGCCTAGCGAGTGTCAACACGGCGAGATGTTCAGAGTGTGTATGGTCGCATTTTGCAGGGTACTTTTGAAGGTGTTGGGCCAGTTGTCTCGATTGCGGCTAGTGGACAATGCCGAGCTGAACCGAGAAAAGATTGACTCGGGACCAATCAGGCCCTAACGTTATGAATTACAGCGGCGTTGGGACTTGCGGATTAATAAGTTACGCAATGGACGTGCTCTATCGTCGGTATTTCGCGAGCGATTTGGAGCTGAATCCGGTAATTTGTTATTGGGCAAATCCTTAGCGAATTCCGCTCTATTTGTTTGCGGTTCCCGTTAGACGCTGATTTTATAGTAGAATTGACTTCTGGGTTCGAACTGAACTTCAGACGACTTAATTTAACGTCGGTGGTTCCATTTGGAACAACAACGCCAAAGAAAAAAGTGAGAAATTTCCATGAGTGACAATCCTTACCAAGCCAGCAATTATGGCGCGTTCACGACGGCCGATGCGGTCGCTGCCGATGAGCGTGCTGCGTTTCTTCAGAAGACTTATCTGCACTTGTTGGGAGCGATCTTGGCTTTTGCCGCGATTGACGCTTTCATCATTACAGCGTTTCATGACCAGTTGGTTCAATTGGTGCCGAAGCTGACGGGTGGGTTTACTTGGTTGATTGTGCTCGGTGGTTTTATGGTGGTCAGCTACTTTGCTGACAAATGGGCGCACAGTGGAGTTTCTAGGCAAAAGCAGTACGCTGGACTTGCCGTCTACATCGTCGCCGAGGCCTTGATCTTCGTGCCGCTGTTATTCATCGCCAACGAGTATTTTCCAGGCGTCATTAAGTCCGCCGGACTGGTGACGGCGATTGTGTTCGGTACCTTGACCATTGCCTGTTTCCTGACGCGGACAGATTTCTCTTTTCTGCGTTGGGGATTGGCGGTAGCCGGGGTTGTGGCAATCGCTTTGATCGTGGGTTCAATCGCGTTTGGTTTCAGTCTTGGTGTCTGGTTTTCGGTTGCCATGGTGGCCCTCGCCTGCGGTTCGATTCTCTACAACACGTCCAATGTTATACATCACTACAATACCCAACAGTATGTTGCGGCGTCGCTTGCATTGTTTGCCTCGGTTGCGTTGCTGTTGTGGTACGTGATTCAGATTTTCATGCACATGGATAGCGATTAAGCCCTTGTCTTTTGACTCTTCCAACCCAACAGGATCATTTTCTTTGCCGAAAGACTTTGGCAAAGTTGTGCGCCTATTTCCGCTTTCGAATGTCGTGCTCTTTCCGGGCGTCGTTCAAGCGTTGCACATTTTTGAGCCTCGGTATCGCCAGTTGACTCATGACGCATTGCAAAGCGATGAATTGATCACGATGGCAATGGAAAACGTTGGCCACGTCAATCCTGACGATCCTCGGCCCGAACTGTTGTCGACGGTTTGTATCGGGAAAGTTATTTCTCATACTCAATTTGACGACGGCCGATACAACCTATTGCTCGTCGGGACGGCACGGGCTCGAACGACCAAGGAGATCGTGACGGATCATCCGTACCGAATGGCGGAAGTGGAGGTTTTGGAGGATTCACTGCGATACGCTCCAGAAGATGCCGGTCCGCTCAGGCAGCAAGTGCTCGACTTGTTCAGAATGCTGGTCGATCAGCGAGGGATTTCAGATGTTGAATCACTGTCTAGGCTGTTCGATGGCGATGTGCCTCTTGGGCAACTGTGCGACTTGATTTGTTTTGCGTGTGGGGCGGAACCCAGCCAGCAGCAACGCGTGCTTGAAGAATCTGAGATTTGTCGGAGAGCAGAGATTATGATCCAAATTCTCCATGGGCTGATTTCCAAGTCATTGCCTGAAAGTAAAGCTGCGACTGGATTCCCCCCCAAATTCAGTGATAACTGAGTCTGTTTTATTACTCGACGCGTCCTAGCTACCCCGAACAGGAGCCCGAAATGAAGATTACGATAGAATATTGCGGCATGTGAAACTTTGAACCTCAAGCCTCCAGTTTGGCGGCGAAAGTCAAAGCGTCCCTTGGGGTTGAACCTGAATTAATCCGTGCCGCTGGAGGAAAGTTTGAAGTCGTGGTGGATGGTAAACTGGCTTATTCGAAACTTCAGACCAACGAGTTCCCAGAAGAAGATCTGCTGGTTGCCGAACTGAAAGAAATGGTTTGACCGCCCCGAGGTTGCTTTGGGGGGGAGAGATTTCGGATCGATTGGCGTTCTCAACGTCACGATACATCGTTCACCGACAAAAGTGTTCTTCTGTCGGATTGGTGCAGCAGCGAGGTGGTGCTGGAATAAACTGTGGTGGAGTGAGTACACTAGTGGTTGGTTTCCCACCGTTTTTTCATGGATTTTTGATGTCTCGATTCTTGATCAGCTTCGTGAACGCAACGTTTTTTCTGCAGGTTCTGGCATGTGGGTCTGCGCTGGCGCAGCTTCCCTCGGGCTGGAAGGCGCATGAATTACGAAGACCGGCTCCTCCAGTAGTGACGCCCGGTGACTCAAACCTTCCGTTGCAGGCGCCCAGCGATGCGGTGGTTCTGTTTGATGGAAAAGATCTTTCTCAATGGCGATCCAAAAATGGAGGCAAGGCGAAATGGAAGATCGTGGATAATGCGATGGAAGTTGTGCCAAAGAGCGGCTTCATTTTCTCGAAGCAAAAGTTTGGCGATTGCCAGTTGCATGTTGAATGGGCTTCCCCTGCAAAAGTCAAAGGGAAAAGCCAAGGGCGTGGCAACAGTGGGATCTTCTTGATGGAAATGTTTGAGGTTCAGGTTCTGGACAGTTACAACAATCCGACTTACGCAGACGGCAGTGCAGGATCGATCTACGGTCAGTTTCCGGCGTTGGTTAATGCGTCGCGTAAATCAGGGCAGTGGCAGTCATATGACATTATCTTCAAGCGTCCTCGATTTGATGGTCAAAAGCTTGTTGCTCCTGCTGTTCTGACCGTATTGCACAATGGAGTGGTGGTCCAAAATCACACGGAACCGTTCGGCCCGACCGAGTGGTTGGTGCATAAGGAATACGATCCGAGTGTGACTGAGGGTTCGTTGGCCTTACAGGAGCACCGAAATCCAGTTCGATTTCGAAACATATGGATTCGCTCTTTGGCTGATCGTCCTAGCCCATCGGCTGATCAGGTAGTACCAAGGGAACACGAGCTTAGCGACGAGATGAAGGAAAAGCTGGTCGGCAAGTACAAGCATTTCAAGATCGAAAAACGGGGAGACGTGCTGATCTGTATTGTCGCTCAACGCTTGCTGGAACTGGTGCCGGTATCGGAGACCGAGTTTGTGTTTCGAAAAACTGCCGGCAGCCTGATTTTTTCACAGGGCGAAGATGGTGAGCTTGACGAGGCCTATCTTACGGTTGACGCCATGGGCAGGACGAAGGTTTCGAAAATCCGGGAAGCAGAGACCAAGGAAGCAGCCGCCGATTGAGAAAGCCGCCGCCAATTGATCGTCAATTGAGAGCGAGTTTGCTAGCACACGATACGGCCATTGAATTGATTTTTTAGACGCCTGATTCTTGGAAATGTCCTGTTTCGGTAAAAAATAGCTATTTTCAGGATTGAATTTCGGTTTAATATTGCATTTGATGCTGAAAATGGTAGTTTTCACTGCCGATTTTGATCGGAACTTACCGATTTCGGCTGAAAACTATCATTTTCAAGGTGTGGCACATGGCTAAGCAGGAATTCGACGGTGCTCAGGCGCTTATTAAGACGCTGGATGATTTGGGCATCGAATATATCTTTGGCTACTCGGGTGGCGCGGCGATCCCGATTTTTGATGCGTTGGAAACCATCAAGACCAAGATGAAGTTCATTCTGGTTCGGCATGAACAGGGTGCTGTTCATATGGCGGATGGCTACGCGCGTGCGACTGGAAAGCCTGCTGCCGTCTTGGTTACCTCTGGCCCTGGAGCCGGAAACACCGTGACTGGTTTGATGACCGCGATGATGGACTCAGTCCCGATGATCGTGATCTGTGGTCAGCAGGTGACATGGATGCTGGGCAAAGATGCTTTCCAAGAAGCCGACATCTTCGGCATCACGATTCCCGTCGTAAAACATAACTACTTGGTTAAAGACAGCGACGATTTGGTGCGTGTTGCCAAGGAAGCGTATCATATCTCCACAACAGGTCGCCCTGGTCCGGTTTTGATCGACGTCCCGAAAGACGTTTCGCAAGGTCCATTTACGGCAACCATGGATCCAGAGTTGGACCTACCTGGCTACGATCCTGCCTCGGCTTTCGACATTTGTGATGACGCGATCACTCGTGCGGCGGAGATGATTGCAACGGCCCAGCGCCCTGTGATTCTAGCCGGACAAGGTTGCATGATCGCTCGTGCAGACAAAGAACTGATGGAATTGGCCACCACGTTAAGTGCTCCGGTAACCAGCACGTTACTCGGGAAAGGTGTTTTTCCAGAAACGCATGAACTTTCCTTGGGCATGTTGGGGATGCACGGAACGGCTTACGCAAACAAATCGCTGGTCGAGTGTGATCTGTTGATCAATATTGGTTCTCGATTTGATGATCGGATCATTGGTCAGCCTGACAAGTTTTGTGCCGATGCAAAGATCATCCATATCGATATCGATTCAGCCGAAATGGGTAAAATGATCCGGCCTCATGTTCAGATCGTTGGCGATGCAAAAGCTGCGTTGACCAAGTTGAACAAGCAAGTCAAAGCGTTACCCACGGAGCAGTGGCTGGCAAAGCTGGACACTTACAAGTCGAAGTTCCCGCTTGGTTTTAAAAAGCAGGGTGGACTGCGAATGCAGCAAGTGATCCACGAACTGTACGAACAAACGCAGGGCAAGGCGATTGTTTCAACGGACGTTGGGCAGCATCAGATGTGGGCTGCTCAGTTCTACAAGAACGACGAATCTTACCATTGGCTGTCTTCGGGCGGTGCGGGCACGATGGGCTTTGGATTTCCGGCCGCGATTGGTGCTCAATTGGGACACCCGGACAAAACCGTGATTTCAATCTCCGGCGACGGCGGATTCCAAATGACGCTGTTTGAGATGGCAACAGCCAAAATCCACAATTTGCCGATCAAGATCGTCGTGTTGAACAATCACTATCTTGGGATGGTTCGTCAGTGGCAGGAGTTGTTCTACGAGAATCGCGAATCGGGCGTGGATTTGTTGGGCAACCCAGACTTTTGCAAGTTGGCTGCTGCCTACGATATTCCAAGCGTCTACATTAAGCGACCTGCTGATGTGTCGCGTAAGATCGAAGAAGCGTTGGCTCACAACGATGGACCAATCCTAATTCATGCCGAGTGTGTGAAGACGGATAACGTATTCCCGATGATCCCGGCCGGAGCGGCATTGGAAGATATGATCACCGAGCCACCAAAAGAAAAGATGGCTAAACCTATTGGTTCGACTTAGACCGTAACACCGAGTTGTTTTCCGTATCGACTACATCGCATCGACTACACTGCGCGAAGGATTGCTTCGTGCTTAAACATTCACTTTGGCAGTAACAAAATTGTGATTTCCATGACTCAAACAATTGTCACGACCGATACGCCGGTCGAAATCAAAACTCATACTAATTCACACACACTTTCTGTTCTTTCCAAGAATGAACCGGGCGTGTTGATGCGAATCTGTCAGGTGTTCGCGCGTCGAGCGTTCAACATTGATTCACTGGTTGTGTCTGAAGGCTACCAGCGCGATTACGCTCGAATGACGATTGGGATCTCTGGTGATCCCAAGGGTTTGGAGCAGATTGTCAAACAAGTCAATAAACTAATTGACGTGATTCACTGTTGCGAGCATACGGCCGAAAATTCGGTTGTCAAAGAGCTGGCGCTGATCAAGTTCGTTGCCGAGCGAGAAGATCGCACCGAAGCGTTGCATGTGATCGAGCACTTTGGTGGCAAGACCGTTGACCTGACTCCAACGTCGATGATCGCCATGATTCAGGGCGAATCGTCCAAGATCGACGCGGCGGAAACGATGCTGGGCCAGTTCCACATCATCGAAATGGTTCGCACCGGAAAAGTTGTCATGGCTCGTGGTGAGCAGACAACTTAATTAAACTAGACGCGCTAAGGCTTGCGGATCAATATGCAGCCGCGTTGAGAATCGTTTTGCGTCTGTTTGGAAGAACCATGAATCGAAGAGTCGCCGTTTTCTTGTTTGTTGGTTGCGCGCTTTCCGTGTTTAGCGGAAACGCGACTCGGTTGGACGCCTGTTCGGACGGCATGCCGAATATTCTGTTCATCTTTTCTGACGACCACGCTCTTAATGCAATTTCGGCTTACGGGGGTCCTTTGGCCGACGTTGCGCCGACGCCCAACATCGATCGGATCGCGCGTGAAGGATCGTTGTTTCAGAATTCGTTTTGTGCGAACTCAATTTGTGGTCCCTCCCGTGCATGCATTTTGACGGGAAAGCATAGCCACATAAATGGATTCATGCGGAATTCAAGAAATCCGTTTGATCAATCGCAATGGACGTTCCCAAAAACACTTCAGAAAGCGGGCTATCAAACGGCAGTCATCGGAAAATGGCACTTGAAGTCTGCTCCCGTCGCGTTTGATCACTGGGAAGTCTTGCCGGGGCAAGGCCGATACTACAATCCAGAGTTTATCCAAATGGACGGAACGAGAAAGAAGTTTGAAGGCTACGCGACCGATCTGACGACCGACAAAGCGCTGCACTGGCTTGAAGGGAGAGAGAAAGAGAAACCGTTCATGTTGATGTGTCAGCACAAAGCTCCCCATCGGACGTTCGCGCCTGCCCTGCGTCACCTTGGAACGTTGGGCGACGTGAATTTTCCCGAACCGGCCACCCTGTTTGACAACTACGCCAATCGGTCTCCAACGTTGGCGGCTAACGAAATGGAAATCGATCGCCATCTGACATGGGACTATGACCTTAAGGTTCGCAAGTCCGAACAAGGCGGGGTCAATTTACGTTCGTTCGCGGAGTACGGAACCCCCGAGTACAATCGGATGAACGAATCACAGAGGAAGAAATGGGAGGCTTACTTTTCTCCAAAGAACAAGGAGTTTCTTGAGTCCTTCAAAGCCGGGGAGTTGAATGCCAGACAGCTTGTGCAATGGAAGTACCAACGCTACATCCAGAACTACCTTGAGACCGTCAAGGCAGTTGATGAAAGCGTGGGACGGCTATTGGACTATCTGGATGAGAACGGCTTGGCGGAGAATACGGTAGTCATTTATTCTTCAGACCAAGGTTTCTATTTGGGTGAGCACGGCTGGTTTGACAAAAGATGGATGTTTGAGGAATCGTTCAAAATGCCGTTTGTGATCCGCTGGCCCGGTAAGATTCAACCGGGGGCGCGACCGGAGGCGTTGATTCAAAACATTGACTATGCTCCGACGTTTTTGGCCATGGCCAAGCAACCGATTCCCGAAGATGTGCAAGGAAAATCGCTGCTGCCAGTTTTGCTTGACAGCAAGAAAGAAGTGCGTGATTCTTTGTACTACGCATATTACGAATTGGGAGAGCATGCGGTGCCGCAGCACTTTGGCGTGCGAACCAAAACGCAAAAGTTGTTCTATCTGCCCAAAACGGATGAGTGGCAGATGTTTGATTTGGTCAATGACCCGAATGAGTTGGTCAACGTGTACGGCCAACCGGAGTACGCAGATGCTCAGTCGCGTTTGACAACTGAGTATCACCGGCTTCGAGAAGAATTCAAAGCGCCGGATTACGATTTCAAGTGATCGTGGCTTAGAGCCTATTCAAATTGTCGGCTCGCAGTCCCTTACGCACGCTTCGGGTTTTGATGCTATGGGATAGTCTGTTATTCAATTTTGAATTTGAGCTACCTCTGGAAAATTGGCAGCAGACCATTGGGGGCACTTAGAGCCAGTACGCCGACCGCCGTGGTGTAGGCGTTTCCGAATCTTGCATCTTGTTGCCTTTCCTCGGCGTCCCAGCTGCCATTGGCGTTCTGGTTTTCCATGAGCACGCGTGCAGCAGGTGGAAAAAAATCTCGCCAGTGTCGACCGCCCAGTTGATACATGGCGTGGCTGCACGTCAGTAGGCCATAAAAATAGCGGTCACCCTTGGGATTCATGTTTCGCACTTTGCCGAGGTTGTTGTAGCTTTCGAAACCGCTCTTGAGAATCCAATCGCCCGCCAGCAGCGATTCTTTTGTGTCGTGTTTTCCAGAGTGAGCTAGGGCCAAAATTCCGGCACCCGCCATTCCGCGTGATGCACGATCTTTATAGCCTGCTTTGTAGGTGAAGGTGCCGTGATCTTTCAGAAAGCAGCGGTGTACATACTCTACCGCGCGGTCGATGCGTTCTGCGTCAACATCGAAACCGGCGTTCTTTGCTGATCTCATGAACATCAGCTGCCAAGCAGTTACGGAAAGATCGGCGTCGGTAAGCTCAAGAATGTCCAAATATCGCCAACCTCCCCTGTCGATTCGTCTGGCCCTCCGGAAGTCTTGCATCTGAAAGGTGACATCAAGGGCCTTTTCAATCGCCTCTTTCATTTGTTTGGTTTGTGCGGCTCCCACCATCGCGTAGCATTCACTAAGTGCCAGCCCAGCTAGCGCGTGGTTGTAAACTAGTGAGTAGCCGGTCTCATGGTCGATGATCCGTGATAATTTTTCACGGTTGGGGGCAGCCAAAGCGAGGACCCCGCTGCGCCTTTGGCACGAGACGATGTAGTCTAGCGACCGCTGCAACTGCTCGCCGTATTTGCCTTCGCCCGGTAGATGTCCTTGCGACAGAAATGCCATTGTGCACAGGCTGGTCACTCCGGGCTGGCCATGTTTGAGTGTCGGAAATGATCCATCCGGTTCCTGTTGTTCTAGCAGCCAAGCAAGTGCTTTTTCAATTGATTGATCGACCTCTTTCCATTCTTGTCTTGTCAAGACAGTCGCTGGCGAAGGGCCACGTTTCTCTGGTTCTTGGGCGGGAAGGAGAGCCGTCCAGAACCAGCCGCTAAGCACGAAAATAACGATGAAGTTGCTACCGGGTAACCGTTGGTGTTGCATCCGCTTGCTCTTTTTACTGAGACATTTTGTATGAGAGAATACTTGCCCCCACCCTGTTTCTAACGGGTAGACTCAATTACGTACGATTACAGTCGTCGGTTGCTCGCCGATCCCTCAAGTTAATTCTCTGTTCCCTCCAGCTATTTGCCTGGCTGGCTGTTTTCTTGATAAGTGATCATGGCTTAGTGCCTATCCCAATCCAAGGCCAATCCACGGCTCACAATCCCTCACGCACGCTTTGGGTTTTGATGTTATGGGATGGTCTTTTGTTCAATTCTGAATTTGAACTACCTCTGGAAAATTGGCAGCAGACCGTTAGGTGCACTCAGGGCCAGCACGCCGATCGCTGTGGTGTAGGCGTTTCCGAATCTTCCATCTTTGTGCATCTTCTCGGATTTCCAGCTACCATTGGCGTTCTGGTTTTCCATGAGCACGCGTGCAGTAGGCGGAAAAAATTCTTTCCAGTGCCGACCGCCCAGTTGATACATGGCTTGGCTGCACGTCAGTAAGCCATAGTGATAACGATCACCCGAATGAACAATGTCTCGCACTTTGCCGATATTGTTGTAGCTTTGGAAACCGCTCTTGAGAATCCAATCACCCGCCAGCAGTGATTCTTCTGTGTCATGTTTCCCAGAGTGAGCCAACGCCAAAATTCCGGCTCCCGCCATTCCACGTGACGCGCGATCTCCAAATCCTGCTTTGTAGGAGAAGGTGCCGCGATTTTTCAGAAAGCAGCGGTGTACATACTTTACCGCGCGGTCGATGCGTTTCTCGGCAACATCGAAACCGGCGTTCTTTGCCGATCTCATAAACATCAGCTGCCAAGCAGTTACCGACAGGTCGGCATCGGGAAACTCTGCGATGTCCAAATATCGCCAACCTCCCGCATCGACTTGCCTAGCCCTCCGGAAGTCTTGCATTTGAAAGGTGACATCAAGGGCCTTTTCAATCGCCACTTTGATTTGTTCGGTTTGTGCGGCTCCCACCATCGCGTAGCATTCACTTAGTACCAACCCAGCTAAAGCGTGGTTGTAGACCAGTGTGTAGCCGGTTTCATGGTCGATGACCCGTGATATTTTTTCACGGTTGGGGGCAGCCAAAGCGAGGACCCCGCTGCGCTTTTGGCACGAGACGATGTAGTCCAGCGACAACTGCATCTGTTCACTGTATTTGCCTTCACCCGGTAAATGTCCTTGCGACAGAAATGCCATCATGCACAGGCTGGTCACTCCGGGCTCGCCATGTTTGAGTGTCGGAAATGATCCATCCGGTTCTTGTTGTTCTAACAGCCAAGCAAGTGCTTTTTCAATCGATTGATCGACCTCTTTCCATTCTTGTTTTGTCAAGACAGCCGCTGGCGAAGGGCCACGTTCCTCTGCTTCTTGGGCGGGCAGAAGAGCCGTCCAGAACCAGCCAGCCAGCATGAAAATAACGATGCAGTTGCTGCTCGGTAAACGTTGATGTTGCATCTGCTCGCCCTTTTTCCTGAGACACGTTGCGTGAGGGAATACTTGAACCCAAACTGTTTCTGACGGGTAGAGGCAAGTACGCACGACTACAGTCGTCGGTCGCTCGCAGATCCCTCAAGTTATTTTTTGTTCCCTCCGACTATTTGCTAGGCCGGCTGTTTTCTTGATTTTTAGCATTTGCACGCCGCAACGTGTCTTTCTTGGTAAGTAGTTTGATGGGTTCTACTAGGCCTTCGACAACTTTGGCGAACACAGGAAAGTTGATCTTGTCCGGAGTGTCTGATCGCAGGTGGTAGTGCGGGTAGCGAAACGGAGCAGTGTCGGTGATCATGATCCCAACGTATCCTTCTTGCCAGAAAGACCAATGATCTGACCAGCCCACCCCTTTCAGGGCTCCAGGAAGCGCGGCGCCTTCGGACGGGACTTTGGAGTGTTTTTGAAAAGACTTCAACACGGTTCGTTGTAGCATTGCCGACGGCACGTTTCCAATGAAGCCGATAAAATTTCCTGTCGACGGATAGAAGCGATCAAGAGGCGGAGGATATTTCTGACTGTTGGGCTGATCGGTGTAAAATCCCATCGTCTCCAAACTCAGCACGGCAACGATGTCTTCATTGCGCTTGCGGCATCGTTTCGCATAGACCCACGATCCCATTTCGTCAGCAGTTTGGAAGTACGGCGGTTCCTCGTTAGTGAACGCGACAAATCGCAATGTGCGATCGGGTTTGAGTTTTTGCAATCGGTCGGCCAATGTCAGCATGGCGGCGGTGCCACTCGCGTTGTCGTTGGCTCCCGGTGTGCCTCGAACGCTATCGTAATGAGCACCGATGATGACGATTTCTTTGGGGTGGATCGTACCTTTGATTTCGGCATCGATATTGTGGCAGTCGAGCCCGTTGACTTGAAAGGTTTGACGTGAAGGCTGGTAGTCGTAACTTTTGAACTCGGATTCGATGAAGTCGGCTGCTTCTTCGAGTTGCTTATGCCGATCTAGATTTCGTTCTCCAATCTTCTCGGCCAGATGCGACACATGCGACTTGAGCGTTGCTTCAAAGTTGAATTGCGAATCGACTTCCGCTGCGGTCACTTCTGCTGGGGCCGATTCTGTTGGGCGACCTTGAGTGGCATTTGCTTCTTGAGCCAACATCGCTGCGATCACAGCGAACACGAGACAACTGTTCATGAAATCGT
Source organism: uncultured Pirellulaceae bacterium (assembly GCA_964563475.1). Classification (GTDB taxonomy): domain Bacteria; phylum Planctomycetota; class Planctomycetia; order Pirellulales; family Pirellulaceae; genus Mariniblastus. The sequence continues at coordinate 25,097 of CAZLYM010000003.1, forward strand.
CCTCGAACCAAGTGGATATAGGTTTGGCAGCTTGCATTTTCTGCCTCAGCCATTGAGAACGATTGTACGCTTGAAAATCGAAGCGTCCACCTGATCGAATGCGATCAGGGGACGAAACTGTTAGATGAAAGCCTCGTTTGAATCATTGCAGTTCGTTGGTTCTCGCCGAGCGCAATCGGCGATGAGCTCGTTGTCAGCCCGGCAAGAAGCCAGAGATCGATTAAGCCTTTGATCGTCGTAAGCACAGTCCGGCCAGCGACAACGCTAGAATTGAGATTCCAGTTGGCTCTGGAATTGCGGTGAAATCTACGGAGAGGGATGCAGCACTTCCGCCTTCTCGGCTGCCGATTCGGATCGCGCTACCGGCGCCCGATGAAGAAGATATCAGGAACCCAAAGTTCTGTGTTGGATCGTCGACGATTGACTGGATGGCGTCAATGAAATTGTCTGAAGAGCTAAACGACGATACGCCAGTAGATGTGATGCTGACGTCGCTCAACAACTGAGGGAAAAAACTACCGCCAGGTGTCCAGTCTACGCTTCCAAATTCAGCCGAGTTCCAAGTTGCTTCACCTGCCAACGCCGCGGCGCCTTGGTTTCCCACACGACTGCCTTCGCCCCAATCAGTGTCAAGGCGGAACAATTGAAAGACTCCTCCAGTATTTCCAACCTGCGTGATATCTAGGTCGAGCGACGCGCTGTTAACGGTCGAGCCAGGAGCAATCCCGGCAAGATCGAATCGCAGGAGACTTCGTCGCTCGTTTCCGTTATTCGCTGTCCCCGCAATGTTAAATGCATGCCCGCCACCATTGTTATCAACGTTTTCCGAATAAATCGTCGTATCCTCGATTGCGTCCAGACTGATCTGCGCACTGCAGACAGACGTTTGGAGACAAATGAAGCAAACAGATGCAAAAACGGTCAACGCGCGGTAAATCAAAGATGTCATTTCAGTGAACTCCGAAAATGATTGAAGTCGAAAAGATCAGTGTATTCGATGTCGTCAGGATAACGCAAATTTGGTGTTCAATTTCGCTGTCGCTTACCCGAACTGCGTGTAGGAACGGGTGTTTCTTAGGATCGGGTCCGCCGGGACCGTGTCCGTAGTTTCAACAGTGACCAAGGCAGAAACCGTGCAATCTGCATAGGATTTGAGATGGTTGCTCTGATTGATTCAGGATGAGATTGAGTTCTCATCGCCGAACGTACGTCGCCAACCAAGTGTTAGATGGATCACAGGCATGGTGTTGCGTTAAAGCGGCGGACCATCAGGGGTTTGATTTCCACTGATCGGATGACTCGACCCCAGAGGTTAGTTGCTGAACCGAGTGGATCGGCACCGGTTGAAACAGGATTTCTGAGCCCCGTAGCCAATCCAGAAACTCGGTCTGCCGCGCGATGTCGGTGAAATCGAATCCCATTAGTGCTTGGCCTTCGGTTTGTCCCGTGTCGGTGTAGTTCATGTAACATACGTTGGCTAGTTGGCTTGCTTCTCGCATGAATTCGCGCAATGCACCGGGGCGGTTGGCGAATTCGATCACGGCAAAGAACGGCAGCTTCAGCCGATCGACTCGAAACGGGATGACTCGAAAGTTGGATGCTGCGGACCCAGTGACTTCGAGAAACGGTGGAACGGAGGCGTCATTAAGAAATTCTTCCAAGTCCGCGAGCGCCGAATGAGGAACCTCGACACCGATGGTAGGGTAAGCGATATCATCACTCATGCGACCGTATTGAAAGTCGATGATGTTCATATTGACGAAAAAACGATCGAGCAATTGAATCAGCGAGCCCGCTTTTTCTGAAATTTCAAACTGATAGTACCGCGTTTCCGGCCGTTGCGTCTGTCCCATGCGAGCAATTCTGGGCAGCATCATGAAGTCGACATTTGATCCCGAGAGAATTGCCAGCGGACGGTCGCCGGGCTCAAACTTGGTCGCCATAGCGGCAGCGACTCCTAGGCCGGCCGAGGGTTCGACGATGACGCGCATCGTTTGCCACAGAAACTGAATAGCGTGACAGGCGTCGTCGTTGCTGACTCGCATGCAATCGTCCAGCAACATGCTGCACAAGCGAAGCGGTAGTTTGCCCGGGCAAGCGACCGCAGTCCCGTCGCAGAATTTGTCCAGTGTTTCCAATGTGACTAATTCGCCCGCCTCGATCGAGCGTGACATGCTGTCCTGCCCTGCCCCTTCGACACCGATGATTTGAATATCGGGGTGCCGTTGTTTGATAACCGACGCGATTCCTGCCGCAACACCACCACCACCGATACCGATAAAAACGTGAGTTGGTAGTTCGGGTAGCTGATCCAGAAGCTCGACTGCGATGGTCGCTTGGCCTGCGATCACGTCCAAGTCGTCGTATGGCGGGATGAACGTTCCACCCGATTCTTGTGCGAATCGAATCGCTTCTCGTTGAGATTCGTCGAACGAGTCACCAAACAAGCGGATTGTGACAAAGTCGCCACCAAAAGTTCGAACTGATTCTTGCTTCAGCAGTGGCGTCGAAAGCGGCATGAAGATCGTTGCGTTTAGTTTCTGTCGAGCCGCTACAACGGCAACGCCTTGCGCGTGATTTCCGGCCGAAGCCGCGACAAGTTGTCCCCGAAACCCCGCGTCGCAGATTTTTGAAATCTTGTTGCCCGATCCTCGCCACTTGTAGCTGTGAACGGTCGAGATGTCTTCTCGCTTGAGCGAAAGCGGCACGCCGCCCGGCAGTGTGACCGAATCGATTGAAGTCGCCGGGTGCAGGGAATAGACTCGCCCCAGCGCGGCTTTCGTTTCCTCGGCCAGCCGATCAAGTAGCTGATCGTCGGTGAGCTGATCTAGGTTTTCTTCGGGGAGATCTTTCACGATGGCTTCCGAGTCAATAACCGAGGTAAACAAAAAACGCCGAACACTATGAGGTACATCATAGCTTCGGCGTTTGAATGGCTCAGGCGTTTGAATACTTTAGACAGGCGGAATCAAATCACCCGAAAACCCACCGAACGTGTACCTTTATTCGGCTGGGGCTCGGTAAGTCTCAGCTCACGTCTCGCCTTGGCGTGGAATCAAGCTGATGCCTACGCTTGGTTTTCTTTTAACCATGAGAAACGCTTGCGAAGGGCTTGGCCACAAACTTCGATCGGGTGATCCAGATCTTCCTGCATCATGCGCTTGAATTCAGGCATGCCGTTTTCGTCTTCGGATTGCCAGTTCTTGGCAAAGGTGCCGTCTTGAATTTCTGCCAGAATCTTCTTCATTTCCGCCCGAGTTTCGGCGGTGACGATTCGCTTGCCGGTGATCAAGTCACCCCAAGCAGCTGTGTCACTGACAAATTCGTGCATACGAGCCAGGCCACCTTCGTAGATCAAGTCAACGATCAGCTTGACTTCGTGCAGACACTCGAAGTAAGCAATTTCAGGTTGGTAGCCAGCTTCGACTAGGGTTTCCCAGCCAGCCACGATCAGCTCAGACAGACCGCCGCACAAAACGGCTTGCTCGCCGAACAAGTCGGTTTCTGTTTCTTCCGGGAAAGTCGTTTGAATGATTCCAGCACGGGCACAACCAACGCCTGAACCGTAAGCCAGTGCCAGCTCCAAGGCGTTGCCGGTAGCGTCATGATGAACCGCAACGAGTCCCGGGACGCCACTGCCTTCTTCGTATTGACGACGTACCATGCCGCCTGGTCCCTTCGGAGCGATCAGCACCACGTTGTGTTGTTCGTCAACTTTGATCGATCCAAAATGGATGTTGAAGCCATGGCTGAACAACACGGTCGAGCCGGGCTTAAGGTTCTCGGCGACGTGATCGCGGTAAACTTGGGGCTGAGCAAGATCGGGGCAAAGTAGGCAGACAATATCGCCTTGCTTGGCTGCATCGGCCATTGACAGGGGATTCCAACCCTCTGACTCGGCTTGCTTCCAGCTTTTACCGCCTTCACGAATACCAACCACAACGTTGACGCCACTGTCTCGCAGGTTCATCGCTTGGCCTCGCCCTTGGCTGCCGTAACCGATGACCGCCACGCACTTGCCTTCGAGGGCTTTGGTGTTGACGTCATTTTCAAAAAACATGGTTACTGCCATCGGGGAAAACTCCTGAAAATTGGTGGATCGAACAAGAATCGATCCAGTGAAAGATTTGGGCGAACGAGTGGAATTTCAAACCAAAAAAGAGTTGGAAAGAACGTTAAAATCCGGCCTTGTCGCACTGAATTTTGAACCAGACATTTTAATTCAAAATGCAACGCTGTCAACGTAGCGAAGCTCGAACGGCTTGCCTAAACGCCGTCCCCTGCAAGGTCCAGCGAATCGGGGCAACCGGTATCCCGGGGATTAGGTGGCGAGAGTTCACCCAATTGCGGTCCCTCCCGCCAAAAGCCGAATCATGGCAAACTAGTCGCTCAGACACTGCAAATAGGAACGCGAGAATGAAATCCGATCAATTGAAAACCAGCATCCGATTGTTGGGCGATTTACTAGGCCAGACGATCATCGACCAAGAAGGTGACGACGTCTTTCGGCAGGAGGAACAAATTCGCAGCTTGTTCAAGGCATGGCGGCAGGGGGACGAAGATGCTTCGCAGCAGATCGATGCAATTGTTCCTGAGCTGGTCGCTGACTTGCCACGAGCTCAAGCGGTCCTCAAAGCGTTTTCCAATTACTTCCAGTTGATCAATCTGGCTGAGGAACGTCAGCGGGTTCGCATCTTGAAAGATCGAAGCCAAGCGGCTCGCCAGTCTGGTGAACCCATGGACGAAACCATCGCCCGAGCCATCAAAACGTTGGTCGCCGAGGGAATCGATGCTGCAGAGATGCAGAAGATTCTCAACGGCATGTTGATCACTCCTGTCTTCACCGCTCACCCGACCGAATCTAAACGCCGAACGGTCCGGCAGTTGTTGGGCAATATTTCCGAGCTGATCCAGCGATACAATTCGGCCGACAGCAACGATTATGATCGTGAGTCGATCCGCGAGTTGATTCACGACCACATCGTGCTGCTTTGGCAAACCGATGAAACACGAGATCGTCGTCCGACGGTATTGGATGAGGTTCGCAACACTGGTTTGTACTTTTTTGAAACTGTCTTGTTTGATTTGGTTCCGCGAATCTATCAGGAACTGGAATCCGCGTTGGCGGACGAGTGGCCGGATCATGAATTTAATGTTCCGCAGTTGTTGACCTACGGTTCATGGATTGGCGGTGACCGCGATGGGAATCCCTACGTGACGACCGAGGTCACCGAGGAAGCGCTGCGAGCACACAAGGCAACCGTTTTGGTCCGCTACCTGTTTGAAGTGGACGCGATGTACGGCTTGCTAAGTCCGTCGCTTGAACGAGCCGGTTTTAGCCAGCCGTTTCTTGATCATCATGCGGCGTGCATGGATCGAGTGCCGGTCGAAGAGAAAGAAACTTTTGCACGTTTTTCTCAAGAGCCGTATCGACAGATGATGATCTGGATCTTCCGGCGACTCAAAGCGACTCAGAAGCAGAACGAGCAACCGTGGAGCGACATCCTTCAAGACGACCGAGCCTACGCGTCGGCTCAGGAGTTCCTTGACGACTTGCTGTTGGTTCGCGACAGCCTGCTTCAGAACAAGGGTGAGCGTTTGGTGCGAGGTCGCTTTGAGCGGCTGATCCGCGCGGCCAAGGTATTTGGTTTCCACTTGGCAACCTTGGACGTTCGGCAGCACGCCGACTATCACCGCTCGGCAACCGCGGAGGTGTTTGCTCGCAACCAAACGGTTGAAAAGTACGCAGAACTGGAAGAGTCCGAAAAGATTCGCGTGCTGACCGAGGAAATCGAATCGCCGAGACCGTGGACTGGTGGCAGCAAAGCGTCCGCTGCCGAACTGAGCGACGAGACTGCTCAGACGCTGCAACTGTTTCGCAAAATCGGGCAGGCGCATCGGATGCTGGGCACAGAATCGATGCAGACCTACATCATCAGTATGACCGAGGGCGTTAGTAACTTGCTGGAAGTGTTGCTGATGCTGCACGATTCGGGTTTGGCTGGAAAAATGGACATTGTGCCATTGTTCGAAACCGTTGAAGACCTCCGCGCCGCGCCGACGATCATGGAGAATCTGTTTAACAATCCGGTCTATGCCCATCACTTGAAACAGCGCGGCGGTCAGCAGCAGATTATGATCGGCTACAGTGACAGTAATAAAGACGGCGGCTACCTGCGAGCCAATTGGATGCTGTTTACCGCTCAGCGAAACCTGGCCGAAACGTGTCGAAGCAACGGGGTCGTGATGACGCTGTTTCACGGTCGAGGCGGTTCGTTGGGGCGTGGGGGTGGTCCGGCGAATCGAGCGATTCTTTCTCAACCACACGAATCCGTCAAAGGGCGCATCCGAGTCACCGAACAGGGCGAAGTGGTTAGCTCGCGGTACAGTGATCCCGAAATCGCACACCGCCATCTTGAGCAGTTGGTCAACGCGGTGCTGTGCTCAAGCGGGAAGCGTCCCCACTTCGATCAGCTTGATCGCTGGTCTTCGATCATGGACGAGGTCAGCTCGGCCGCTCATGCTCGTTATCGCACACTGGTCGAGGACAAGTATTTCCTTGAGTATTTCCAAGCGGCTTCGCCCATCGATCTGATCGGTCAGATGAACATCGGCTCCCGTCCTGCTCATCGCCGCGCCACTCGGTCGTTGGATGACCTGCGAGCGATTCCGTGGGTGTTCGCGTGGACTCAATCGCGTGTTGGAGTGCCCAGTTGGTTTGGCGTCGGGTCAGGTTTCGAAACCTGGCTGAGCGAAAACGAGGACCAGCGCGGCCAGCGAATGAAAGCGTTGCAGGAAATGTATGCTCAGTGGCCGTTCTTCCGGACGGTGATGGGGAACGTGCACCTTGGTTTGGGCCGCGCCGATATGGAGATCTCGAAATGCTACGCGCAACTGGCCGGAGAAGAAGCCGGGAAGACGATTCACGATCAGATCCAAGCCGAATACGATTTGAGCAAAGGGCTTGTGTTGGAGATTACCGGGCACGACGATCTGCTGGATACCGAGCCGTGGTTGCAGAAGAGTATTCGCGTTCGGAACCCGTACGTTGATCCGATGAATCGCATTCAGGTTGAGCTACTGAAGCATTTTCGCAACGCGGCTGATGACTCGCAGACCGAGGCGTTGGCCAAAGCGATTTTGCAATCGGTTAACGGGATCGCGGCGGGCTTGCAGTCCGTTGGGTAGAAAAAGGGGCTGCAAATGGCCGTGGCATTGCCACCACCGTCGGTCTCCGTCAGCACCTGCCAATTTTCATTGTAGTAATAGTGTGTAGTCGTGCCATCATCGTCGGTGCGAGCAATACGACGATGCAATCCGTCGTATTGATAGCGATTGATGAATGTTCCTGTTTCAGTCGAGAAATCTGTCACGTCAAATCTAACATGGGTGACCCCATGATCCGCCCCAAAAATTGTGAGGCGACATTTTTAGCGCAGAAACAGTGATTGAATGGTTTTGCCGGCCCACTCAAGGCGCCGCATTCGTATTGGTTCCAACTTCTACTGCACGCCTTGCTCCGTTTCCTCTGCGGCCTTCTGTTCAAAATGCGCGCTTGTTTTGAACAGAAGCGAACAGAGAAAACGGAACAGCAGGCATCATGGTCTGAAATCGCTCACCGCGAGTCTGCAACCAGTTACTATCGCATCCCTGCAATAACTTTGGCCGGGCGTCCATGCCCTCCGGCAACAGCGGTCACGGGTCGCCCAATCGGGAATGCAGAGTGCGGAACGCGGAATTTGTTCTGATAAACCTGCTGGGTACTTCAACGCCGTTCGACGCTACGGCCTGCGCGGCTGGAGCGTCAACTACTGGAACGCGTCCTTTAGGAGCGCAACGCTCTGTATTTTGTCGCGCTGGGACAGCGTTGTTTCTTAGTCGGCGTTTTCTACCTGCATGTCGCCCTTCCAGGACGTTGCTCACTCTGACCCTAACGCACTTGGGGCGTCGCTCACCCTGATTTTGGATCAGACTTCTGCTGACGAATCGGGTTGGATCAACCGGAAGACGGTGATTTCCGGGCGAGCCATAAACCGAACGCGAGTGCTGTGTCCGACGCCTCGGCTGATGTACAGCTGATGACCGCCTTGAATCTGATACTTGCCGGAAACATAAGTGCGATTCGCCACCGGCAGTCGAGGGGCACCAATGATCGGGAACCGGCACTGACCGCCGTGAGTGTGTCCGCACAAGATCCAACTTTGATATCCGTCCCAGATGGGAAGATCCACCGTGTCCGGATTATGGCTAAGCGTGATCGTTGGGCCGTTGCCGATCGTCGATGCGATCACGTCTCGAGCGGACTCGTTTTTGAAATTTCCGTGCCACAAGTCAGGAAGTCCAGCTACGTTCAATCCAGACATTTCAATGATGTCGTCTTGCAGCAGGTTCAGGCCTTGTTCTTCGAACGCACGAATCAGTCGTTGCGTGTTGGGCAAGTTTTTGGCCAGTTCAGATTTATCGCCAAAATCGTGGTTCCCCAGCACGCAAGCGGTTCCCAGTTTTCCACGCGGCATGTGAGGAAGCAACTCGATTCCTTTCTCAGTGTGCCATGACGTTGCATCGTCCAGATAGTCACCGGTGAAGAAAACGAAATCGGGGTTCAACGAATCAATGTATTCAAACTGTTGTCGCAAGTAGCTTTCGCTGACTCGGCGACCGATATGCAAATCACTGATTTGAACGGCGGTTGCGCCGGTCAATTGATCCGGGAGATCCAGAATGGGCAGATCGTGATGCTCGACACTGATCCAGTGGGGCTCGATGCCGAATGCGTAAACGCCAAGACCGGCGACGCTTGCCGCCATTCCACGCCGCAGGAACGAGCGTCGAGTAACGAGTTTTGAGTCCAATGACATGCGGTTGAGTTGGGAAGGAAGGTGGGAGAGAGTGAAGAGCTCTCATAAACGGGCACAATTATAGCATCAGCGTCGCCCCCGGCAGGAAGAAATCGGTTTGGAAATTTTGAAAGCCGCTGCAGTCAATTACGGGGTGTGATGTTTTCTTTAAAAAAGTGCATGCAGGAATTTGAGTAAATTCCGAGAAGTATTCGCGTTTCGACGCCCAAGGCCTGCATTTTCAACCAAGCGAGATTGGCGCCGGTGTTGTGTTGGCTTGAACCAACTGGCTGTTAAAAAGCTTGCAGGCTTTGCAGTAGACACAAAAACTGCTGCTCGTGGGAAAGGCTCGTTACAGTTTTGTCGCGTAAAACGCTCGAATCTCGCTTTTTAATTTCTCCAAGTCGTTTCCAAAGTGTTGCGAGAATGTTTTTAACTCGTCCGCTGGAGTGATAACCGTAAATGGTTTTCTGGATGCATCTTTTTTCATGAACCGAATCAGTTGATCGCGTTTCTCTTCGGCCAAAAACCAAGTCAGTGCCCACGACAACGTGTAATACTCGAGTGGCTTGGATTCGAATAATCGCTTGTCACCAATGACGCCAACCATTCTGGAAGGCAGGCTACTTAACGGTTTTAATTTTTTTAGCGCGGCCAACCTGCGTTTGTTGATTCGATGCTTGGGTTTCGCAAACTGCTTGCTGCGACTATAGCCGGGCGCTTCAAATAGCATCGCCAGTCCCTCGGCCATCCATAACGGAGGCGGGCTGAATCGACTTTGGATGTTCGTGTTGAACGCTGATTGGTGTGTCGCTTCATGTACGATTGTGTGGTGTTTGTACAACCAAGTTTCGTCTTCGACGCGTACCTTGCTGGACGGATCAAACATCACCATCCGGTTGCTCTTGTTTTGATAGAAACCCTGAATCCCTCGATTGGCAATTTTTAGTTCGTTCTTCATAAATACGTCAAAGTCACGACGTGATCGTAGCACGACAGCGACCATAGGAAATAGCGGTTTCTTCGGAACCATTCCATTCTGCTCGCACCAGTAGACAAACGACTGATGGAGCTTTTCAAAAGGGTCAGCCCAGATGGCAGCCGTTCCGTGCGGATGAACAACCACATAATGTTCGGTGGTGGAAACCGTGTAGCGGCTGCCAAATTCCTTCTTCAACCGTTCCTTCATTTCCTCACGCGTGTACGGAAGAAAATTGTTGTCGATGACTTCGACCTGCGTTTGTTTGCTGGCCGGCAGATTGGTGACACGACCATCCCACCGAAGCAACGCAAGTTGTTTCCCGTCAAAACCCAGCGGCGACCCATAAAAGTTTTTTCCATTGTGCTTAAGCTTAATGGTTGGCAGCCCGCTTGATTGTTTGGCAATTTCTGCTGCCGGATCGAGTGGGAACGTTTTGCCGGCTTGTTTGGGGATTTGAAGCTGGCCGATGGCCGAGTGAGCCACCAACATGATCCAAAGCCATGCCAGCGCGAACGCGATAGGGAGTTTTTTTTCAGCTTTGATAAGCATCATCGAACGTTCTTCAAGAGTCGATCGGCACCTTGTTCCAACAATTGGTTGGCTACCATTTTGCCCAGCTTGATGGATTCTTCCAATGGCAGCGTATCCGTGGATTGCAAGCGTTCAGTGCCGTCAATGCTGAGGACAACGCCGGTCAGTGTCAGACGAGAAGATCCGTTGACCGATACTGCGGTAGTGGATGCGCCGACGGGGGCTAGGCAGCCGGCGAACAATGTTTTTAGCATCGATCGTTCTGCGAATGCTCGATGGTAGCTGTCAGGGTCACTCAGTTGTCGTACGATTGAAACCGTTGCGATGTCAAACTTACGGGTTTCCAATCCTAATGCCCCCTGCCCGACCGCCGGCAACAGTTGATCGGGCTCAAAGGAATGAGCGATTCGGTGTTCAAGCCCAAGGCGTTTCAATCCGGCTGCGGCTAAGATGATGGCATCGAAATTGCCGCCGTCCAATTTTTTTAAACGCGTATCAACGTTTCCACGAATGTCGCGAATTTCCAAATCGGAACGGAGGTGCTTCAACTGCGCGGCGCGGCGTACGCTACCAGTGCCGATGACCGCTTTGTCGGGAAGTTCTTCCAATGAAGCGAATCGATTGCTGACAAAAGCGTCCGCGGTATCTTCACGCTTTGGAACCGCGGCGACGGTCAGGTCGGGATGGTCTTCGGTCGGAAGATCCTTCAGGCTGTGAACGGCCAAGTCGATCTGTTCCTCAAGCAAAGCGATTTGAAGCTGTTTGGTGAACAGGCCTTGCCCGCCAATTTGTGCCAACGGTCCCGCCGTCACATCGCCCTCGGTCTTGATCTGGATTAGCTCGACCGAGTGCCCCAGCTTTTCAAGTTGGGACTTAACCCAATTGCTCTGCCACATGGCAAGCTTGCTGGCACGGGTACCAAGGCGAATCGACGAAGTTGAATCAGCGGCGTTGGGCATCAGTCGAGGGCGTTATTGGGCGAAGATGATCGGCGTGTGGAAAGGTTGTTACTTTCCTGAAGCCCTCTTTTATACGCCCGATGAAGCATCTTTGTAATCCGTCACCGGCCCGCTGGTCGGAACTGCTGGCGTGGTGACGCTTTTACGGGCACTCAAGGCCTGCGATTCCAGTACAAGCTTCGGGTTCTGGTGGTCAGGAACCACGACGCCGCAACTGACGCAGAACTGAATCGCTTGGTCGATCGTCAGGTCCAGCTCGATCGTCTGGCTTTTTGGGATCGAGATCGTGAACCCCGTGGCGGGCATAGGGCTAGTCGGCATCAAGACACTTAGCATGGGTTCACCCGCCGCCGATTGAATCCCGATCAGGCTATCTCCTGTCACGAAACCAATCGACCAGATTCCCTTGCGAGGATATTCCAGCGCGACGACTCGGTTGAATTGAGATTGAGAGGTGTCGGTTTCTCCAATGGCATTTTCACGGAAGGCAAAATCAGTAACTTGTTTTACGGACGAGTAAACGTTGCTGATGATCGGCAGTCGATCGATCACCGCTTCGACAAAGCGCCAAAACATCCGCCCGACGCCCGCAGCTAGTAGCTTCCCAAACAGGTACATCGCCCCGAGAAAAAGGAACAGTACGACCGGCATAACGACGCGGCGTTCTAGGTACGTCAATTCAGCGTAACGTAGATAGTACTGGCGTGCGTCTACGGGCGAGGCCTCTCCAGGACTTTCGTCGACCGCGGCAACGACTTCGGCGGGAATCCACTGTCGCCCTACTTGCACCAATGCATCTTGTTGGTCGGTCGCAACGAAATTTGTACCGTCCACCGTTTCATTGGTGTAACCGCTACTTGGATCCGCAAGTGCCTTCTGGATTTCGGCGTTGTCTCGGATGTCAGCGATTCGCCAGACGATAAACCGAGCAGACAACGATTCGGCAGGGCGAATGATGGACTGATCGATTGTGTTCCACGCCCATGCGAAAAGCAGGATGGTCAGCAGAGGTGGCAGTAGAACGGCGAAACCACGAAGGACAGCGCTTCTGAATGGCCTGAAGGATTCACCAAACCACGCGCGAAAGCCTCGCTTCGAACCGGATGTCGGGTCGTTACCGTTGGTTGATTCGATTGGTGGATCAGGGTTATTCATCAGAGATGACTTTTTTACGTAGTTTCAGTTCTTTAAAAAAGTTCTTCAAAACTGGTTGAGTTGAACGTTGTTCGTTCCGCGTTCGGGTTTATTGTTCAATCAGCCGAAGTGGCTCTCGCAATCACCGCAACGATCACTTTTTTCGCTCCGGCTCGTTTGAGCACTTTTGTTGCTTCGGTCATGGTCGCCCCGGAAGTCATCACGTCGTCGATCAACATGACCGTACGTCGCTCAATTTTTTCCGGATGTTTGCAGGCAAATGCGTCACGGACGTTTTTCAGCCTTGCGGTGCGCGACAGCCTGCCTTGTTTTAAGGTCGGCTTGACTGCTCGAAGGATACGTTGTGATTGAGGAATACCTGTTATTTTTTCAATATTTTGAGCGATCAGTGATGGGCCGTGAAATCCGTTACTGGAAAACCGACGTTTCCAGTGTGTTGGAATTGGAACCATTAGATCGGTGTCAGCTGTCTGACGGTGTTTCTTAACTTGGTGTCCCAGCAGGCGGCCCAGTTGAGCCATCAAGGTTTCGTCGCCCGTATTCTTGGATTGAGTCACCAAACGCTGCAGCAGACCATCGTAGTTATGAACCGATATGGCCAGCTCAAATGGAAAATCTTGGCGGTGGCAGGACGCACAGCCCTGCGAATAGGGGCTTGGCTGAGCCAGCACGGCAGCACAAGATTGACAGCGATGGTAATTTTGAGGATCTATCTGGATACGACATTCGCGGCACCAACCATCCTCATCCCAGCTGCCATTAAACGGATCGGCTGCCGAATCTGGATGCCATTCCGCGCCGCAGCTTGGGCAGTTGCGCGGAAACAGCAATTGCATCGCGTGACGGGCAGTCGGAAGTATTCGCTTGATCAACATCGTTGTTTCCCGGTAGCTCGATGTGTGAACCTTGGGATGGAGTAAAATCTTTCCCTAGACCAATGCTACCAGATTTTGGCTACCGAAGGACCGAATTCTTCGCGTTTTGCCGACGTGATGCTCGATTGGTATGTCGTCATCCAGCACGTGCATACTGAGGCCGTTTGCGTAAAGCGTGTTACTTAAAGTGAGTGGTGGATGTTTTACTGTCCGGCTGCGGGATACAGTATGTGTCTGCCGAAAGGTAAAAGTTTGTTCCGAACCCGAATTTGCCAGAAGTTCCAACACCCGTTAAAAGAATTAGGGTTTCAGGTGTTGGTGAATCCCATATTACGCCAAACGAATGAAAATTGGTTTTGAAAGGCCACTAATCATGATACGTAAGTTTCTTTTGCTGATCTTCTTCGTTGTTTTGAGTTCATCCAATCTTCAGGCAGAAAACTGGGGGCATTGGCGAGGGCCAACGGGCAATGGGGTGGCAATCAACGCAACGCCGCCGACCCAATGGAGCGACACTAAAAACGTGAAGTGGAAAGTTGAGATCCCAGGAAAAGGATCGGGGTCGCCGATCATCTGGGAGAACAAAGTTTTTGTTGTTTCGGCGATCTCCGAAACCGCGGATGCCAAAGTTTCGCCCGCGATGATTTCGCCCGCGATGGCTCAGGATCCAGCACGCCAAGAACGGGCTCGAAGAAATGGTGCTCAAGGTCGACAACGTCAGCAGAGACAACGACGTGGTCGCGGCGGGAACTTTCGAGGTGCCCCTCCGACTTTGACTCAGTTCAAAGTTTATTGCTTCAATCGAGAAACCGGGGAACCCATCTGGGACGTGACCGCTGCCGAAACGATTCCTCATGAAAGCGGCCACGGGACCAACAATTTTGCGTCTGCTTCACCGTGTACCGACGGTCAGCACGTGTATGTCTTCTTTGGATCGCGAGGTCTGTTTTGCTATACGATGGACGGTGACCTGAAATGGGAAAAGCAATTTGGAAAAATGAAAACTCGGGCCGAGTTTGGTGAAGGAGCTTCACCAACCTTGGCCGGCGATAAGATCATTGTCCCGTGGGATCACGAGGGGCAATCCTATGTTTACGCACTGGACAAAACGACAGGGGACGAGGTTTGGAAAACGGAACGTGACGAGCCGACAAGCTGGGCGACACCATTGATGGTTGAACATGATGGCAAAAAACAGGTTGTGCTTAACGGACAAACAAAAGCTCGCGGATACGATTTGGAGTCGGGCGAAGAGTTGTGGCAGTGTGGTGGCCAGGCTATGCGACCTTGTGCGTCGGCGGTGGCGATCGATGATCTTGTGATTGTCGGCAGTGGGCATCGGGGGTCATTTATGGGCGCGTTCAGGTTGGACGGTGAAGGAGATATTGAGGGGACTGACAAAGTGGTCTGGTCGATCAATCGCGACACCATGGACATTGCATCGCCGTTGCTTTCCAATGGTCGGCTTTATTTTCACAAACAAAAGACAGGGATTCTCTCATGCGTGGACGCAAAGACGGGGAAACCTCATTTCTCGGCGTCACGAATCAACGGCATTCGCAGCACGTATGCTTCGCCTGTCGCTGCCGGTGGACACATTTACTTGACCGGTCGCAGCGGGACGATGGTCGTGATCAAGGACGCGGAAAGTTTGGAAATCGTCGCGACCAACTCCGTCGGTGAAGGCGTGGACGCGACGCCCGCTCCTGTGGACGATCAGCTGTTCATCCGAGGCGAAAAGCACTTGTTCTGTATCGCCAAGTGAGAGTTTCAGAACTGGTTGCGGCTGAAATGCTATCAGAACGATCGGAATCGAGATGGTACGCGGGCGAAAGGTCGGTGTTTTCGGCTTGAGCCATTACGGCCGGTCAACTGAGACTCGATTGATCTCGGAGGAATGGCTCGATCGAGCTATAAAACGATGGTTATTAGACCGCAGCTGTTTCTGCCATCACTTAGCTATCTCGCATGACCATCCTTGATCGATATTTACTGAGACTGTTTATCAGGATTTTCGCTGTTTGCTTTATTAGTTTCAGCGGCTTGTACATCGTCATCCACCTGTTTAGTAACTTGGATGATCTGACTGAGTTGGCATCAAGCGAGGGTGGCTGGCTAACGTTGCTGCAGAAGTTTTATGTTCCTCGCTTGGTCGATATTTTTGACAAGACCTCCGCGATGATGGCGCTCTTTGCAGCGATCTTTGCCGTCACGCTGATGCAACGCAATCGTGAAGTGACTGCCATCCAAGCTTCTGGTCTGTCGCTACGCCGAATCGTTCGCCCCGTGCTGTTTGTTTCGTTGATTATTGTTTCCGTCGCAGCGGTGAATCGTGAATGGTTGCTGCCGCAATATCGAGATCGGCTGGCGCGAACGCCACGGGATTGGGCTGGAGAAAGAGAGATGCCGATCTCCGTGGAAGACGACTGGCAATCGGGCGTACGTCTTCGAGGCAACCACGTTGTGGTTTTGAAACGTTTGATCGACCAACCGGATGTGCAGTTACCGTTCGAGCTGCCCGGTTCTGTGACTCGGTTGCGCGCTCAAGTGGCGAAGATTGAACAGGCAACACCGACCGCACCGGCGGGGTTGTTGCTTAGCGGTGTATCATATCCGGAAGATATTGACTCGATCGCGTCGATAACCGATGGCAAATCGGTTGGCGTCTGGACATCTGCCGACCAGGACTGGTTGCACGATGGGCAGTGTTTTGTTGCCTGCGAGTTCGACGCGGAAAAACTCGCCTATGGCAGCAAGCTGGACGAATTTCGAACGATCTCCGAATTGATGTCAGACGTCCGAGGCCCGCAATCGTCATTCGGTCGGAGTGATCGACTGGCACTGCACGCTCGGATGGTCAAGCCTTTGCTGGATCTGACACTGGTGTTGTTGGGACTGCCGATCGTGCTTTCTCAGGTCGATCGCAACGTGTTCTTGTCCGCAGGTTTGTGCATTTTGATCATCGGCGTTTTTCATTTGTCGGTGATTGTTAGTCACAGCTTTGGCAGTTATCGGGTGCTCCAACCCGCGGCGTTGGCCGCTTGGTTGCCGGTGTTGGTCTTTGCTCCATTGGCCGTGCTGTCGATGCGAAAGCTGAATGGATAAACGGCCATCACTCGGAAAGTTTCAGATAAGGTCGTAGTTTTTTTATGCTCTTGTCGCCAATCCCGTCTACTTTGGTCAGCGATTCGATGGATTTGTAAGGGCGTCGCTCGATGATTCGGTTGGCCATCACTTCGCCAATCCCGGGTAATCGCATCAGTTCGTCACGCGCCGCGGAATTCAAGTTGATCTTGTTGTCGGTGTCCAGTGGTGCACCTTGGGTGGCCAAGGCGAGTTCGGCCATCTCTTCGCGCTCTTTTTGTCGCTCTATCGGTAGCGAATCCCAATCGGTCAGTGCCCACACGCCTGCTTTCTTGGCTGCGGCCTGGAGTTCGATGTCTCTGAGCCAACTTCGTTGCTCGTCGTGGGAACGTCCTTGGGGAGTTTTTCGGTAGACGCCAAAGGCGCGGGCAAGCCCTAGGCTGACCAGTTGTTCGCCCAGATCTTTGCCGGAACTGGTGGTGA
>CAZLYM010000003.1:42102-44529 GCA_964563475.1 uncultured Pirellulaceae bacterium
TCCACGCAATACAAACGAAAGGTGTACTGTTTTCCATCCGCATCTTTGACACGGAAACTATCGCCATCGGCCCAGTCGGTTTTGACCAGCGTGCAGTTTTTTAACTCGATCAGGTCTTCAGACTTGGCGACTTCAGTCAGTTGCAAAACGCAAATGATGCCAAGAAGAATGCATCGAAAGTTTGGTTGGTTCATCTGAAGAGGGACTCACAACGGCTGGTCAAGGAACAATTGGGTTCGACATGGAAAGCCTAGGCCAAAAAAAGACATCGTGTTAGACATTATTTCGAGGCATTTACCCGTAGAGTCGGATCAATCGATGGCAAGCAGCGGACGTAGCTCTTGAATCAGTTCTTCGGTTGCAGCGATGCAGAAGCAGGGATTGTTCAAGTCGGGCTTCGCACCATGGTAGTCGGAGATGACACCACCGGCTTCTTCCAGAATCAGCCAGCCAGCGGCGACGTCCCAAGATTTTAAGCAGTTGGCCCAATAGCCGTCGGTCCGTCCGCAGGCCACGTAGCACAAATTTAACGCTGCCGAGCCCAGTCTTCGCAAGCTTGACGCTTGTTCAACGACTCGAATAAAACGAAGAACTTGCGGATCGTCCGATTTGACTCCTGCCGGTAAACTGAAAACCAGCAGCGCGTCCTTGACGGCGGTGCAAGTGCTGGAGCGAATGGGTTTGCCGTTGAGCGTCGCACCCTGCCCCGCTGCCGCGCTATAGCACTCGTCCAGCAAAGGATCGAAAACGGTTCCCACGAGCAACTTCCCTGAACGGTACAACGCGATCGATACCGCGAATGAGCGAAGCTGGTGAATAAAATTGGTGGTGCCATCCAGCGGATCGACGATCCAGCAGTATTCATCACTGTCGGCTGAAACATTTCGAGCGGCGGAGGATTCCTCGCCGACAAACTGATGGTCGGGAAAACGATCCAGAAGGATTTTCTGGATAATGGTTTGGGCTTCGATATCGGCCTCGGTCACGAAGTCGCGCGGCCCTTTTTGTGAGACTTTTGCTTGACCGAGCCATTTCATCAAGCACTCTCCGCCTGCCCTAGCTGCCAACTGGGAGATTTCGAGAAAATGTAGGAGTTCTTCGGTGCTTGGTTCGTCGGTCTGCACGATGAGGAGTCCGTGTTTTTTTGTTGCAAGAAAGGTCCGGGCTGTCGGATCAAGGTCGCGATTGTACGATATGCGGATGTACGGCTCCACAGCGTTTGAAAATGGTGGTGTCCCGCGATTCACCCAAGGGTGGTCTAATAACTCGCTGAGAAAATTTTGACAGAAAAACGGGTGGCTCAATGAGGCGGCAGCAAAAATGGAACTTGAAAGACGGTGTAGCCGAGCTGAATGGGCCTTCGTTTGGACTGAAAATCGATGCCTCAACGCCAGCGTTGGGTGGAAAGGTTGTTTTTTCCAAGACAGCAGATAAATCGAATCCTGATGCGGCATTGTTTCAGGTTCGATCTTCGGTCGACGAGGCAAACGGTGATTCAAAAAAGGCTGTCGCAGAAACGGTGGAGACTTATTGCCGGGGCCGCGATTTGATTTCTCGATACGTTGCCGACAGCGAGGATCCGATTGCGCGAGAAATTTATTGGCGGTTGGTGGAGGAGTCAGACGAACTTTCCGACCAAGTTTTCAGCGTCGAGACAATTTATTCATTACAGACGGATCTTCTCGATAGTGCTCCACAGCCGTCCGTTCCTTCGGTCTTTTCGAATGCGTCGAACCGATGGTTTCTGGCTCACGACACAGGGGCTGATGATGAGATTTCGTGGAGTGAATGTTCGTGGGAGGACGCTTGTTTTGCTTCGGGCGAAGGCGGAGGTCGAGTCGCTTGCTTGATCGGTTTTTCAGAAGGCGACACGCTGCTGCAAACCGTTTATCCGTCGGACCTGCGCGGCGTGGAAATCAATGTGACGGGGCAGCAAACGGAAATTCATTGGGGGCTCAGGTCGGACTTTCTAGAAAAAGGAGTCATCCGAAGACTGAGATTGCTGACCGTGATGGGTGGCGACGATTCCACCGAGAAGGATCTGTTGGACGCGGCAAGTCAGTTTTATCGATCCGAGTTACCGCTGACCGTCTGAAGATTTTTCGTGACGGCTAGATGGGTGAGTGATTTTTGTGGGAGCCGGTGTGGGACCTGTACGATTTCTTGTGATTTTTTCCGGGCGAGTCCAAGGAGTTGGGTTTCGCTATACCTCGAAGCAGGTGGCTCGGCGATTTGATGTGACCGGTTGGGTAAAAAATCTGCCTGATGGTACCGTGCAAATGGTCGCTGAGGGCTTGCCCGGTGAGTTGGAATCTTACGTGGACGCGGTCGGTGCGGAGACTCATGGGCGAGTGACGGAGCGTGAAATTCAACGCAAATCCGCGACTGGCGAGTTCTCAGGGTTCGAGATTCGGCATTGATTCGGCA
>CAZLYM010000003.1:44629-58830 GCA_964563475.1 uncultured Pirellulaceae bacterium
CGCAAATCCGCGACTGGCGAGTTCTCAGGGTTCGAGATTCGGCATTGATTCGGCATGGATTCGGCAGTGAGTTTGGGAACGCCCATGGTGGTTCTTGCTCTGTCTGGTTCTGGCGGGGCTCGTCCGGCTCTTTTAGCCGTTGAACATTCCGGTCATAATGTGCGTAAATCATCAGGTTGGCCCGTGTGAGTGAAGGGGCCGATCGAAAAATCTCATCCTATTTCGTTTTATCGCTATGCCATTCGACGCTTTGTTTTTCGCTCAAGCCGAAAATATCACCAATTGGCTGACTCCAGTCTGGCTGATCTCGCTGGGGATCGCGCTCGGGTTCGTGTTGGTGCTGATTGGAGTCGCGAAGCTTTATATCGGTCAGAAAATTGGCTTTTTCAATCGCGTCGCAGAAAAGCCTTCGCTGTTTGCGATTTTCGGTATTTTAACCGGCCTGATCTACACGGGACTTTTTGTTGCGTGGTTTGTCTGGCGTTACGGTTGGTCGGCGATGGACGATTCGTTCTACGTGGGGACGCTGCTGGTGCTGGCGGCCACTTTGCTGATTGGGTTCGGCGTCTGGAAACTTGTGTCTCGAAAGATGCAGGGCGAGTTACACGGTTTGTTGTTCGATGGCTTTCTGGCTTGGTTGAATCGGATTTGTATCGCGATGGCGATTTTCGCGGCTGCCGGTTTCGGACTGGCCGCGTTCGACGGTTTTGGCATGATCGAGTTCGTCGACGAACCGATGGAGTTTGTCAATTCGCTGGCTCGTTTGCCGTACACTGGAACGTTTGAACAAGAGTTTCAGGTTGATCCGTCGCCTCGGAATCATCAAGGCGATCCGTTTGAAGTCTCATTTGATGGGAACGAGTTGCGTTGGTTCTCAGTGACGACATCGCAGCGAATTGAGTTGGCCACTCAACCCATCACGGCAGAACTGCCGGTCGGTCAGTTTTATGAGATTTCCGAATCAACGAATCCAGTTCCGTTTCGGCAGCGAGCCGATGGGCGTGGCCCGATCCCGAACGAGCAGATCGAAACAATATATTTGAATAACTTGGGCAGTGAGCCGGCTCAGGTGACGCTCAGTTATACGTTGATGCCAATTTACGCCGAAGTTTCCATTGTGTTGTGGATTGCTTTGGCGGTCGTGTTCGTTTACTTCGGCTACCTTTCGTTGACGTGCCTGTTCCCTAAGTCAGCCGCGATTGCTCAGGCGACGTTTAAAACAGAAATCTGTCAGCCGTTGTACCTGTTGGTGCTCGCCGCCGGCATGGCGTTTGTGGTGTTGTCGATCTACGTGCCGTACAACACGTTTGGCGAAGATATCAAAATGTATAAGGATTCGGGTCTGACGCTGATCCGAGTGCTGGCGATCTTCCTAGCCATTTGGGCCGCCAGTAAATCGGTCGCAGAGGAGATCGATGGACGCACGGCGTTGACGGTTTTGTCTAAACCGGTCGGGCGTCGGCAGTTTATCCTTGGAAAATTCAGCGGCATTTCGCTGGCGATTGGGTTGCTGTTCATCGTGCTGGGGATCTGGTTTGTCACGTTTGTTGCTTACAAACCGATCTACGATTTTCGCGAGGCATCCAAAGGGCTGGCCGAATGGAATGTGTGCTTCAACGAAGCGATACACGTGATCCCGGGGCTGTTTCTTTGTTTCCTAGAAGTGTTGATCTTTGTTGCGATCAGCGTGGCGATTTCGACTCGGCTTGGGATTCTGGCAAACTTCTTGATCTGTTTCTCGATCTACGTCCTTGGGCATTTGACTCCATTGATCGTCCAATCGTCCTTGGCCGCGTTCGAGCCTGTACAGGTGTTTGGGCAGGTGGTGGCGATTGTGTTCCCGGTGTTGGACCACTTTGATGTGCAAGCGGCGATCAGTTCCAATTCCCCCGTGCCGGTGACTTATTTGACGTGGTCGGTGATCTATACCGCTCTGTATGGAACGGTCACCCTGCTGGCGGCATTGGTGATGTTCGAAGATCGCGATCTGGCGTAGAGCTATTTTAGGGAAGCCAGATACGGATTCGTAGCTTTCTCTTGGCCAAGGGTCGATGATGGGCTGTGGCCGCAGACGAATTTCAGTTCATCGCCCAGAGGAAGAATCTTGTTGGCGATACTGTCCATCAATTGCTGATGGTTGCCGCCCGGCAGATCGGTTCTTCCAATCGATCCCTGAAACAACACGTCTCCCATCAGGATCAGCTTTTCTTGATGGTTCACGAAAATGACATGCCCTGGTGCGTGCCCCGGCGTATGAATGATTTCAAACTGGTGCGGACCCACAGATACGGTATCGCCTTCGCTTAACCAGCGATCAGGCTGAGCGTTCTGCATGCCGGTAACTCCATAACCCGCTGCGACGGTGACAATATTGTCCAGCAGCATTTTGTCCGCTTCGTGCGGACCGATGATCTGCACGTCCAGAATTTTCTTTAACGCTTCGGCACCGCCCGCATGGTCCAAGTGTCCATGAGTCAACCAGATTGCTTGGACTGTGACTCCAAGTCGCTTGGCTTCCGCTGCGATTTTTTCGGCTTCCCCGCCGGGGTCAAGCACGATGGCTTCGAGAGACTGGTCGTCGTAGATGATCGAACAGTTTTGTTGAAATTCCGTGACTGGGACGACAAGGATTTGAAGCATAAAAGTTTTGCCCGAAATGCTGGAGGGTAATACGTGTCTCAGTGTAACCGAGCGACCTGAAATTTTGAAACGGGCCGCAACGAGTTCAACTTCGATTCTGTTGTCGATGTGCTGGGCGACGCTTTTGTGTTTATTGGCAATCTCGGCAGTAGCAATGAGTAGATGCTGCCCACGGAGTTCTATCTGGCACACGATTCGGGCGAGGCTGCCATTTTGTGGCAAGCTCCAACCGAAAAAATCGCTTCAGGTAAGCCAAGCGTTGTGACCCCTCAAATCGCATGTTTCGACGTGGATTTGAAACATTCGGAGAATCTTCGCGTGATGCTGCGCTGTTGGGCGACTGTTGCCTTTTGGCCGCAGGGGGCTGGCGCTAGGCTGAACCACGAATCTACCACAAAAACCTGACACACCATTCGAGTCTGGTTATGATGGGTTGGAGCGGGCTTTACAAGAAACTGAACGAGAACAAATATGGCAACGGCAACTTCGCACGAAACGAACCCTCAAACAGAAAAAACGGTTGAGTTTATCCGGCGGATTCGCGAGCGGGTCGCTACCGTTGTGGTCGGTCAAGACGTGGTGGTCGAGCGAACGTTGATCTCGCTGTTCACCGGTGGGCATCTGCTGCTGCAAGGTGTGCCTGGCTTGGCAAAGACGCTGCTGGTTTCGGTGCTTTCTAAAACGGTCGACTTGGACTTCGCCAGAATCCAGTTCACCATCGACTTGCTGCCATCAGATATTCTCGGTAGCGAAATTCTCGACCAGCGAACCAATGAGTTTCAAATTCTCAAAGGCCCCGTTTTTACCAATTTGTTGTTGGCCGATGAAATCAATCGTGCGGCTCCCAAAGTGCAAGGTGCCTTGTTGGAAGCGATGCAGGAGCGGAAGGTCACGATCGGCAATGAAACCTTTGCCCTGCCCTCCCCGTTCCTCGTGATTGCGACTCAGAACCCGATTGAACAAAGTGGTACTTTCGAATTACCAGAGGCTCAATTGGATCGTTTCATGTTGTGCCATCGGTTGACCTACCCGACTCCAGACGAAGAGAAAGAAGTCTTGCGACGGAACGCGTCGCTGGGAATCACTCGACAAGGTAAAGGGGCGATTGCCAAGACGGAGTTCGATATTCTGGACAAAAGCCCCGTCGGATCGGCGGACGACTTGATCGAAGCCATGCAGGCCGTGCAGGACGTTCATATCAGCGAGGTCTTTATGGATCACGTGGTCGAATTGGTCAATCGAACTCGCGTTCATCCGGCATTGGAAGTTGGGTGTTCGCCGCGAGCGGGGATTGCGCTGCTGAAATCATCTCGAGCTCGAGCGTTGATCAACGGGCGTGACTATGTAATCCCTGAAGATATGTACTCGCTTGCCGGTGATGTCATTTTGCACCGCATTCGTTTGAACTACGAAGCGTTGGCTGACGGCATGACGGGAGAGTCTGTCTTGCAAAGCATCATGAACGAGATGGGGCTGACCGCGTCAGTGACTTCTTGAGAGTGATTCCGACCGAGCTAAAGCTGACCGAAGTTTTTATCTGACATAAACCGAGAACCAGAATACCGTGACCGCAAAGACGTTCCAGCTGGACAACATTGAAACCCTAGACTCGCGGCAGTTCGCCATCGCGGTTCGGCGGTTGGCTGACAGTCTCAGCTATGGAACCGATGCGTCTCCCTTTCTGGGCAGCGGCACCGATTACGTTCAGTCTCGGCTTTATCAGCCGGGCGATTCGGTGCGAGCCATTGATTGGCGCATTACGGCTCGGACGAACAAGTTTCATGTCAAGGAATTTGAAACACCCAAGCGGATGCCTTGCTACCTGTTGGTCGACACTTCAGCGTCGATGACGGTCAGTTCTATTGCTCAAAGCAAGTATTCGATTGCGGTCCATGTCGCCGGAGGCCTAGCGTTCGCGTGTCTTGATCGTATTAGTCCGGTGGCGGTGGTGTCTGTGGGAGAGAAAGAGCTTCGATACAACCCTAGTCTTTCTCGTGACAAGATTTTGCAATGGTTGCACAAGTTGCGGACTTTTCGCGTCGACGAGCGAACTTGTCTGCGGGACCGCCTGAGAGAACTTGGTCCGATGCTGATTAACAAATCGTTGATTATTGTTCTTTCCGATTTGCATTCACCGGAATCGATTGGCCCATTGAAACGGCTTGGCCAGCAGCATGACGTGGTCGCGATCCAGCTGGTCGATCCGGCCGAGCAGTCACTGCGTAAGGCAGGTTTTGTGCGTGGTCGAGAAGCCGAGACAGGCAGGACTGTTACCACGCGTGGTCGAAACATGGGAATTGATCAATTGGAATTGGAGCAACAATTGAAACGCGGGCGAGTCGATCATTTGAAGATTCGAACCGACGAGCCGTTTGCGTATCAGTTACGCCATTTTTTCAAGTCGCGTGGTTTGCTTGGTCGAGGAGCGCGATAGTGAAACGAATGAGCTTGGTTATTTTGGTGCAGTTTGCTTTGTGGGTGGGGTTCGCGCTAACCTCGCAAGCGAATGAGGATTCGTCCAATGACGGCGCGTCCAGCGAGCCATTGGCTTCGGCCACGGTAGGAGTTCCTCAGACGATCAACGATTTGGTCCTGCCCGGCAGCGAGTTGGTTGCCAAGCCGCTTGAAGGCGATCCCGCGATCGTCGTGCAGATCGTTGACGCTTTTCGCCATGGTGATTCGTTTCGGTACTCGATGCGATTTTCTGGCTTGGAACCCGGCGTCCATAATTTGGCGGACAGGTTGGTTCGTAAAGATAAATCGGATACCGAAGCGATTCCCGAAGTTTTGGTGGAGATTGAATCCTTGCTGCCGGCAGGGCAAGTAACGCCCAACAAGCTATCCGAAGGTTGGTTGCCTCAGATGGGCGGCTACAAAGTGGTCATGACTGTCGCGGCTGTTGTCTGGGGTTTGGTTTTGTTGGCTCTGATTTGCGGCGGGAGTCGGAAAA
This sequence comes from uncultured Pirellulaceae bacterium, assembly GCA_964563475.1. Taxonomy (GTDB): domain Bacteria; phylum Planctomycetota; class Planctomycetia; order Pirellulales; family Pirellulaceae; genus Mariniblastus. Next base: position 50,220 of record CAZLYM010000003.1, read on the forward strand.
AGGTGGTCGCGACGGAGTCTGAAACGAAAATACGTTCGGTCGCGGATTTGCTGCAGGAGAGACTCGAGGCAGCGTTTGATAATAAGGTTGCGCCTCAGCAGTATGCCGAATTGGAGCGGATGTTGTTTTCGTGGTGGCGAAAAAGGCTGGGGTACGATTCGCTCCCGCCCGAAGTCGCGACAGCGAAGATCAAGCAAAACGCTCAGGCGGGCCCATTGATGATTCAGCTTGAACGCTGGATGCATCGACCCGCAGAAGACCATCGCGATGTCGATCTTGCGAAACTGCTGGAACCGTATCGAGATTTACCGATTGATCAGTGGGAGGCAACCGAATGACATTCACTGACTGGAGGATTCTTTTACTGTTGTTCGTTCCGGCAACTTTGCTGGCGTGGATCTGGCTTCGTGATCGAATGCCCGTGCTGGGTTTGGGTAGCGATCGGCGGATCGCGCTGCCGCAGGATTACGGAGTTGCTCGGTCTGGTCGCTTCGCCGATTTTTCGATTCGGTTTTTTCTTAGTGCCATGCCGCTGATGATGGCGACCGCGATCATCTTGTTGGCGGGCCCTAGGCACTTGGGCGTTCCAAAAGCCGAACGCGAACTAACCAACATTGAGTTTTGCTTGGATCTGAGCGGTAGCATGATGGCGAAGTTTGGTGAAGGGTCTCGCTATGATGCGGCGATGGCAGCCATCAATGACTTTGTGGAGAAACGATCGGGTGATGCTTTCGGTTTAACGGTTTTTGGTACCAATGCACAGCATTGGATTCCATTGACGACCGACCCGTCTGCATTTCGGTGTGCCATCCCGTTTTTGAATCCGAGAAATCTTCCTCCTGGGTATGGTGGCGGAACGATGATCGGGCTGGGGCTTAAGAAATGTCAGGAAGTGCTGGTGACTCGGGAGACGGGTGATCGCATGATCATTCTTGTTTCGGACGGAATGAGTGCCGACCTCGGCGATGGGAATGACGAGGTCGTGGGTAAGGCGTTGGCTGAAGACAATATTGTCGTGTATTCCATCCATATCGGTAGCGGAATCACGCCGCCCGAGGTCTCGGCGATCACAAACATTGCTGGCGGCAAGTCCTTCAATCCACAGGATACTCAGTCACTGGAAGGCGTGTTTGCGAGGATCGACAAAATGGAGGTCGCTGAACTCAAGCAGACATACGCAGAAGTGTTGGACTGGTTTGGTCCATTTTCAATTGCAGGGATCAGTTTCTCTGTCATGACGATGCTCTCGTTTTTAATGTTCAGGTATACCCCATGGTAGAGATTTTGCCTGAATTGATTTGCGTTGTCGTCGCGCTGGTTGCGGTGCTGGCCGAGGTTCTGCATTCGAAAAGAATTCAACGAGTCAGGCGTCTAGCGTTTGGCCCGTCTGAAAAGGCTGCCGCGTGGACTTGGTGCGTGCCCGCGTTGCGAATTGCCGGACTGACAATGGCATGTTGGGGATTCCTGTCGCTGTGGCTGGTGGTGGAAGCACGCGTGCATCGCTCCGGTACTATCGAAGAAAGTGACTACCGGCATCTAGTGCTGGTGGTGGATGTTTCACCGAGTATGCACCTTAAGGATGCAGGCCCGGAAGGGAAAAGGAGTCGCCGTCAACGAGCGTCCGATGTTTTGGAGTCACTGTTCAGCCGAGTGCCGATGCAACAGTTCAAGCTCACTCTGATCGGTGTCTACACCGATGCGAAACCGATTCTCGAGGACTCAAAAGATCTTGAGGTCGTTCGGCACATTATGGAAGAGATGCCGATGTGGCATGGTTTCAAATCGGGCAAAACGGATTTGATGGCTGGCGTCCGACAGGCATTTAAAATGGCTAAACCATGGAACCCCAAAAGTACTCATGTGATTTTGCTGACCGACGGCGATACCGTCCCAGCCACGGGCATGCCCAAAGTTCCAGCATCGGTGGATCAGTTGTTGGTCGTCGGAGTCGGTGACCCCAGCAGCGGAACGTTTATTCACGACCATCAGTCGCGTCAGGACACGAATACGCTCAGGCAACTTGCCAACAGACTTCGTGGGACGTTTCACAATGGCAACCAAAAGCACCTAGCGTCCCAGCTGGTATCTAAGTTTGCTCAGGATCACGATCGGAAAAAAGCAATCACGTGGACTCGGCGCGAATGGGCCTTGCTGGCTTGCGTGCTGGGGTCTTCGGTGCTTGCGCTTGTACCGTTTTTGCTACACTTTTTCGGCACGAGCTTCGTTGGTGGGGTTGCATTTACAGAACAGAAATCAGAACAAAAATTCGCGGCGTAGTGAAATTAAGCGTAATTTTGGTATGATAAGGCTGACGAAAATAAAGTGGGGTTTGGCTGGCAATGCCAGTCTTTTTTGAAAAAGTTCGAATGAATGTTCCACGATCAGCGACTTTCGTGGAAAGGGCTCGCCCGAACATTAACGATTGGATTTGACTACACGATTGAGGTTTTAAGTCGACGGCTGAGCAGTTCAATTCGGTTACTGATTTAAGTAATTTATTGATCCGCAAGTCTTAAGTTTAAATCGGGTTCAATGTCGACATCGAAAGTATTGGAGTAGCGATGAGAATTTTGATGATTGTTGGCTGGCTTTTTGTGGGACTTGGTGGAGCCATCTTCCACTACGGCCCCGGCCAAGAACATTTGGAGATCGACCGTGTCGACCACCTGCTCGATCAAGCGCGAGCTTGTGTCTCGAGCGAGGACTGGGGGAAGGCGACTGACTTGTTCGACGAAGTTCTTGCCGATTTGCCTAGCGAAAAGGTCGCCGAGTCACGAAGTGTTTTGTTGGAGAAGGCCAAGTGTCAAATGATGTCGGCCAAACTTCCAGAGGCCAGACAATCGCTTCAGAGTTTGTTGGATGACGTTCGCAAGGACGAAAATTCAGATCGGTCGTTCGTTGCAGAGGTTCAATCGGCGCTGGCCAATGCACAGTACTACACGACCTGGCTGATGCGGTTGGAGGGGTTGCCTGAAGAAGAATGGAAGCCTGAGATCGAGGCGGCTCGGCAACATTACACCCAACTGACACTCGACGCGGAGGCAGCGGGCGATCAGGAATTGCTCAAGCGCAGTGCAGAAGACCTTGAGTCGTCTGTGCGGCTGGCAAGAATGGATCTGGCGGAATTGCAGGGGTTGCCTCTGCCAAGTCAATGACAGGGTACCTGAAGCGGCAAAAGTCGTAGTCGCGGTCGCGGCAAAAAAGGTAAGCCTGCAGAAGGCGCTGGACAGTTTGAAGTTCCTGAAGGTATTGGATCCTGAGCCTAGAGTTATGCTCAGCGGATTTTCGGCACAGGCAGCAACGTCCATCGGGGCGTTGTCGTTTCGTGCACAGTGTGGCTCGTTAATCCTGATATGAATCGCTCATAGTAACGCCGACAGGCGGAATTTTGGCCAATCGAGTACTGGAAAGCCGGTACGATAAATCAGCCAACTCAGCTCGGACCGATCACTCGTTGATTGGGTTGTAACAGTGGCGCGCGTTCTCGTGGCGGAAGACCTGCCACTTATACAGCGCAAAACGTTGTGGCGCCAATTACAATGGTCTTTTTCGTTTGCATTCTTTCTTAACAGGATCGGCAATGGGTATTCGTTCTTGCGTTCACGTTGCAGGGCTCTTCCTAATTTTGGTTCCCATCTGGAACACTTCGTGCGAGTCAGTGGTTCAAGCTGAACAGGTCGTAGTAACGCAACTTGCGTCCAGCCAAGCGAAGGCAGCTGTTTCAGGGTCTGCCCAAGCCATTGCGGCTTCGGCTTCTGATGGCTCGAACCCATTTGAGAAAAAGGAAACTCCCGAAACGTCCGAAAAGCCATTCGATGAGCGTCGTGTCGAAGCGTTGCTCGAAGCCACGATCGATCGGTCGTTGCCAACGGTCTTGAAAGCGTGGAGTGCTGAGGAGCAAGCCGAGGAAAACCCCAAAACAGCGAGCAGCAAAAAGCCGTCGGGCCACAAAGCGACTGTTGCCAATATCTTTGAAGACTTTTTGGTGCTACAGGTTGAAAAGAAGACGAGCTTTAAGAAAGACGATCTGATTGATGTTGTGGTCGACGATGCCGTCGTTGGCCAAGTGACAGTTCTGACGATGGAAGAAAACAAGCTGTCCGGAAAATTCCAGCCGAAGTCCGAACCCAGTGCCTCTGAAGAAAAGACGGAAGCAGAAACGGGCGACTCGGAAAGCAAGCCAGAGACAGACACTGCCACTAAAACAAACACAGAAACAGAAAAAGACGCCGAACCGGCAGCCAAGCCGGAGCAGGAAAAAGACAGCGCAAAGACTTCGGCTCCGCAAAAATTGGTTGCCTCAAAATTGGCTGCCTCAATGCAGGTCGTGCTCCGCGAGCCAGATGATGGCAGCGAGAAAAAAGCCAAGGAAGAAGCTCAAATCAAAGAAGAGGTTGCCGCGTGGACTCGAATGATCACGCTCGGCAAATGGGGCGAGTTAAAAACGTTCCTTGCGAAATTCGAGCTGAATGATGCTGACAAACTTTATGGTCATCTTCTGTCCAAACTTGCTGCGGTTCCCAGTTCCAAAGACGCGGCGCGGTCTTCTAGCAGTCGCAACAATCGCGAAACCCCGCTCAGCAATTTTCTCTCTCCTGAAGACATTCTTCAAATCATTGCCGCGACTCCCGGGCCGTGGAAGGGTTCGATCATAGACAATAAAAAATTCAGCGGTGGCGGTGGAAGCCAGGTCTCAGGAAAGTGGAAGGGGACTGTGACGATGGGCGGAGCGGCGCCGGCAGGAGTTGAGATACCTGAAATTGAATTTACGCTCGACATTCAGCTTGATGGGCTCGCTGTCAGTGGAACCATCGAGGTCAATGCTATGGGCAGTGGGGTAGCCGTCGAGTTCGATCAAGGAAGCTACGAACCGGAGTCTGGGAGGTTGAACTTTACGGCGACGAAAGATGGCCAATCCATGACAGCAGAGCTTGTTGTTAGTAGCGGGAAGATGACGGGTGATTTTTCGCCTGATGCTGGCCCAGATGTGTCCATGCAGATTTCCGCAGAACTGGTTGAGCCCGGCGAGCCGGATCCGTTCACCTTAGTAGACGATGGAGAAGAAGATGACGGTGACGAGAAATCATCAGTCGAGGTTGCTCTGCCTGCCGGATTGGAACTGCCTGCCGGTGTCAGCATTGAAGATCTGCCAGCGGAAGTTCGTGAAAAGCTTCAGCACGCCGCTGCCCCAGCGGATGGAGAAAAAAAGAAGTCTGTCTCAGCTGGGAAGTCGCACGTGGTTGCGCTGGCTAAGTTGATCAGCAAGTCAAAGCAAGATGGATTTGACGTGTCTCTTTTGATCGAAAAAATCAAGCAGGGTTTCAGTGGCATTGGAGGCGACGAAAAGGAGCAGAAGCTGGTCGCTGCCGAACTGTTTTTGAAGGCCTCGTTAGTCGACGAAGTTGAGCAGTTTCTGCCGGATCTGGATAAAGCGATCAAAGATGCGGACGTGGTTTCGCTCAAGATCTGGTCACAATTGTCTTTGCAAGAATATCGTTCCAAAAAAGTTGCGAAATGGCTTAGCCGTGCGTGGGAAGTGAACATGGCAATTTCCGATATGGACGGAAATAGTGAGTCTGATCGCGAGGCTGCGATGGCGAACTTGATCGAGTTGTCGCCGAAAATTGATCGCGAGATCGGACAGAAATGGCTTGATGAGAGTTTTACGAAATCTCCCCAACGCGGGATGAAGATTTTGACGAATCTCGGTACCAAGTCATCCACGATGGCGCGGAAATCGGCGACCGTTTCAGAAGACGAACGTCTGAAGCTGCTTCGTTTGCAAAACGGAGCTGCCGAAAAGTTACTGACAGTTTCTCCGGAGTTGGCCGATCAATGGGCCGATGCACTCACCTTGCTTGCCGACACGTGGCTCAAAGAAGCCGACACGGCAATCAAATACGGATCGAATAACAGTGGTGGCGGCTACATGCAGTATGACCGCTATGGCAATCCGTATTACGGGTCCGATAGGCAGTACAATCGTTACGGAAACAACAATAGACAGCCACGCCCGATTCGTGTGGGTGACGTTTTGGAGATTGCACCCAGCGAAGCTTGGCGCAAACGCGTTCGACCGACTCTGAAGACGCAGATGCAGCAGATTTTTGCCAACTTGCATTTGAAAATCAACGAAGAGGAAAAAGCGTTTCCATGGATTGAACGTGTGGCGAAGCAAAACCCGAAAGTCGCGAAGTCTCTTGTTCATGAGTTTTTGAAAGCGTGGACAAAGAATCACGATCCAAATTCAGATCGGCGAAAACGCAATCGTTACGTGTACTTCTACGGCTTTGATCGGAAGGCCGACGCCATCCCGTTGACACGATCCAAGCAACAACGGAACCTCGCCGAGCTTCAGAAGTGGGTCGACCGGATTCGCGCGATGGAGATCGAAGATCTAGACGAAAAACTTCTCGCCGATGCATTTACCACCTGCCACAGCAGCGCGGAAGTTTATGATCTTGCTCGCGTGAAGAGTGTGTTTGGAGATCTGGGAAACCTGAAGCCAAAAACTGTGGCCGCGATCTGTGAAAAGATGCGTCAGAATCTTGCCTCCAACTGGCGAGACATTCGCAAGCAAGAAGAAAAGAAAACCAACCGACGAGCCCCCGAGGTCCAGCAAGAGGTTTTGCGAGGCTACCGAGTGGCCAGCGAATTGGTGAAGGAGGCGTTGAAGTCCTCGCCCGAAAATTGGCAGTTGCAACTTTCGTTGGCTTGCCTGATGTTTGACGAAAATGAGTACCTGCAATTGGTTCAGAAAAGCAGCGAGTTTTCCGGTCGTCGTGACCAAGCGTTGGAACAGTTCCAGTTGGCGGCGGAGAAGTACGCAGTGAAGGTAACAGAGCTTGAAAAGAAAGATCAAACGACCGAAGTCTTTGACCGGTGGTTCTATGCTTCGCTGGGAGCAGTGGATCTTGGCAAGATCACGAACAAAACGTCACCCGTTCCAAAGCAATACCCTTTGATTCGTGATTCGATTTTGTCGCTTCCCGGAACGTTGGGTGAGTTTCACATGGCCAAGTTCGCCAACAACATGTTTACTCGCATGAGCCCAATCAAGCCCGAGATCAAGTTTCGTTATCTACGAGGCGGTTTTGCAATTGTGGAAGATCACCCGCGTGCGTGGGAAGCGAAAAGCCTTTACGACTACTACCAAGATCTGGTCAGTGAGCTGAAACTGGTGGCTGAGATAGACGGCAGTCATGAAATCGGCAGCGAGGAATCGTTTGGCGTGTATGTGAACCTGCTGCATACCAAAGAGATTGAACGAGAATCAGGCGGCTTTGGAAAGTACGCTCAAAATCAGAGTAGCATGAGGTACGCGTACAACTACGGTCGGCCGACCGAGGACTATCGTGAAAAATTCTCAGATGCCGTAAAGCAGGCGCTCGATGATCACTATGAGATCCAGAGCGTGACGTTTCAAAGTCCCGAGCAAATGAAGTCGTATCCGTCTGGCAAAGAGGGCTGGCGAGTGACGCCTTACGCTTATCTTTTGTTGAAAGCTCGTGGCAGTGAGGTCGATCGTTTGGCACCGCTCAAGCTGGATATGGACTTCATGGATACTTCGGGATTTGTTGTGATTCCAATCGAGTCGCCCGCCGTGATTGTGGATGCGAACAAGTCGGCTCCGTCGCGTCCGGTTGAGGATTTGGAAATTACACAGACGCTTGACGAACGTCAGGCCGAGGAAGGCAAGTTGATCGTCGAAGTGACCGCCACGGCAAAGGGGCTCGTTCCTTCGCTTGATAAAGTTGTCAATCTGGAACGCGATCAGTTTGAAATTGTCAGTGTCGACGATCAAGGCGTGCTGCCGTCTCGCTTTGACAAGGAAAGTAACGGAATCCAGATTTTGTCGGAACGAAGTTGGGCCGTTGAGTATCGTGCAAAAGAGCAGCAATCCGAGGTCGGTGCGTTCACATTTGCTGACGCGAAGTTGGACGATGTGACTACCAAGTTCCAGCGTTACGATGATGTTGATCTGGTTGAGTCAGAGCAAACCGTGTCGCTTGAGCGTCAGTATTCGAACACGAGTCTCAGTTTCTTGTACTGGCTGGTCCCTTTGATTGCAGTGGTTCTGTTGGGGGCTGCGGCTGCGGTCTTTCTTCGTAGTCAGCCTGCGGTTGAGAAGGTCGACGCGTTTGCCATGCCAGAAGATGTTAATCCTTTTACGGTGTTAACTTTGCTGCGTGACATCCGCCAGCGGAACGGGATTGCAGACGACAAAGCGATCGAACTGGAGAGTTCGATCCAGCAGATCGAGCGTTCTTGGTTTGGCAAAGAGGCTGCGCAGCAGGCCGACTTGCGAGAGCTTGCTCGGACATGGTTGGATCAAGCAAGTTAGGACTTGTGGGGCAGCAAGTGACTCAATGGGCACGCTGACGGAGCGTTTATTGAACCGATCTATGTGTCCCTTCTAGGTGATGCGAACCTTGACGGGCAAGTGGATATCTTGAATGACGCTTTTGCACTGGAGTGCGGGTCTCTAGATTCGTTTTGGGTTTAGTCGCCATTGGTCGCCATCATTCTTCAAATGATGAGTGGCGTGGTATGTAGCCATCACACTCGGTGTGATGAATGTATGTAGCCGTCACACTCCGTGTGATGAATG
>CAZLYM010000003.1:58930-60646 GCA_964563475.1 uncultured Pirellulaceae bacterium
ATCAGCTCGGAGAGCGGATCTACAATGGCCAGCAGCTCACAGGAAAACCTCAGCGGTTTGCTCGCCTGTGGAGGTAAGAACTGACCAAAAGTTGGCGTAGGCTAGCATTTTTGTTCGACAGTTAACGGGAGTGATGTTTTTCCAATTGGCCATCGATGATGGCCGCCACAGGCGACTAGAGGTAAATTTCTGCTTCCGCGAGTACGTGGACAAAGCGGTTATTTTAAAAATGAGCAAGCACTCCTGCAAAACAAATGATTTTGGGATAGGTTTAATAGACGGTCATGAGGAACGGTCTCACTGTCGCCATTCTGTTCTATCCTATTTATTTTCTGTTCAAGCAAGCTGCCCGAGTCCATGAAGCCAGTTTTTTTTACACCCTTATCTTTTTGTGAAGACGCAAACCTCAGGCTTTTGTGCACAACAGGATTGCGAACATTGATCACTGTGATGGTGTTCATGTGCACCTTGCCTGGGTCATCTTTTGCGGCAGATTATCAAATCGACTCACAGAGACAATTCGACAAGCTTCGCGAGTCCAAGTTTCGGCCGGGTGATGTCATCTACTTCAAGCGAGGCGAGCGTTTCAAAGGAATGTTCGCACCCCGAGGTTCCGGCCGTGAAGGGGCTCCGATCGAGATCAAGGCATACGGCAGAGGACCGCGACCGCGGATCGATGCCGGGGGCAAGGAGCAGGCCGGGCTACGTTTGAGGAATGTGCAATGGTATGAGGTTAGCGGGCTGGAGATTACCAACACAAACGGAAGCAAAAAAGATCAGGGAGAGCTGTTCGGTATTTATGTTTTAATCGAGAAGAAAGAAGGCGTCTTCCGCCATATTTATATCGGCGACTGCAACGTTCACGATGTCAACGGCAAGGTGGCGGGTAAGAAACGCGGCGGAATTCATGTGCACATCAAGAAGTGTGAAAAGACGTGGATCGACGATTTGCGGATTACCAAAAACCGAATTGCTCGCATCGGTGGCGTTGGCATCGGCAATGACTCAACCTGTGCCGGTGTTGAGATTCGCCCCAACGACGAGGTCACAAAAAACTTGTGGACCAATGTGTATGTGGCTGGCAACTACATCGATAACACGGGGCGCAATAATGTCATCGCACGCGTTAGCAAGGACGCGGTCTACGAGTACAACACACTGGCAAATAGTAGTCGCTACGATACCGGGCACAGTATTTTTTGTTTCAACACCGACGGTATTCTCATCCAGCGGAACGAAGCGTACGGGAATGTCGGAAAGGAAGACAAAGATCGAGGTGGTTTTGATGCCGATTACAACTGCATCAACACGTATATTCAATACAATTACAGCCACGATAATGAGTGGTTCTGTGGCATTATGAAAAGGCCCAATCGCAATGTTGTAATTCGATACAACATCAGTCAAAACGAACGAAAGGGGCTTTACTTTTATGGCTTCGAAAAGTTTACAGATGCAGAGAACATTCACATCTACAACAACACTCATTTTACGAAACGAGGGTTGAAAGCCTACGTCTTCCCCCAGAACCGGACCCCGCTCAACACTTTATTCGAAAACAATGTTTTCTATTTCGAAGGAGAGGGGTTGTGGACAGAGAAATCCAAAGGGATCAATACGTCTTTCAAGAACAATCTCTACTACAACTTAGTGCCTCACCCAGGCGATCCGGATGCCATCACGTCAAATCCTCGCTTCGCTCGGCCCGGCAAAGCG
>CAZLYM010000004.1:0-8250 GCA_964563475.1 uncultured Pirellulaceae bacterium
GGCTGGCCCTTGGCGAGCACCCGCTTCCTCAGCCATCCACGCAGTGCCTTCACCGCGTGGCTTCCCAGCGGGGCCAAACGTTCGCGTTTGCCTTTACCTCGGACTCGTACCAAACCATCTTCCAAATCTAGGTCGTCCAGATTCATGCCGACCAATTCACTCACACGCAGGCCGGCGGAGTATAAAGTCTCGAAGATTGCTCGATCGCGGTGCCCCATGGGATCACTCAGCGGCGGAGCGGCCAACAGTTTTCCAATTTCGCGATTGGTTAAAAAGTGTGGCAGCTTGCGATCACGTCGAGGGTTCCGAAGCGGCTTGGCCGGGTTCGAATCACAGACCCCTTCACGCTGAGCAAATCGAAAAAAACTTCGTAGCGATGCAAGGCGGCGAGACACGGACGACTTCGCGTACCCCGCATCATGCAGAGCCGCCACGTAGGTCCGAAGATCCTGAGACGTAATGGCCGACGGCGAAGGAACGCGGCCCTTGGATTCGGTAAAGTACTCGATCAGCAGCGACAGATCTTCGCGGTACGATTTGATCGTCAGTTCGGAACTATTGCGTTCAACTTTCAGATATCGCAGAAAACGATCGATGGTTCGTTGCATTTGAACACTGCCGCAAAATCAGTCGTTGAAGAACAAATCTTCCACTTCCGGGAACTCCCTGCGAGGGTCGGCGATCCCGGCCGATCGAGTGTTTGCTTTCTGAGCGGAGTTGCGAACCTTTTGGCTAAGGACGGCCGCGTCATGCCAAGAAAAGCTCAACTTAGAGTTCGACGCGTAACGGCCGAGCGTTCGCAATGTTTCGCTACGCTTCTGATCATTGAACAAAAAGATATATCGCTCTTCGCCCTTAACCAACGCAACAACATTGATATCTTTTGACACGCTCGCTCCCGTTCGGATTCAGAGTGAGTCCAGAGCTGCAGACCACTTCCACAGCTGATTGCATTCACTCGTTGAACACGCTGCGTTTTCTCAAACCAGTGCAGCGGTGTAGGGAAGTCATCGGCCACGCTTTCAGCCGGAAATCAGCCTGCGGGCACGCGAATCAGGAACAAATCAGACGGGGTCGCGATTACTCGTCACAACCGGAACGACCACTACCTAACCGCTATCAAGCAGGGATAGGTGAATCGATAGCGAGGAAGAGCGCGGGCCACTTCGCGGAACGATAGCACATGAATGAAAGCACATAGCACTTCGTTCACCGCGACACAGGCATCAGGGGATAGTTCTTCCATCACGCCCGAACGTGAATTACTTCACGATCGGCGTCAATGGCAGGAGCGTGGCACAGCACGCCCCTAGTCAACTAAACTAAAAAGTCTTCCGCTGCCCTTTGCATGCGAACTAGGAAGCATGCGTGTCAGAAAGCGTGCGGATCAGGATTTTTTAGCAGGACTGGCCGCAGCTGCCGTCGATCGACTGCTGGTGTCCAGACGGCGAGCAATTGCTTCCACTGGAATCTGGATGACTTCCGTGGTTGCCACCAGATCCGTTCGCAAAATGTCAGCCTCACGTTTTCCGGGCGGCATCGCAAACTGCACAATGAAACCACCGACTTGAATGCCCTGATTTTCGTAGACGGGCGGCCAGAAGTCTTCCGCACGAGTCGCCAAAGCCCGTGCCAACAATCGGGTTGCGCGTCCGGAGAATCCACCCATCATCATTTCAAGACGGCCCTGTGATTCGCGATGAACGTAGTAGACGAAACCTACCTCTTCGCGATCCCCTTCAGCCGAGCAGCATTGCCATTTGCCTTCTGCATCTTCGTAATAGATGCCCGGCTTATCACTTTTGTCGTTCTTGCTCAGTTTCAGTCCGCCAACGCAGGATTCTGGATGAGGATCATTGTCACGGTATCGAATGAAGAACGGGACGGAACGGTCAGTGGCAGCATCGACTCCGTCCTGTGATTCAAACGCACCACAGTTGAAGGCACGCGACATCATGATTTCAACGACGGCGTTACTCTTGGTGCTGCCGATCCCGATCAAAGCCTTATCGCCTTTGGAATCGTTAAACTCATCGTAGACGCTCTTGGCGCGACGCTTGACTTCGGTGTCTGACGCCTGACCTGGGCTCCAAACGAGCGATTGCTTCAAGTGTTCAGGGGAAGGAATCGATTCACTCGACAGAACCGAGGTCGCATTCCCATCATTGGCGCGGAGTTTGGCCGTGCCGCCGAGCGTCGTGACCCCATTGAGCAGTTCACCCAACAGAACCGAGTCCGAGGCGGACACGAATGACCCCTCGTTGTTGTCGACTGAATCCTTTCGGACGCCAACACACATCTCAAGCCGGCGTCTGCGAGCCAGCAGTTCCCAGAAATTTTCTGGCTCAACGGCAAACAATGCCCCAGGAAGTTGCTCAGCAGTCGCGTGACCGTGCTCGATCAGAAAGTCACAAAGCCGCGATAGTGCTTTGAGCGGAATGTACTTGACCTCGTTCTTGAGCAAAGCCGCGACCTGATGACGATCTAGCCCTGTGTACTCAACGATTGCTTTGATCGTTCCGGGGCGTTTACGAGGGTCAGGAACGTGGCCTAATAACTCCGCCAGTCTGAAACTGTATTGCATGGTATTTTTCCTTCTTATTTTTGAAAAGGTATTCCGTTTGCTGAGACAGAACACTGAACGCGGGACGAAATTAGCGACCGTGAAATCACCTTAGCTCCCACGCGCATACCTTAAATTTAACATGAGGAGCATTGCGTAAGGTGAATAAACGCTCGTTAAATTTATTATTAAACGATTTAATGTGGATTTCTCTACCACAATTGGGGGTGCAGGACTGAAAAATGGCCGGATTAGCCAAATCTCCGTTAAAACCCATCCCATGATAACCCATCCCATGTTTTACGCTTGCAGATCGAATGAGTGCGGATCGAACTGCCATAGAATCAGCTGATCTCCTTTGCTACCGTCCGTTTCGTTGGGTTTGAGCTAGATTTTTTTGGCTCGGCACTCACGGACTGGCTGCACGCCATGTAAACCGTTCCACAAAATGACTTGTAACGGTTAACTATTGAACATTAACAAATCTAAATCCAGTTTTCTGGTCATAGTTTCTTAATCAACGAGAATTCCGTCAGGAGCGACAGGATGTTTTCTTCACTGACTAGACCAAGCCATTGGTTGCTTGCCGTTTGCCTTTGCGGCGTATTTTCTTCGGAGACCTTGGCTCAGCTTCGTCTGCCTTTTCAACGCCAAGCACCGACAGCCCAAGAACACAACAGGTCACAAGGACTAAGCGAGGCTTCAGGACCATGGCTGATCATGTGTGCTTCGTTTGCTGGCGACGACGGAATGCAACAGGCTCATCAGTTGGCTGATGAACTGAGCAACCAATACAAACTAGCGACTTACGTGTACCAACATAAATTTGACGTTGAAAAAGAACTGACTCGAAAAGGCTTTCGCCAGCCTGCTCCGTTAAACGGCTCAAACGCCGCCCAGCCGGCGAAACGCAAATTGGCGTCTACCGGGCAATTGGAAGTGGCAGTGTTGGTTGGTGATTTCCCTTCCGTTGACGACGGCTTCGCCCAGCAGGTCTTGTCGACAGTCAAAGCTCATCAATCCAAAGCAAACGTTTCTGCGACCGCCGCAGTATCGGATTTAACTGGTGACCGCATCGATTCACCCCGCGATGAATCGGCTGGCAAGACCGAGACAGCTGGTGGTAACGATAGACCGCTTCGATCGGCTTTCTTTATCCCCAACCCGTTGCTTCCTGATGCCTATTTTCAGCAAAACAACCTAGATGAATTTGTGGTCAAGCTGAACAAGAAAACTAAGTACAGCCTGTTGAAAAATCCTGGTAACTACACCGTCAGAGTCGCCACGTTCAGCGGCGGGACCAAGATGCTCAATGACTCCGTTTCAGATAAACTGCGAGAAATGAAGGGTGGCAGCCTGTTCAGGAAATCAAAAAAAGCCAGTGATCTAGAAACCGCGCTGCTCAAGGCGACCGTGCTGGCGAAGTACCTGCGAAAGCATGAGGACATGGAAGCCTATGAATTCCACGATCGAAACGCCAGCTACGTTTGCGTCGGCAGCTTCGACTGGGCGGCTCGGGAAACGAGTTTCGGAACCGAGATGAATCCGGAGCTCAAAGCAGTTCTCGAGAAGTTCACCTTCGGTATGGACGCGGTAAACCGTGCCAAGTCGTTCCCGTTGCCCAAAAAACTGTCCAACGTTGGGATCACGTGTTTGGCGACTCCTGAAATCGTGCCCGTCCCCAAGGCCTCGTCGGGCAGCGCTGCATCGCGGCTGATCAACAAGCTTCGATAATCTGGGACTTTCTCCCGAAAACAATTGACCGAAGTGAAGGAATCCGCGCCAAAATCGGGGCTAAATTGGCTCGCTCGCAACTGTCCATTGCTGCGTTTCCGCGCAAGCTTCAGATTGTCAGCCCACGTTTGGCCCTTCATCCGCCGGGCATTTCGTTGATTTGAGCCCTTAATTCGGCCCATTTGCACGTCCTTCGTTGCCCGCTGTGGCCCGAATTCGAAGAATTAACTTCTTATTGAGGCTTCTTTAGATTGCGGCTTTTCTCGTGGGATGCTGTTGAAGGCCGTTGGTAGACAAAATTGAGACGAAATTATGGAACAGGACAATCGCTTCCCAACTGGGGAATGGAACGGGTTTTACTTAGAAAGCCACCGGTCGGGAAAAGGCTGGATGCACCTCTATCTTCAGTTCCAAGACGGCAAAATATCGGGGGAAGGCACCGATTATGTCGGCCCTTGGACGGCCAGCGGCGACTATGACTCGGAGTCGGGCGTTTGCTCGTGGGTGAAAAGTTACGTCGGAAAACACCGTGTTTTCTACGGCGGTCAGTGCGGCGACAAGGGAATCATGGGCGAATGGACGATTTCCGGGCTAAATGGTGCCTTTCACATTTGGCCACGGACGATGGGAGACATGAACGAACTATATTTGACTGAAGATCTAACGGTTCCGGTGGATGAGGTTGATTTCTCGCTGGCAATGGCCGAAGAAGATTCTCCTGCTTTGGTATAAATCCCCTTTAAATCTGGAGGGGGTTAGCCTAAGATCTGCGATTCAAATATTTTGAGCCAATCACATTAGGGTGATTTCATGTCGAACAAAATGAAAACCCATAAGGGCACCAAAAAGCGTTTCCGCATCACCGGATCGGGCAAGGTTGTTCACCGCAGTAGCGGCAAGAGCCACCGGAACGTCCGAATGAGTGCTAAGCGGACTCGTAATTTGCGTGGCCTGACGGTTTTGGATACTTGCATGGTCAAGTCAATTTCCAAAGCCTTGGGCAAGTACAGCTACTAAGGATTTGCCAACAATCGGTTGCCGGATTCAGCTTCAAATTGCTCGTGAAATACCGACGATAAAGCATGTCCATTAAGCAACTTATTGATCCGCAATTCCTAAGCTGACCGAAAAGCGTCTCGGGTGAGAGCCCCGAGTTGACGGCCATCATGGGCGAAGAACTTCAGATCAATCGAATCTGAGGCCTGTCTGGCAGAACTGAAGGAACTGATTCAATGCGTACTACAAAAGGTGCCGCTCGCGCCAAAGCGAAGCGTAAACTTTTCAAACGAGCCAAAGGCTACCGTGGCGGTCGTCGCAACATGTTGCGAACCGTTAAGGAAACTCTGATCCGCGCTGGCGTCTTCGCCTTCCGCGATCGTCGCGTCAAGAAGCGAGACTTCCGCCGACTCTGGATCACGCGAATCAATGCTGCCTGCCGCATGCGTGGCATCAGCTACAGCGTTTTCATCAACGGTTTGAACAAAGCCGGCATCGAGCTGAACCGAAAGTCGCTGTCAGAGATCGCCATCTGCGATCCTGCCGGATTCGACGCTATCGTTGAATCAGCCAAAGAAGCCTTGGCCGCCTAGATTGCCGTTTGTTCCCGTGTTTTGACACGAGGAAAACTGATATCATCTTTCGGGAAGAGCAACACGGTTTGCTCTTCCCGTTTTTCGTGTCGCCACAAATCCGTTAGGCTATTTCTCAAAACCCATTTCCAACTGGCACTTTTCTAACTGGCTAAATGCTGGAACGCCGAAGCGCCGGAAATTTTGCTCGCCGAGCCCAATTGAGACAAAGCCTCGCCCTTTGTGGACATCGCACTGTGCGATGACGACCTTCAACGTCATAGCCTTTTAATCGATTTGCCATGCCGTCCGCCGAACCTGTTACGCTCGAACAATTCATTGCTGACCTCGATTCGCTTCAGCAGCAGGCCAGCGACGCGTTTGCCGCTGCGACCGATGCTGATCAGTTGGACCAAGCACGTGTTGAATTTCTCGGTGCCAAGAAAGGCAAGTTCAAACAGGTCCAAAAAAGCATGGGCGCCGTTCCGAAAGAGGGAAAGCGAGACGCGGGGCAAAAACTGAACGCCGTCAAACAAGCGATTCAAGAAGGGTTCGATGCGGCGACCGCCAGATTAAGCGGTGGATCCGACGGAGAAGTAAAGCGTGACACAACCTTCGATCCGACACTGCCCGGAAAACGATTCCGAGTCGGCAAGCTACACCCGATCACGCAGACAATCAACGAACTAAAAGACATCATGGGCCGCTTGGGATTCACTCCTGCCGACGGCCCCGAAATCGAAGACGACTGGCACAACTTCGAAGCGCTCAACATCCCGAGGGTCCATCCGGCACGAGATCCGCTGGACAACTTCTACCTTTCGGTGGCTTCAAAAACCGGGGCCAACGACGCGGTCCCCGAACTGAACGTCGACAGTCCGTTGCTGATGCGAAGTCAAACCAGCACGGTTCAGATTCGTGTGATGGAAAACCGAAAGCCGCCCGTCCGTATCGTTTCGCTAGGCCGAGTCTATCGTCCCGACACGGCCGACTGGTCGCACTACCCGATGTTCCATCAAATCGAAGGCCTAATGATCGACCAGAAGGTCACGTTGGCCGATTTGAAAACGGTTATCAAACTGTTTGCATCGACTTACCTTGGTGACGATGTGCCCGTGCGAATTCGCCCTTCCTTCTTTCCATTCACCGAACCCAGCGTCGAGGCCGACTATTTCTGGGACGGGAAATGGGTCGAGTTCGGTGGAGCCGGGATGGTCGACCCGAACGTTCTGCGACACGTGGGCTACGATCCGGACGAAGTCAGTGGTTTCGCTTTTGGCTTAGGAATCGAGCGACTGTGCATGATCCGACACCAAATCACTGACATTCGATACCTATTCACCAACGACGTCCGCTTCCTGCGGCAGTTTTAAAGCGTCAGCAATGCTGGGGACGAGTTCAGCATCGCCTAGAAGCGAAAATCGCTGGCGATACCATTGGAGCTGTTCTTGTTCACAAAGAAGAAATCCTGCGAGATCAAACTACCCGCGTCGTTGCGGTAGCATCCTCCCAATTCGAACATGTAGAAACCATGTGGCAGCAGGAACTCGATCAGTTCGTGAATCAGTGGCGTGTTGGAACCGTAGCCCCGGCTGAGCCAAGTTTCCAACAGAAGTAAGTCGACTTGATTGAGATTCTTCTCAAACCCGCGCAGTGCTTCCAGTTCTCCGCCCTGAATATCCATTTTGACGAACTGAGGAACCGCAACCCCTTGGTCAATCACCGAATCCAAGGTGACTAGCGGAGTCTCAACCTGCGTGTATCTGGTAGGGTCGCCTGGTACCAGCGATGTGCTTCCAACCGGATTGTCAGAAACGTTAAACGTGATGGTGCCAACTTCAGGGCCCACAGCAGCTTTGTGCAAAATGGCGTTCGGGTGGTTGTCGATGAACTCCGTCATCTTCTGCTGGTACTCTGTCGCGATGTCGACCTGAGGCTCAAACAGATGGAACGTCGCTTCAGGAAAGATTTGCATCACCGTGCGCGTCCAACACCCATTCGATGCGCCGACGTCAAAAATACAGGATGGATTGAGCCCCTTTTTCTTCAGTTCGACCAACCGATCGAAGCCAAATTCGTGAAACGAGTGAGCCTCAGATTGGCTGGCGTTTTGGTTGGTGTCAGTCACGCAATTTTCTCCGATGTTGAAGCGGCCACCGTGTGGCCGCAGATTTTTATTGGTCAAGACAGAGCATCAATTCGCCATCGACAATCGACGGCACAGTTTTCAAGACTCCCAGCATTGAAAAACTTTACCAAAAGGATGCTGGCCAACCAATATCGCAGACCTTCGGGCGACAGGCCTCCACTTCACCGGCGTGGCAGGCACCGGCATTGGGGAAGCTTGCCCTTTTCATAAGGGCCAATGCACCGGCATTGGCGCAA
>CAZLYM010000004.1:8350-14751 GCA_964563475.1 uncultured Pirellulaceae bacterium
AGGGCCAATGCACCGGCATTGGCGCAAACGCCTATTTGAGTCATCCTTTTGGACTTGAATTCGCCGATAAAATGCATCCTTCGAAGGTATTCGAATGGCTGCCAACACCGCTTCCGTCGCTGGAAAAAACAATGATTGTCTCTCAAAAATGGCTGGCTGATTACGTTGATGTCTCGATGAGCCACGATGAACTGGTAGACCGCCTGACCATGTCGGGACTCAACCATGAAGGCACCGAAACCGTGGGCGATGATTCCGCCATCGATCTCGAGGTCACCAGCAATCGTGCCGACTGCTTGGGGCATATTGGCGTCGCTCGTGAGATTGCCGTTCTGTACGGCACAGAATTAAAAGTGCCCGATCCGCAACCAAAGACAAACGGCCAGTCGATCGCCGATGACTGCAAGGTCTCCATCGAAGCCACCGACGCGTGCCAGAAGTATACGGCTCGGTTGATTCGCGGACTGAAAATTGGCCCCAGCCCGCAGTGGCTACAAGATCGTTTGAAGTCGCTGGGGATTGCCATCGTCAACAACGTCGTTGATGCCACCAACTATGTGATGTTCGAGTGTGGCCAGCCCTTGCACGCGTTTGATTTCGCAAAAATTGATGGTGGCCAGATCATCGTTCGCAAAGCCAAAGCGAAAGAGGAATTCCAAGCGATTGATCACCGGACGTATGAGCTTAATCCAGACGACTGCGTGATCGCCGACGCTTCCAACGCGGTCGCGATCGCCGGCGTCATGGGCGGCGCGGAATCAGAAGTCTCCGACGCGACCACCGACGTGCTGATCGAGTCTGCGTGGTTCGCTCCGTTGTCAGTCCGCAAGACGGCTCGACGATTGACGCTGCACAGCCCATCTTCCTTCCGCTACGAACGCGATGTCGATGCAACTCGGTTGGACTGGGCCAGTCGGCGATGTTGCGAGTTAATTCTGGAATGTGCCGGCGGTGAACTACTGGACGGAGTTGCCGAAGCTGGTACAGAACCGGCGGCGATCGAGCCTGTCACATTGCGGCATGATCAGTTGCCGCGCATTCTGGGGATCGAGATCCCGGCTGACTTCGTTCCTAAAACACTTACCGGCCTAGGGCTGGAGGTTACCAAAACATCAGCCGATTCCACGACCGCCATTCCGCCGAGTTGGCGGAAAGATTTGACTCGCGAGGTCGATCTGGTTGAAGAAGTCGGGCGAATTTATGGCTTTGACAAAGTTCCGGACAATGCTCGTGTACCAATGGCCGCGTCGGTTCGACCAACGGCCGATCGAGTCCTTGACCGGATTCGTGACGTATTGACGTCCGCCGGTTTTGACGAGGCCGTCACGGCCAGCTTGGTGCCAGAAAAATGGTCGGATGCCTATTCACCGTGGAGTGATCAACCGCCGCTGACCAGCAGCCAACCGATGCTGGGTGTTCTGGAAAAGGCATCACAGAATATTGGAACCGTTAATTTACTGCGTCGTAGTTTAGTGCCGAACCTGCTGGAAGTACGTCGCATCAACGAGTACCGCTCCAATGGCGACGTGAGTATTTTCGAAACGGCCAAGGTTTACTTAACCGACCCCAAAGGTGGAATTCCTGACCAACCGACCAAGCTGGCGATCGCTTCCGGTTGTGATTACGTGGACATGAAAGGCCTAGTCGAATCATTGGTCGATTATTTGGCCCCCGGCAAAGTAGTCACGGCCGAAGACTGTGAGAACGATTTGCTTGACCGCGATCGTTCTGCAAAATTGACGGTCGACGGCCAGTTACTGGGTTGGATGGGTGAAATTTCCAAGCCGGGTCGAAAGCTGTTTGGGCTGCGTTCTGGTTCCAGTGTGGCAGAATTGGATGTCTCGCTGCTAGAGTCATTGGCCGTCCTAGTGCCTCTGCACCAAAACCAGAGCACCTTCCCACCTGTCAGTCGAGACTTTAACTTTATCGTCGACGATGAAGTCTCGTGGGCTCAATTGGAGTCTACCGTTCGCGGCGCGGCAGGTCAGTTGCTGGAATCGGTCGAGTACCGAGAAACGTTCCGCGACGCAAGCAAAGACGGCCCCGGCAAGAAGCGTTTGCTCCTGTCGGTCGTCCTTCGTAGTGACGACGCCACGCTGACGGGTGAACAAGCCGATTCAGTCAGCACCAGCATTATTGGCGACTGCGAGTCAAAACTTTCGGCTGCCTTGGTCGGCTAAAGCCTTGGATCGTTATCGATACGGTACCCGTTGCAGACAAAAGCAGTGCCTATTCTCCGAAAAAACCAGTAAGCGCTGGCGTCGGTTCGCTGATCTTTTCCCGCAAACGATGCGAAATTACGCTCGCAAAATTGTGCCGCACAAAAATATTTCTATTGAGGTGTTTTCGTGATTCTGCCTAGAATCCGTTGCCATCCGGCGGAACGGACCGCCCGGATCAGCTGGAAATTTTCACTCGATTCGAAGCAGCGCCATGATCAACGTCGACCAAATCAACAAACTACAACGCGATACCGTTGACCGCTGGCACCGCGAACCCATTGATAATCCGTTCGACGGGCTTGAAGCGACCATCTGTAAACAGCACAGCTTCAACTTCCAATTGTGGCACCAAGAAGATATCGCTCGTTCCCGAGATGTTTCCGATGCTCAAATCGCTGAAGTCAAACGAGCGATTGATGGCTTTAACCAACAGCGAAACGATTGGATCGAAAAGGTCGACGACGAGATCACCGCGATACTCAAACTGAAAGAAATCTCGGTCGCCAGCAACACACCGCTCAACACAGAAACTCCAGGCAGTGCCATCGATCGCCTTTCCATCATGGCCCTGCGAATCTACCACTTGCGCGAACAGCTAGAGCGATCCGATGCCGACCAGCATCATCGTGAAAAGGTCGAAAACAAACTGGCAGTCTGCTTGATGCAACAGGCCGACCTGAGCCAATCGCTGCAAGAATTGTTGAACGATATTTTTGCTGGCAAAAAGAGACATCGTACGTATCGCCAGAACAAAATGTACAACGACCCAACGCTCAACCCCTACTTATATGCGGCACGTGATGGCCACCCTGCAAAGAAAGCAGCTTAGCTCTTCGTTGCCAATACGTTTTTGATATAGCACAGCACGATTGCGACCGTTCTGGGATTACAATGATCCTAGCACGATTGGCAACTTCTCTGTTCGCGTTTGCCCGCCACGATAAAATCTCATGCAAGAAGATGGTCGACCTGCTGCCCATTCATCGCTAACGGTCAGCGCCGTGCTGACGGTGATGGTCTGGATCGCTTCGTTGGTCTTGCTGGGATTGTTTCTATTCGGCCTAACCGCCCGCCATTTTTTGCTGGCCGAACTGATCAGTAGTTTTAACGCTCAGCTCGCGGCCTTGATGCTGATCTGTGCGACTTTCCTGTTGCTGCTGCGTCAAAAACTATTTGGAAGATTGCTAATGATGATCAGCGTCGGGCAAATCCTGATTCTGGCCAGCGTTTTTCTGCCGTCCAGCCAACCGCCGGCCGGTTCGCAAAAGATCAAAGTCATGTCGATGAATGTCTGGGGCGACAATTATCAGTTTCAAAAAGTGATCGACCAAGTTGAACGTGTCTCACCGGACGTGTTGTTGGTGATCGAGTACAGTAACCGATGGCATCAGAAGCTGAAGCCTCTGCATGAAGCGTATCCCTATCGGATGCTTCAACCTCGTTGGCATGGCTACGGGATCGCCCTGTTCAGCAAGCTTCCGTTGGAGGACACCGAAGTCTGGCAACTGTCGCGACAGGAAACGGATGTCCCTGCCTTGTCGGCTCGAGTAAAAATCGGAGAGCAATCGCTTCGCATCGCGGGGCTGCACACAATTTCACCGACGAACTCGCTGCGGATGCGACTGCGAACCGACCAGATGAAAGAGCTCGCCACTTATTTGGAGCCCGTTGACGAACCAGCGATGCTGATCGGCGATTTCAATTGCACGCCATGGTCTCCATTTCTCAAGGACCTTGTCAAAGCTTGTAGTTTTCGGGACAGTCGCCGAGGCCAAGGGTATCTCGCGTCGTGGAATCTTGAACTACCGTGGATCTTCTGGATTCCAATCGACCACGCGTTAGTGTCAAAAGAAGTTCACGTGCACCGGCGGCATACGGACGAGTCCTGCGGGTCCGACCATCGCCCCATCATCATGGAAGTTTCGATTTCGCCGGATGAAAGCCGATAATCAACGTCCAGATCTGCGGCAATTGCTGGGACAACGAAGGTCATCTATCGACACTCCTACCGCTGGATCGCTCAGCGAACGCCCAATCGCCTACCCAGAGGGGACTTCCAGAATGCGAACGATCAAACCATCGGCCTGTTCGTGATCAAGCTTGAACGACTCGTCAGCCTCGGTGACGAAACTCCAAACTTGCCCTCCGCCAGATCGCTCGCCAACGGTGATCGTCTGACCCACAGCAACTGGGGACTGCGAGGAATCAGAAACAGTCCCGCCAACACGAACCACTTCGACTCGGTATCCTTTTCGCAATTGGCTGGCCATCACTTCGCTGCCAACAATCAGATGCTGCGGATCGGGAGGAATCGTGGTGCCGTGCGGATCGGTTTCCGGGTGCCCCAACTGGTCGTCCAAGTAGTCGACTGTCGCAACGTCACTAATGTGCTCAAGCCGGTGAGCTTTCTCATGCACTTCATGGGTCGGCGTACCGGTCTTTTCGAGATACGCTTCCCAGAGCCGGTGGGCTCGCACCAATCGCTTCGCTTGGAAACGCCCATCCTCGGTCAAGCTGACTCGATCGCCATCGATGTCTAGCAGATCCTGCCGAGCCAGCATCGTGATCGCTTGCCGAATTCGCGGATTAGGGTCTTCGACGTTTTTCAGCACATGGGAAATCGCAACCGACTTGCCTTCGCTTCGCAGAATGGATCCCAGCACGTCTTCCATTACCTCTTGAGGCACCGTGTTTCGGTGGCGAATAAAATCGGCCAACAATCCGTAACGAGGCGCCACAACCATCGACCCCAAAAAGATACCTGTCATCACCACCACAATCGAAGGACCGGCAGAGGCTCCAACCACGGTGGCAATCCAGAATCCGCCCCAAAATCCAAGCACACCAATCACCGCCGCCCAAATTATCATTCGATCAAGCCGGTCGTTCCACAAATAGGCCGTCGCAGCAGGGGTAATCATCAACGCCACCACCAAGATGACTCCCACGATCTGCACGCCACTGACAACCACCAGCGACGCACACGCCGTCAGCACGTACTCGACCAGCAACACTGGGATTCCAATCGACGCCGCCATGATTGGGTCAAACGTCGTCAATTGCAAAGGTCGATAAAACAGAATCACAACACTCAGCACAATCGAAGTCACAATGGCCAGTAGCCATAAATCGGTGTTGGTCACCGAGACAATGCTGCCAACAATGTAATGATAAATATCGATATCAATCATCTGGCCGAAGTACTTCAACGAGACAACAAACGCACCGGCAGCAAAAATCCCGGTGTACATGATCCCGATCGCCGTATCCTGTTTGACTCGTGAAAAGCGAGTCACAAATCCGACCATGGCGACGGTGGCGACGCCCGCGATAAAGGCACCCAGCAGCATCGCTGGCAATTGAGCACCACTGCCCAACAACAGCTTGGTAATCAGATAGCCGCCAATCACTCCTGCCAGCATCGAGTGAGCGATCGCGTCGGCAAGGAAAGACATTCTGCGCAGCACGATAAAGCAACCGATCACGCTGCAAACGATTGACACCAAGGTGCCAACCATCAACGGGCGGATCATGTAGCCATGTTCTAGCTGAATTTGTTCCAGAAACTCAATCAATGTATTCTTTTCGTTATTACGACTTTGTGTCCGCTAGGTCAGCAAAGACTTTTAGGTTTCCTTCGTACACGTCGCACAGCAATTTCGGATCGAGCACTCGGGCTGGCGGTCCATACGCGAACAGTCGCTGCTTGAGCAACAGCAGGCGATCGAAGTACTCGGCCGCCGTCGCCAGATCGTGATGAACGACCACCACGGTTTTGCCTTGTTCACGCGTTTCCGTCAGCACGTTTAAAATCGCTCGCTCGGTCGCCGCGTCGACGCCGGCAAACGGTTCATCCAGCAACAGCACATCGGCATCTTGAGCCAACGCCCGAGCCATGAAGACTCGCTGTTGCTGGCCACCGGAAAGTTGACCGATCTGCCGCTTCGCAAAATCGCTCATCCGAACTTTTTCAAGTGCTTCATCCGCCATTCGATAATCTTGGCGACGAAGGTTTTGCCACCAGCGCCGCTTACTGTAACGCCCCATCGCGGCGACCTCGCGAACCGTGATCGGATAATCCCAATCAACGGATCCTCGCTGAGGAACGTAAGCGATTCGTCCCGAGGCATTGGTGTCTTCGTCACCGAAAAACGCCACCGTCCCGTGGTCGGGTTTTAT
>CAZLYM010000004.1:14851-30953 GCA_964563475.1 uncultured Pirellulaceae bacterium
CAAATCTGAGGCCAGATAAGCGGTGAAGTTCAAGTCATTGCTATCAATCTCAACGTCTTGGATATCTTCGATGCGAATCGTCTGATCCGCTGGTATCCGGCCATCATTTCGATAAATCTCTTTCCCCCGAAAGCGTACCGCCAGTGCGGGCTCTTCAAACAGATCGTCAGGAACGCAGTCGAAGGTTCGATCGATCTCGATGGCGTACTTGCCGGCCGAGTACGTGGGTTGCCACGTGACCGCGTTGGCACGAACACGATCCGCAAACTGCGTGTAGAGGCTTGTGCCGTACAACAAGGCAAAAACGATCAACAGGGAGAGCAAAATTCGCATGGGGCTTTCTCGACGAGCAATTCAGACACTCAATTTACTTCAGATGCTTGACGATCGTCAGGACATTTTCTCGCATCATGCCGATATAAGTGTCTCCAGCAGTTCCGTCACCGCCCATCGCGTCTGAGTACAACGAACCGCCGATTGTGATGCCGGAGTCGCGAGCGATTCCATCCAATAATTCGGTGTTGATGGTCGTTTCCACAAAGATACTTTTGACCCCTAATTCCTTGATCTGTTTGATGACCGCCTGGCGGTCTTCCAGCGAAACATCGGTCAGTTCACCGGTTGTCCAGCCAACGGGTGTCACCGCTTTAAATCCATAAGTGCGGCAAAAATAACCAAACGCGTCGTGGTGAGTAACCAGAATCCGGCGGTTCTGTGGGATCGCATTGACTTGGCGTTCAATCCATCGGCCCAGCCCACGCAATTGCAGCAGATACAAATTCGTACGAGCGGCGTACTCGTCCGCGTTGTCCGGATCCACTTTACTGACCGCGTCGCGAATATTTTTCACATAGACCGCCGCGTTGTTGTGATCGAACCAAGCGTGTGGATCTTTTACGGTTTCAGCCTGCCCCGATTCGTTCTCTTCTTCAAGCATCAAAGCCTCAACGCCATTGACGCAAGTGACCACAGGCTTGTTGGCCGACGACGCCAATCCCTGCATCCACTCATTGCCCTCTAGGTGCCAGCCATTCTCCAGACATAGATCGGCTTTGCTAACGGCGACCAAGTCATCGTTCCCTGTTTCGTAGGTATGAGGATCTTCGCCCGGTGCCAACACGCAGATGACATCCCAACGATCCCCGACTACCTGACGAGCAAAATCGGCGATCTGAGTCGTTGAGCATACGACCGAAAGTTTTCGCTGAGGCTTCTGTTCTTCATCCTGAGCCGCAAAGACACTAACCGGACAAAACGCCCAGCAAAAGCTCATCGCGATCGCAACAAGCAACGAACAACGAGTGAAACGATTGATTCTTGTCATGATAATTTCTCGACGAGTGATTTGCCGCAATTCCTACGCGGCAGTTGTTGTTTACTTCAATAGCAGTTTCCACCACACAGATAGTGCCGAAATGCGTTTCGGAACATTCTACCTGATAGCACCAGCATGCTTTCGACATTAGCAACGGTTACCCGAACAAAATATCTACTCACCAGATTATGCGATCTACGATGTTGTGTTTCCCCGTTCAAACCAGAGAGTCGGTCGTGGCTCTTGGACCAAAACCGCACTTGGGAAGAATGGTGCAGGCCAGACGAGCATTTCATCATCATACCCGATTGCGCGTTAAACCTGTCTAGCTGGGGCAACTTTAACGGCAGTTCAATCAGCCCCATAAATACTAGCCCCGAACAAAGTGCCAGCTTCAAGAAATGATTGGCGGCATTGATTTGGAGCGCCGATACCAAGATAGGTCAATTTATCGGAAGATTTGGGCTGCGCGAATCACTATGCAGATTCACAGGCCCTGTGCTTATCAGGATCAAAGACATGATCAAACGACGGACATTTTTAGGCTCTGTCACTGCGATACTCGCTGCCGGAACCACGCAAGCTTGTGCTGCTGCGGTGGCGAGAGGAAGCTTCGCTCCGGCCCTCGGTTTCGATCGACTCGATTGGGATTGTCGCGTGATCAAGACGGTTTCCCATCGCTCGGATCGTCGCAAGCCGGTTGTCACTGGCGTTGATGTGGATACCGACGGAAAGCTGATGGCGGTCGTGGGCGATGACCATTTCGTTGGCATTTACAACTTTCGCGACGAAGCATTTTCAGATCACCTTGATCGGCACACGGACTGGGTTCGAACCGCTCGATTCAGTCAGAACGGGAACATTCTTGCGACTGCTGGCAATGACCGCAAGTTACTGATTTGGGACGTGAACGATCTGACAACACCTATTTTCAGTAAACGAAACGCAGAAGCCATTTTCGAAGTCGCCTTTTCAAGCGACGGTTCCAAAATTGCCACCGTTGGGTTTGAGCCTTGGCTACGGATTTTTGATACCGTCGACGGTCGTCAAATTCAGAAGCTTCGGTGCAAGTGCCCTGACAACCACGCGGTTTCATTTTCCCCCGATGGGAAACTAATCGCTGCAGCAGGCCGATGTGGCCATATCCGAATCTGGAATACCGCCACTGGACGGCAGACGGCTCAATACAAAGCGCATCGCAAGCGGGTTCGCTCATTGGACTTCACTCCCGACAATCTGTTGGTCAGTGGCGGCGATGATCAAGTCCTCACAATCACCAACCCGGGAGGCATCAACGCGATGCGTCACCTGCCTCGCCTGTCATCAAAGTTGTACTCAGTTCAACTTTTGGACAACGGCTTGATTGCGACAGGCGGAAGTAACAACCAAATTCAGATATCTCGACTTGCTGACGGAGATGCCGTCGGCTCCCTGAAGGGGCACACGGGCACCGTTTCATGCCTTGCCGTAAAAGGCGATCAGCTTGTTTCTGGTAGCTATGACACTCAAGTTCGTATCTGGAGCCCAACGTTACGAGTCAATGCTCCAGGCCAAATCCGTGATCGCCATACCCAATTGGATCAAGGCTGGACGAACAAGCGTTGATCTCATCACGCCATCTTCTTTGACAACTGAACACCGCCCTGGTGTTCGCGACCGCAATTCACTCAAACATTTCCCCGCATATTGACATGGAGGTCAGTGCCATGGGTCTTCTACAGAGCCTTACCAATCGCGTATTCGGTGCCGAAACGAATTCATCTGACACAAAAAAGAATGCGTTTCTACGGAAATGCTACTTTGAGGTCATGGAGCAGCGACGCGTGCTGTCGGCCGACCCCGTCGTCGCGGGTGTGACTTTTCTAGAAGGTGACGAAGGCGGCGACAGCCTACCCGACCATTTCGAGATCACCTTTGAAGGCGGATCGGAAACGACTCAGCTTTCCCAATTCGTGATCAACGGCGACCAAGACCTCTCTGGGACGCTTTCAAGCGGCGACGTTTTCTTCGACGCCACTGAAGGACTCCCAGGAACGGGCGAGTCTCACGAATTCCTTTTCGATGCCGCCAACAGTTCCGGCATCACTGAATCGGACATCGTCTCAGCAACCGTGTCTGATGACGGTCTCTCGTTGACGGTTGAAATCGACAACTTTGAAGCGGGCGACGTACTGGCATTCACCATCGACGTTGACGAAGTCGAAGGCCTTCGCAACGACCGCATCACGTCAGGAGTTGAATTCGAGAGCAGTATCTTCACCGCCACCTTCGATGACGCTCACTTCACATTCGAAAACTTGGACATCGAAACTGAAACAACCTTACTCGATGGTTTTCTCCAAACTCAGACCGAGGGTCTGTTCTTTGATGAGTTCGATGACTTGTTGGCCGAAGGAGAGAGTATTTCCGGCGGCTTCCTTGACCTGACACGAGACAACGAAGAAGGTCTTGAAGACCGCACCGCCGGTGCCGTCGACGCTTATGAGTTAGTCGAAAGACCGATCGAGATTTCCGGCACAGTTTTTCACGACAGGAACCTTGATTGGGTTCAGGGAAGTGATGAAGAAGGAATCGCCGATGTCGAGATCCGCTTGCAAAGGCTCAATGAGGCGACCAACCAGTTTGAAGACGTGGCTCAAACCACCACCGACGCCAACGGAGACTACTCGTTCGGCCAAGAACTCGGGCTGACGCCTGGCGAATACCAGATCATCCAAGTACAGCCGGACGGATTCCTAGACGTTGGAGCAACGCCCGGAACGGTTGAAGGCGTCGAATCAGGCAGCATCCAAGACGATGCATCGGGCAATGAAAATGTGCTGACTGGGATCAGCATCCCTTTGGGCGGAACGGCGGCCACCGACTTCGATTTTAAAGAAATCCGGCCTGCCTCTATCGAGGGAAATGTTTGGCATGACGAGAACAATGACGGCGTCTTCGATCCCAACGAGGATGGAATCGCCAACGTCTTGATTCAAGTAACGCGGGTCGGCGCGAAAGATGGCGTAACCACGGACCCGTTCGCTGACACGGCCCCCATCTTTGTCCGCACCGACGCCAATGGCCACTACAGCGTTGACGCTCTGCCACCGGGCATCTACGAAGTGGTCGAAATCAACAACGACCCAGAAGGTGGAAACCCGTTAGGTGCATTCATTGATGGGCAGGATTCGACTGGAAATGTTCGAGGTGAAACACGTGGTACCCGTGCCAACGATTCGTTCGGGCAGATCGTGTTGTGTGCCGATGATCATGGCGAAGACTACAACTTTGGCGAAATACTGCCTGCCTCTATTAGCGGGTACGTCAGTGTTGAAACACCCGGCCAGGGAAAACTCGATCCGGACGACCCCAATTTCGATCCGATCTCGGGAGTCACGCTACAACTACTGGACGATAGCGGCAATCTCCTTGCGACGACCACCACCGATGAAAACGGACTATACCGTTTCGATGGCCTAGCTCCTGGCAACTACACAGTCGTAGAAGTGCAACCCGACGGCTTTATTGACGCGGGCGATGTTGCGGGCACCGTAGACGGTCAGACAAATGGTCTCGTTCTGGCCAATGATCGAATCAGCAATATCGAACTTGGGTCCGGCGACGAAGGAACTCGTTACGACTTTTGCGAGCACCGACCTGCCTCGATCTCGGGTAACGTATCGGCCGATGCCGACGGCGACAAATCCACCTTCAATGAAGCAGCGGGTGATCAACTCCTCAGCGATGTGGTCTTGATCCTGCTCGACAGCGATGGGAACGAGGTCGCTCGAACCGTGACCGACGAAAACGGCGACTACACGTTTGATGGACTTGCTCCCGGCACTTACAGTGTTCAACAACTGCAACCGGAAGGCTTCGTTGATGGCAGTCAGTCTGTTGGAACAATCGGCGATCGAGTGGTCGGCGATGCGTCTCAAAACCTGTTGTCCAACATTACGCTCTCGTCAGGTGAAGCCGCAGTCAATTTTGATTTCTGCGAGCACGTCCCCGCCTCGATCCATGGAACCGTCTACCACGATCGAAATAATAACGGGATTCAGGAAGACGGCGAAGAGGGAATCGAAGACGTCCTGATCCAGCTGTTTGACGAAGACGGCAACGTTGTTCAGGAGACGCGAACTGATGCCAGCGGTGCCTACTGGTTCACAGATCTGGTTGCCGGCATCTATCATATTGAAGAAACCCAACCAACCGAATTCCAAGATGGCCAAGACTCGCTAGGATCTGTCGATGAAATCACTCGTGGAGAAAGCGCAGGCAATGACGCCTTCTACGTTGATCTTCGAGGCGGCGAAACCGGTGTCGAATACAACTTTGGCGAATTTCAAGCCGCCGAAATTCATGGTCGTGTCTTTGCCGACGGCCCAGCGTTCGTAACCGAAGACGGAACGCTTCCCGATAACTTCCGGGATCAGCGAGACGCTATCTTCACCGCAGGCGTGGATACACCACTTGCAAATGTGCAGTTGCAGTTATTCTTTTTCATTGATAACGCAACACAGGAAATCGCGCCTCGTGCGGTGACATTGGCCGATGTCGATGCAAGTTTCTACCAAGATCTTGGCACAAATCCCAACACTTTGATTACGACACGAACTGACGCTGAGGGCAACTACTGGTTCCAAGGACTACAGCCTGGCAACTACATCGTGGTGGAAACACAGCCTCAAGGTTTTGAAGACTCCACCGATGTGGTTGGCTCGACAACGGGTCAAGTTTTCAACACGACCGAGGAAGCGGCTACCGCTCAGACATTCTTGACGAACACATTCACAACCACCCAACTTAGCGACGCGGTTGTGAACATTCGTGTCAATTCCGGTGGTAACTCGGTCGCGAACAACTTCAGCGAAGTCGTCGTGCAGACACTGCCACCACCGGACCCATCAAATCCGCAATTGCCGGTCGACGTCCGACCAACACCAACAGGCAATCCTCTCACACCGCAACCGGGCCTCACCGGATTCCCGGGCTTGTCCGGATCTCAGCCGAGTGCATTTACACAGTTTGTCGGCACGGCCCGAGGAGCCTCTTTCCAGACGCAGGCGACACCGGCGGAGCCTTTCTCGTGGCACCTGAGTGTTGTCAATGGCGGACTGCCTCGTGCGTTCGGTGAAGGCGATGTGGCAGGAGGCGATTCGATTTTCCAGCAGGCTGGATATATCGACTCCGGTGATTGGAATCGTTTCGACATGACCGCCGGAACATGGACGTTTACTGAAACGAGTGACAATGACGGCGTCATCTCAAAAACGCCCGGCACAGTTCAGTTCGGCATGATCGGTGGCACGCCTCTGGCAGGTGACTTCGATGGCGATGGAGAAGATGAATTGGCCATCTTCAAGGATGGTTACTGGTTGATTGACATCAACAGCAATGGCACGTGGGACCAAACGGATCTATTGGCCAAACTGGGCGACAGCGAAGATCGGCCCGTCGTTGGCGACTGGGATGGCGACGGAAAAGACGACATCGGAATCTACGGACCGATGTGGGAACGCGATCAAGAAGCGATCGATAGCGAGCCCGGCTTGCCCAACCCAGACAATGATCCGTTTACTAGGCCCAAAAACGTTCCGCCAATTGTTCAGAACGCGACCAACGGTGCTCGCATCATGAAGCTGACCAGCCACGGCCAACAACGTACTGACGTAGTCGATCACGTATTCGGCGTCGACGACGGAGAGAAAATTCCAGTCACGGGCGACTGGAATGGCAACGGTATCCGTTCAATCGGAACGTTCGAGGATGGCGTGTGGCGAATGGACGTCAATGGCGACGGCGAATTCGACCACAAGGATCGGTCGGCTCGATTTGGTCGAGCGGGAGACGTTCCACTGGTGGGTGACTTCAACGGTGACGGCGTCGAACAGATCGCCATCTACCGTAGCGGAACTTGGTTCATTGATGATAACGGCAACCGTGAACTGGACGCGACCGATAAGACGTTCCAGATGGGCGGGGCAGGGGACAAGCCGGTTGTGGGCGACTGGGACGGCGACGGCATTGATGAGCCAGGGCTGTACTCAGACGGCCAGTCGTCAATTAACGAAACGTTTTAACGAAACGCTTTGGCCCAGACCGCCGCGTAAATAGCGAAACCCCATCGCCAATCATGGGCGAGTGAGCGCGTCGATTGAATCGACGCCGCTGGGGCTGCGTCTGCATCGCCCGATCGAGCAAATTCGGTTTGTAAATTCGATTTGCCTAAGGCAGGGCGGTTCCCAAGCAACACATTTCAAGTTGAAATAGTATCTGGCATAGAACCTATTTCACTTCTGGCTTGAAATATATCCGGATGACGCTGGGCAGCCTACGCGCCGATCGTCTTGATGACTGGGGGGAGCGGTTCCTGTGCGTGTGCGACCCAACGCCGGCATCCATTGCGTGGCAGACTTTTTCCGGAGACAAACTGATGATGACGAGCCGCCTGTTCACGTTGACCCTTCTTTTCTGGTGTGCGCTAGTTTATTGCAGCGAGAATTGTTCGATCGCCGTTGGTGAGGAACTGGACGTCTGGATTGGAACAAGAAAGCCAGCC
This sequence comes from uncultured Pirellulaceae bacterium, assembly GCA_964563475.1. GTDB lineage: Bacteria > Planctomycetota > Planctomycetia > Pirellulales > Pirellulaceae > Mariniblastus. The sequence goes on from CAZLYM010000004.1 coordinate 22,711, forward strand.
GATCAACCGGCGGGAATTTATCACCTAACATTCAACGACAAAACTGGAAAGCTCTCGCGATCAAAATTGATGGCTAAGCGAGAAGGGGCTGGGTTTCTGGCCATGCATCCGACTCTCGATGTGCTGTACGCGACAGGCAACAGCCTTTCCGCTTGGCAGATCGTTCGCAACAAAGACGGCGTCCAACTGAAACGGATCAACGAACAGCCAACCGGTGCTGGCGGAGCGACTCATATTTCGGTTGACCCGACCGGGCAAGTCTTGATGAGCGCTCACTATGGCTCCGGCCACATCTGTGTTTTCCCACTGCGTGAAAACGGTGCGATCGGTAAGAGAGCCACGAAGATTCGACACAACGAACCGTCGCAGGTCGACGCCAAGCGACAGAAGACCTGCCACCCACATTGGATTGGTAGTTCGGCCGACAGTCGTTTCGTGCTCGTGCCCGATCTGGGAGCCGACAAGATCTTCGTTTACCAACTGGATGCCGCCACTGGAAAATTGACTCGGCATGGCGACTGTGTTGCTCCGCCGGGAAGTGGTCCAAGGCATTTCAAATTTCACCCGACATTGCCGGTCGGCTACCTTCTTAACGAATTCACAATGTCTCTTTCGGTCATGGACTACGACGCCGACCAGGGAACTCTGACGGTGACTCAGAACGCTCCGGCTCTTAGCGAGGAACAGATGGCTTCCGAGATGTTCAATAGCGCGTCGGAAGTACGAGTCCACCCTTCCGGAAAATTTTTGTACTCGGGCAACCGAGGTCACGATACGATTTCTGCATTCGCAATTGACCAGACTTCTGGAGAACTTTCCTTGATCGAGCAGGAACCTATTCGAGGCTGCTGGCCAAGAAACTTCAACCTCGATCCCTCGGGGAAGTGGCTACTTGCTGCCGGAGGCCATTCGCACACGCTTGCCGTGTTCAAAATCGATCCGCAATCGGGAAAGCTTCAGTATGCGAGGTCCATCGCGTCCGTGCCGACTCCGATTTGCGTGCTGGTGGAGCCCAAAAACAAACGAGAGTAGGCGCCACTCACGACGGTAGGTGCCATCCATGATGACAAGTGCGGCTTGCTAAACATCGCTTTTCCGCGACAAGCTTTTATAAGCTGCCAATAATCTGCCGATCCGGTCGAACAATCCGACAGATGGACGTAGGATATAGAGGTGGGTACAGATCCCCCTCTTCCTAGTTCGCTTCCCTGTTTAACGATCTCTGGCTTGTGTTCGGCAAACTCGTTCTCATTTTTATACTGGTCCCACTGGCAGACTTAATGCTGCTGATGGCGTTGTCTCGGTACACGGGGCTTCCGTTCTCGATTGCGCTGGTGATTCTGTCGGGAATCCTTGGTGCGTATCTGGCTCGATGGCAGTCGACCATGGTTCGTAAAGAGATCGAATCAAAAATGCGGGAGCACCAGATGTCGGCTGGACTGTTGACCGATGGAGCCATGATCTTTTTTGCGGCGGGATTGCTACTGACGCCGGGCTTCATCACCGATGCCGTTGGCTTGACACTACTCATTCCAGCCTGCCGTCGTTGGTACAAGCAACGTCTTTCAGGCTGGGTCAAGAAAAACGTCAAAGTACAAACGTTTGGCTTCAGTCCTGTCTTTGGCCCCGGCGGCCAAACGCCACCACACGACCCAAATGTGGTTGAGGGTGAGGTGATTGATCGAACCACGTCCGATGAAAACGAGGAGGCCTCGCGTGCCGAAGGCAATCACTTACTTTAGACGCTATCGGATGCAAATCGATCTGGTGGAAGGGATTCAAGAACCTCCCTCGCCCGAAGGCTACCACTTCCTCCAGTGGGATCCCAAACTTGTTGCGGCTCACGCGGAGTCCAAATTCAGAAGCTTCCGCAACGAACTGGACGCGAACGTGTTTCGTTGCCTCGGAAACTCGGATGGCTGTTATCGCTTGATGAAGGAGGTCAGTAGCCGCGACAACTTCATCCCGGAAGCGACATGGCTGGCTCGCTTTAAACATCCTCGGACGGGCCGAGTTGAAAACTGCGGCACCATCCAAGGGCTTAGAACAAAACCGGACGTGGCTTCCATTCAAAACGTCGGCGTGGTCGCCAGTCATCGTGGAAATCAAGTGGGAGCCGGCATCATGTTGCGTTCCCTGCACGGCTTTCACAGCGTTGGCGTCCGGTTTGTGTCGCTAGAGGTAACGGTTCACAACTCCAAAGCCATCCGGTTCTACAAACGGCTTGGATTTCGAGTCTTGAAAACCGTGTACAAATCGGCAGAAGTTTTGTACGTGTAGGCGACAACGGGTGCGGAAGCGAAATGCGGCTCAAATAACAGCAGCTCAAATCCTAGGCCCGGCATCAATGATTTTCTCACCGGCGATCGAGGCAAATTGGTCAAAGTTCGTGCGAAACTTGCCCGCGAGCGATTTTGCCATTTGCTGAAACGCCTTGCCATCTTCCCAAGTCGCCCACGGTTGCATGAGTCGTCCCGGCACACCGTTGCACGCCTTGGGAACACTCAGACCGAAATTCATATCAGTCGTGTAGTCTGCCAACAACAAACTGCCATCGTGAATCGCGTTGATGATTGATCGGGTGTATTCAAGCTTGATGCGAGTCCCAACACCAAACGCGCCTCCGGTCCAACCGGTGTTGACCAACCACGCGGACGAACCGTGCCGCCGCATCTGTTCGGCCAACAGTTCTGCGTACTTGACCGGATGCCAAACCAAGAACGCCGCGCCGAAGCAGGCCGAGAACGTTGCTTCGGGTTCGGTCACGCCCATCTCTGTTCCGGCAACCTTCGCAGTGTATCCGCTGATAAAGTGGTACATCGCCTGCTCAGCCGTCAACTTACTGACTGGAGGCAACACGCCAAACGCATCGCACGTCAGAAAGATGATGTTTCTAGGGTGATCCGTTCGGCAGGGGATCCGAGCGTTATTGATGAACTCAATCGGGTAAGAGCAGCGAGTGTTCTGCGTGATCGATGTGTCCTCGAATTGGATCTCACGCGTCTGTGGATCTTGGACCGTGTTCTCAAGGACCGATCCGTAGCGAATCGCGTTGAAAATCTGTGGCTCTTTTTCCTCGGACAGATTGACCACTTTCGCGTAGCAACCGCCTTCGATGTTGAAAACGCCTTCGTCGTCCCAGCAATGCTCGTCGTCGCCGATCAGTGCACGACTCTCATCGGCGGACAGCGTCGTCTTGCCTGTTCCCGAAAGGCCAAAGAATAAAGTCACGTCGTGCCGAGCTCCTTCGTTGCATGAACAGTGCATCGACAGCACGTCCCGTTTAGGCATCAGATAGTTCATGATCGTGAAGACCCCCTTCTTCATTTCGCCCGCGTACTCGGTTCCCTGAATGACCATCTCGCCGCGTTCAAAACTTAGGGCCACGCAGGTTTCTGAATCGACACCATCGATGCTCGGATCGGCAGCCTGCTGCCCCGCGTTGTAGATGACATAGTCCGGTTCGCCAAAATTGGCCAGTTCTTCCGGCGTTGGGCGAATCAGCATGTTGTGCATGAAGAGCGCGTGATAGGCACGCGAGCAAATAATGCGAACCTTCAGCCGAGCGTCGGGGGACCAACCGGCAAACGCATCAAGAACGTAAAAATGCTCCGACGAATCCAGAAAGTCAATCGCTTGCCGGCGAACCGCATCAAAAGACTCAGGTGATATGGGGCGATTAACTTCTCCCCACCAGATATCTTCTTTACTTGCTGCCTCTTCGACGATCCGTTTGTCCTTTGGGCTGCGGCCAGTTTTTTCACCCGACAGCGCCGCCAAACCGCCTTGGTCGGTGATTGAGCCACCATCATGCAGCATCGCTTCCTCGTACAGTCTTGCGACCGCCGTGTTGCGCAAAGTGTCTTTGGGGAATTTTCCAGTTGCAATCGCTTCACACCGAGAACTCATTAATTTGGCTTTCTACTGGCCGTTGATGACGAATTAGAACATCCGTATTCTGGCATCTTCAGCCGCATTTAGCCAAGGGCACAATGGAATCGGGTACAATGAAAGTGCGACTTATTTCGCGACACTTATTTTTCCAACTGGTTCACTTATGCCAATCCATTGCAGCCGCTGCGGCACTGAACAGAAATCCGACGCCATCCAGTGTCACCAATGCGGAGCGACAATCGTACGGCCGATGGAGGACAACCGGGCTGCTGCTCGCAACCACCCCAGCTATTTCATAAAAAACATCGCGTTGGCGGCCGCCTGCGGGCTGTACTTGGTTTACCCTTCGCTAGGCGTGTTCGAGCTGATTCCTGACGCGATCCCCTTGGTCGGCAGCCTTGATGAAGCCACCGCGACCGCCGGATTACTGTATGCACTGAGTAATCTCGGCTGGATTCCGTGGAAGCGAACCGACTGAAACGAAGCACCGCAGCCATGATGCGGCTGGATTGGCGATGGCCAATGCCTGCGGTCAAGAGACCACAGGCGCCATCGAGACAGTGTGTGCACCTTCCGACGGATTCGTCGCGAACATCGCGGGTTCAATGCCGGTTTCCGATTGGTAACCGGCGGCGATCGCCGACATGACGCTTTCCAGCTGGTCGGTTTTCACCAACGTGACGGTGCAGCCGCCAAATCCGCCACCGGTCATGCGTGAACCCAACACACCCTCGGTCTTGCTGGCCAAGTCAACCAGCAAATCAAGTTCTTTGCAGCTGACTTCAAAGTCAGTACTCAAGGACTCATGGCTTTCATACATCAGCTGGCCAAGTCGCTCCCATTGGCCGGACTTCATGGCTTCTGCTGCCAAGCCAGTACGAGAAATTTCGGTAATAACGTGATGGCCTCGGCGGAAGACCCGATCATCCATCGCGTCTTTCTGTTTCATCAGATCTTCCAATGTTACATCTCGCAGCGAATCGGTCTTCAATGCCGCTGCGGCATCCTCACACTGCTTGCGACGCAAGGCGTATTCGCCATCAGCCAGCGAATGCTTGACTCCGCTGTTGGTAATCAGAACTGAAACGTCCTCATTCATAAACGGAACTTGCTCGAACGTTTGAGAACGACAATCGAGCAACAGGACATGATCCTGCTTGCAAAGCACGCTGCTGAACTGATCCATAATTCCACAGGGCACGCCTGCGAATTCGTGTTCGGCTTGCTGACTAAGCAACGCCTTTTCGACAGGATCCATAGTGGTTTCCGTCGCCGATTCCAACAACGTGGCTGTCGCAACCTCCAACGCCGCGCTGCTGGAGAGACCACCGCCGGTGGGAACGTTGGAATTAACGACCGCGTTGAAGCTAGGAACCTTCAGCCCTTTCGCGGCCATGAGAGCGATAACGCCACGAACATAGTTGGTCCAATGCATTTCGGATGGACGGGAATCCGCGTCCAGCGGAACGGAGCCCGCATCATCAAGATTCACCGAATATAAATTTGCGGTCGCTCCCTCGCATGGCCCACCTGCGATAACGACATAGCGATCGATCGCCATCGGCATCACGAATCCGTCATTGTAGTCAATGTGCTCACCGATCAGATTGACTCGCCCTGGAGCCGCAACCAACCATTGCGGATCCTCACCAAAACGATCTCGGAAAGTATCAGTCGTTTCGGCAACAAGTTTTTGAAAATCGCTCATCACAGCCAGCTCAACTCGAAATAAAAAGGCAGAGTCATTTGATCTGGACGGGCAAGATCGATTTTTCAGACCGACGTCAAGCAAGCCAAACCAAGGGACCAGTATATTCAATGGGAACGAGCAGGTCACCCGAGTCAATCCATCTACAATTGCTACTGACCTATCCTTTCTTCAAGCCATCCATTTTCTCATTGTAATTGGTCATGGCATGATTTCTTTCAAAATCCCTACAGTCGCTCGCTAGTCGCTTGGTGGGTTTTCAGTGATAATAGGGGGATGTGGCCAGCCCCCGATCAAATCAAACCGCTTCTCAACCAAGCAAAGGGAGGCGATGAGTCCGCAGTCAATGCGTTAATGGATCAACATCGAAATTCATTGCGACAATTGATTCGCATGCGACTCGATCAGAAAATCCAACGTCGGATCGACGTCAGTGATGTCGTACAGGATGTCTTGGTGGAGGCCAATCGCCGGCTGCAACGTTATCTGAGCGATCCAATTATGCCGTTTCATTTATGGCTGCGGCAGATCGCCAAGGACCGCATCATTGACGCTCATCGGCGGCATCGAGTTTCCGCAAAACGGTCGGTTGATCGTGAACAGCAACTCGCTCCGCCACGCGGTTACGATCAATCTTCGGTGCATTTGGCCTCGTTACTGGGCGATGATCAATTGACTCCTGCCGCGGCCGCCGTACAACAAGAATTGGCACAGAGAGTCGAAGAAGCAATCGCTCAGCTGGAAGAACGCGATTGCGAAATTATTGTCATGCGGCACTACGAACACTTATCAAATCAGGAAATTGGTGAAGTCCTAAATTTGACCGAACCCGCCGCCAGCATGCGTTACTTGAGAGCGATTCGGCGGCTGAAGAAGCTGATGACGGAGCAACTGCCGGATGACTCGATCGCCGACTGAAATTTTTTAACAGGCTAGGTCGCGAATTGCGTCGCGATCATGGCAACGCGCCGATGACAAAACCTCCTGCCAACCCGATCGAAGAAGCCGACGAGCAAGAGCTGGCAAATATTGTGTCGCGGCTGGCCGATCGAATGCAAGCTGGTGAAAAGCTTGATCTGGAACAGGAATGTCGTAACCATCCCGAATTTGCAGACGACCTGCGAGACCTATGGGGCATGCTGGTCGTCACAGAGGCCGCCGGTCAAGAAACCGGCTCCATCGCCACACGGGCTCAGGATCCGATTGAAGCACCTGTTCTAAACCTGCCGTTCCAGATGGGCGACTACCTGCTGCAAACAGAAATTGGTCGCGGTGGCATGGGAGTGGTTTATCACGCTATTCGCGGAAGCGATGGAAAAGCGGTCGCGATCAAAATGTTGCTTAAGGGTGACTATGCGACCTCGGCAGACAGGAAACGGTTTATTTCCGAGGCGCAGGCGGCAGCGAGATTGGATCACCCTCACATCATCCCAATTTATGAAATTGGAGAACACGAAGGGCGCTCGTTCTTCTGCATGAAACTGATTGAGGGACAGCCGCTCTCTTCTCGGTTAGCCAACGGGCCAATGCCACCTCGGCGGACCGCTCAAATCATGGCTCAAATCAGTGACGCGACCCACTACGCGCACGTGAATGGTGTTCTTCACCGCGACCTGAAACCTTCCAACGTGATGCTAGACGATGAAGGCGTTGCGTACATCGCAGATTTTGGGCTCGCCAAACAGTTTCACGAACGTAGCAGCCTGACCCGGTCCGGGGCAATTCTGGGCACGCCATCGTATATGGCACCCGAGCAAGCCGCAGGTAATCGAGGCGAAGTTTCGACGGCAAGCGATGTCTACAGCCTAGGCGCGATTTTGTACCACATGTTGACCGGACGGCCACCGTTTCTTGGTGCTTCCCCCGTGGATACGGTTTTAATGGTGCTTGAACAGAACGTTGTTGCGCCTCGAGCTTTGAATCAAAGGGCCAATCGTGATCTTGAGATGATCGCGATGCGTTGCCTGCAAAAGCCTCCCGATCTACGCTTTCCATCAGCCGACAAGCTTGCCGGAGATTTCAAAAAGTTCTTGAACAACGACCCGATTTCAGCCGCGGACGGGCGCTTTGGCCAATTGATTGGCAATGTTTTTCGGGAAACTCATCACGCCGAGATATTGGAAAACTGGGGGTTGCTGTGGATCTGGCACAGCTTGGTTCTACTGATTGTCAGTGTTGGAACCAACGTGCTCTTCTGGTGCGGTAACCGGAATCGCCTGCATTATTGGCTGATGTGGACCCTTGGAATGGGTGCTTGGGCCGTGGTGTTCTGGATGATTCGCAGACGGATGGGCCCCGTGTTGTTTGTCGAAAGACAGATTGCCCATGTCTGGTCGGCGGCCATGTGTTGCGTTGTCGCGCTCTATCCACTCGAAAGTGTGCTTCATTTGGAAGTACTTTCGCTGGCTCCGCTGCTGGCAGTGATTGCGGGGATGGTGTTTCTGATCAAAGCCGGGATTCTGTCTGGTTCTTTCTACATTCAGGCGGCGGTTATGTTTGCGACATCGATCGTGATGGCGCTATCGCCTGACTATGCGTTGATCTGGTTCGGAATCGCATCGGGTACCTGTTTCTTTTTCGCAGGGCTGAAGTATTACCGCAAAAGACTGAACCAATCTTGATTGCACGCTTGCCAATTTAA
>CAZLYM010000004.1:31053-33190 GCA_964563475.1 uncultured Pirellulaceae bacterium
AATCTTGATTGCACGCTTGCCAATTTAAGTGTGGCTGGTGAAGCGATGAAAGTGGGGCGTTGCACTGGCGCCTGCATAATCGCTACCACTAGTTTAACGGCTTCGATCCGTTGCCCAATTGCAACATCTGATACCGCCCGTGCATTAGTTGCAACGGTCGCTGCCGTGAATTTACATCAAGTCACCTCAGTTTGCGCGTTCAGAAAATGAATTAGAGATTTCCTTGCCCTAATTGTTTGACTCTGGTGTGAAATGACATAGTTTTCCTTCAGACGAAGGAAGGCAGTGAAAGCTGCACTCTGGCTGTCTGGGTTGAACAAGGTTTTGTTCGGCTCTCCTACCTGCTACTTCTTGAAAAAGAAGTCCTTTCATTTTCGGGACAGCCAACTGCAGCAGGACAGGCACTCATCCGCCTGGTTGGCCGAGCCCATTTTATTAAAGAGCCTTTTGGCTCTAACCCGTAAGGGTTAAGTCCTATCCGTCGGAGGAAAGACACTATGAAGAAGTTTATGTCACAAGTTCAACGTTTCATGGAATCAGAAGATGGCCCAACAGCTGTTGAGTACGCTGTTATGCTGGCTCTGATCATCGTCGTTTGCATCGTTGCTATTGGTAGCTTGGGTGAAACCGCGAACAGCGCATTCCAGAACATCAACAGCAAGTTGGAAACCACTGAAGGTGGTATCGCCAACACTGGTGGCTAATTTCACTCTGTGAAATGCTCAGCCAGCGGCAACCTTGTTGTAGTTGGTTAATACGAACAACGCCCTTGGTCGCAATTGCGGTCAAGGGCTTGTTTTCAATTATGACCGCGTTTTCCAAATCAATTAGTCACGGCGTTTGCCACTTATCTCAAGCATCCAAACACAAAATCAATTCCAACGCAGCTCTCCCGTGCCTAAACGCCTAGGTTGAAATAAATGTCAGACTACTCCTATATTTTCACTCATTTCGATCAGGCTTTTGAGCTAATCTGCGTATTTTTTACTATTGTCGGCGTATTCATGAGCTATCTTTTCACGGCCAGAATTTGACCCTCACAACTAGAGTCCGTTAACTTTTGCCATGAACGACGTGTTGCACGGTACAGCACGCTCCCCCCACCGAACAACAACTGAATACAGAGAAAATCACGATGAGCGACATTCTTCAAACCGTTAGCGATCATTGGGTCTATTGGGCCGTGAGCGTTTTTGCCATTGTCGCAGCTTACATTGATGGCAAGGAATTGCGAGTTCCGAACAAACTGACTTTTCCAATGATCATTGCCGGCTGGATCTACAGCATGATTGCCTACGGCGTCCAAGGCGATGGCTGGTACTACGGCCTAATGTGGAGCCTAGCAGGAACTGCTGTGGGCATGCTGACTTTGCTACCCGCCTACTCGATTGGAGGCATGGGGGCTGGTGACGTCAAAATGATGGCCGCCATTGGGGCCTGGGTTCATTGCAGCATTACATGGCACGCTTTCATGGTTTCCACAATCGTTGGAGCCATCCTAGCAATTGCAATGGTCGTCCGGTCTGGAGATGTTCGCAAGCACGTTGATCAGTTTTTCTTCATTATAAATGAAATCTTTTTGATCCGTGATGCAGAAAAACTATCGAAGATCGCTGCCGAACGAAAGCCGCGGATGAAGCTACTGCCTTACGGAATCCCCCTAGCAATTGGAACCGTTGGCTACTTCGCTTGGACAGGCTTGCTGATCTGATCAATTGCCTACTGGCCGCAATGACTTCGGGTTATGCGGCTGGTAACGCTGAACGAGGTCTTAGCCTTGGATTTCAAGGTTCAGACATTTAACGCCGAACAACAGAAAATATGTCGATTTGCTGTCACTTTTTGCCAGCATCGCGACGCCACCACTTGGATCTAGGACGGATCAACTGAATGCCATGATGGCGAAGGTGTCAATCAACGTCAAATCAAGTTGATTTAATAACCAAGATGATGTCGCAACAGATGATGTCGCAACAGACAAAATTACCGAGGTAATCCGATGAAATCTAAATCGTTCGTCCTGATGACTCTTTCGCTAGGTTTTGGCCTGATAGCCGCCCTAGGAATCACACAGGTTATGGGCAAGAACAAGCAACCAACGGAGCCCAAGGTCAAAATGGGCCAAGTGGTGGTTGCT
>CAZLYM010000004.1:33290-37058 GCA_964563475.1 uncultured Pirellulaceae bacterium
GGATTGCTTCGACCGGGTGACTTAGTTGACGTTATTGGCTTGCTCAAAAAGAGGGAGCGTGGAAACTCGACAACCGTGTCGAAAACATTCCTCAAGGGCATCAAAGTCTTTTCGGTTAACGCAAGCATGAGAGCAGCGACAACCGACCGCTCCGTCGGTGGAACCGGAAAAGGACAGGCAATCGTGGGTGTCCTAGTAAACGAACGTCAATCAGAAGATATCGTTTTCGTTCAGAAAACTGGAACTCTGAAGCTAGTTTTGCGTGGTGATGAGCCTACCGAAGAAGAGCTAGAAAGTGTTAAAGGCGTGCTGACACGCGACACAGACGACCGCGGTGAAGAAGACACAACTTCGTATGTCAAAAAAGATAAGACAGAACACGAAAAGATGGTAATCTGGGTTGGATCAGACTCTGAAACCGTGACTTTTAAGCCCGGCGAAACTCCAAAAACCCCATTTAGCGGGAGAAACGCATCAAGTGATGGCAGCTCGCAAAGGAATGGATCTTCAAACAAGGGGGAATACAGCGACTCTAACGATTTGGAAGAGATTACCCACGAGTACGAAGAAGATCAATATCCGGCTCAATAGGTTCGAATTACCTATCCGTGAGGTAAGCTTTGTAGGCTTACTTAGGAAAAAAGGCATATTGCCAATTGCGGTCTGCTCAAGGCCGCAATCATGCCTTTCAGTCAACCAAGGATGATGGACTGCAAGAGAACGATGTTACCGTCGCTCAATTGGGTTCCGCCATACGCGAGGATGCACGGATGAAAATGCGACTAAGTTTGATGATTGCTTTCACTGTGGCAGTGGCTTTGACCACCGCCCAACCTCGCCTCGCGGTTTCACAGCAGGGCAACGGTCGCTTTGTGGTGACTGAATCCGTTGACTCGGTAGAGCTGATTGCCGGCACGAGCCGTCGGCTGAAGTTCGAGTACAAAGTTCCCGAGTTGATGATCGAAAACCCCGATGTCATCTCGGCAACCCCTATCGCGCCAAATGAGATCCTGATCTCTGGTATCAAGCCAGGTGTTTCCACGATTACTGTCAGTGACGCAAGCAAAAACTTGCAAACCATTCGGATCCATGTGACTGTTGACACCCGTCAGCTGGAGATGGCATTCCGAACCCACTTCCCTGACTCACAGATCAAAGTCCACGCCTTGCAAACAGGCGTGCTTTTGGGAGGCAATGTTGCCCGGGCCGATCAAGTCAGCAACATTATGTCCGTTGCAAGAGACTTCTTCCCGACCGGTGTTGTGAACCAGATGCAAGTCAATGGTTCGCAGAACATCGCGATCAAGGTAAAGATTTACGAGATTGCTCGTTCTAAACTTCGTAACGTTGGTGTCGACTGGCAAGTATTTGGCTCCCGCCTCAATGTCGTCAGTAGCGTTTCCGATTTGATCACGGGTTTCACTCCAACCGGTGTCACGATCGACCCTGCACGTGAAACATTGTCAGCATCTGTCATTGATGGCAACGATGGCTTCAACGCTGTCGTCGAACTGCTTGAGGCACGCAACGTAGCCAAACTCTTGGACGAACCTGTCCTAGTTGCCCAGAACGGTCGCCCAGCTGAGTTCCTTTCGGGTGGTGAGATTCCAATCAACGTCGCCAGTGGACTGGGAACAAACTCGATCGAGTTTCGTGCATTCGGAACCAAGCTGGACATTGTTCCGCTTGTTCATGGTCAAGGTTTGATGAGTCTCGAAATTCGAGCTGAAGTATCGGAAGTCGCTCCTGATTTGGCGACAGCTGCTGGCACACCGGGCTTCCGTGTGCGTCGAGTCAACACGGGCGTTAGAATGCGAGCTGGACACACACTTGCTCTTGCCGGTGACTTCACCGAGCGAACAACCGCTTCCACTCGTGGTATTCCCAAAATAATGGACTCACCATTCTTCGGCCCAATTTTTCGCAGTACCTCCAGCGATGATTCCGAAACGGAATTGGTATTCCTAATCACACCGCAGTATGTCAGCGATGTTGATGCGGCTTATGCCGCCGGCCCATTGCCCGGAGCCTCATCCGATCCAGCTTCGGATCGAGATCTCTTTATCAATGGCCACATCGAAGTGCCTCGATGCCAAGAAGACTGCCCAACTCCGAACTACTTTGACAACGGTGCTTCTTCCACATCCAACGGCGTCACTAACCAGCAACAACTGGGGGCTCCACAAGGTATTCCACAGGGTATTCCAGAAGGTATTCAACAAGGTATTCAACAAGGTATCCCGCAAGGTATCCCACAGGGAAGTGCAAGTCGCTACCACGAGGCAGCCCCAGTGGCAGCAAAATCTGGCTTCGGTTCGAACTTCAACTTCCCAGGGAACGGCTCGTCGCGTCGTGCAGGAAAACGTGTGGCAGACGCTCAGTCGGGGGGTGGCTTTCTGTGGCCAACCGATTCTCGTACTCGATAGTTGACAACATCATCCAAAGCGGCCCTGTTAGACGTGTGGTCTCACAAGGCCGACTGGGTGTACAAAACCTTTTAACGATCCTGCTAAGCGACACTGAATAGCCCGAGAGAATATGAGCAGTTCACTACGAATTTCGATCTGCGACCCTAACGAGTCGACAAGGGAAAATCTCAAGAAGTACCTGATCGGCATGGACAACGTCTTCTTGGAAGCGGATTGTTCCCGGTACGAGTTTTTCTCCGAGATTGTTGCCCAAACGACACCTCATGTCGCCGTGATCGACATCGATGCAGATCAAGAAATAAGCCTGCAGTTAGTCGAAAGCCTTGGACGCAAATACCCCGATTGCGGAATCATCGTCATCAGTTCCAGTGCCGATGGCCAACTGATCCTCAAGGCGATGCGTTCAGGTGCACGAGAGTTCTTGAATTCTCCTGTCCAAATTGAAGAACTGGTTGGGGCACTCGACCGAGTCACTGCTGCGTCGGAGGGCGGTTCCAAATCCAAAGCTGGAAGCATCATTGCGGTTGCAGGGGCGTCAGGTGGAGTCGGCACGACTTCGATCGCGGTCAACACTGCTGTTGCGTTAGCTCAAAATCCGGAATGTAGTGTCGCTCTGGTCGATCTTGACTTGGCGTTGGGAGATGCCGATGTGTTTCTGGACATGATCCCAGACTACACGTTACTGGACGTCGCACAAAGCGTTTCAAGACTTGACCTCGCGCTACTGCGTAAGTCACTGACCAAACACGATACAGGTGTTTACCTGCTGCCTCGACCCATTCAAATCGAGGAAACCGATTCGATCACCAGCGGTGATTTCAAGAAAGTGCTCGCGTTGATGAAAGCATCATTTTCCCACGTGATTCTCGATCTTTCGAAATCATATTCGGAACTTGACGCAACCGCACTAGAGCAAGCTGACCAAATCCTGTTGGTTACTCAGCTTGATTTGCCGTGCCTTCGAAACGTCGTTCGAATCTTAGCAACATTGGAGCGTTTCGATAACTCAAAGGAAAAGCTGAAGATCATCGTCAACCGAGCGGGCCTCGACGGGACTCAAATCAGTTCGACCAAGGCGGAAGAAACGATCGATCGAGAGATTTTTGCAAGAATCCCGAACAACTACGTCGTCATTTCTGAATGCCGAAACAATGGCGTGCCACTCATGCAGCAGGCCCCGAAAGCCGCAATCACTCACGCGGTCAAGGAACTGGCAGATCGCTTGCTGGGGGGCAATTCTCAGCAACTCGGAGAAGCCACAGAAGACGACAGCAAGGGCAAAAAAGGCTGGTTGCCGTTTCTAAATAAATAGACCACAGTTTAGACCCAACCACAGTTT
>CAZLYM010000004.1:37158-38587 GCA_964563475.1 uncultured Pirellulaceae bacterium
ACCACAGTTTAGACCCAACCACAGTTTCGACGCCCAACGGTGAACGATACAATTGGATCACTCGATGGCACCTTATCCGGTGCCGTTTTCGTTTCTGGTCCAACACTCGACCCCGTGAGCCTTCGCCAGCATGAGCGCTGATATTTTTCCTCATGAACATTTCATGAAACGGGCCTTGGGGCTGGCTCAACAGGCCCGAGAACAAGATGAAGTTCCAGTCGGAGCCGTCATCGTCAAAGAACAGCGGATTATCGCCGCCGCACACAATCAAACCCGGCAGCTTTGTGACCCAACCGCTCACGCTGAAATGATTGCCATCACCCAAGCCGCTGAATCCATCGGTGACTGGCGGCTGGAAGACTGCACGCTCTACGTCACGCTGGAACCTTGCACGATGTGTGCTGGAGCAATTATCAACTCCAGAATACCAACCGTTGTGATGGGCGCCATGGATCCTAAAGCGGGCGCCGCGGGTTCCATCTTCCAAGTCTTAGACGAACCGCGGCTCAACCACCGCTGCGAAACAATTTCTGGCGTCAACCAGAATGAATGCGGTCGAATCCTGACCGAGTTCTTTCAAAGCAAGCGGAAGTTGAAAAAAAAATAACTCCACCCGCCGGCCGGACCATTCAGTTTTCACATGTCGGCCGCCGACGGTTTCGTTCAATCCACTGTGCCGCTGATTCCGCTTCTCGATCACCCGTGTACTTACAACCTTCTTGCTTCAGGCGGCGTTCAAGCAATCGAGATAGATAGTGACTGGCGATCATTTCACTTTCGTTCAGGCCCAACTGCTCCAACACTTGCAGCACGATCGGGCTGATAATCTGCTTGACCACGGGATCGTCTAGAGAAAGCATGTATCCAAACGTAACGAAAGCATCGACTTGCTTCGCCGCTTCGTACAAACGCTTGTCATGAACATGGTGCGGATGCCGCTCACAAACGATGATCGCCGCTGAATGACGCCTCGTACCACCTGATATCTTTTTTGTAGGACTTGTAGGCAACCCATCTGCAATCAGTGTCGCCAACACCAAACGTACAGATCCTTGCCGAGTGCCATCACCGGACGATGAATGGATTTCATGAATGGGCTGATCGACAATCTGATAGTCGATCCCTGCACTGGCCAAAAATTCCTGCAGAGCGACGAAGGTGTCAAAAAAATGAGCAACCAGCCAGATCTCGTCACAGCTTTCCTGCTGCGTGGCGATGGCACGCTGCAATCCGACGAACATTGCCTCGCGGTTGATCGCAAACGAATCTTCCAACGAACGAAAACCGTGGCGACGAGTGATCCACTCAATGAATGACATGCTGACGACTTGAGGAACGAGAAAAAGGAGATCCTCAGTTTACCTGGCCCACCCCATTACCGCCATAAAGTCTGCGAGCCAACCCGAGAATCCTTCAGATAACTTGGCTG
>CAZLYM010000004.1:38687-51353 GCA_964563475.1 uncultured Pirellulaceae bacterium
CGTTGCTTAAAGAACGTCGACTGGCCGACACACGCCCAACGTCGGTGGGAGTGTCAGCAGCCTTGGCCTGCCGAGCGTACCAACCCGCCTGAAGATTCGCGGACGCCACGCGGTCTTGGACCGGTTGGACGGGTTCATGATTTTTCGCTTCAGAGGAATCGTTTGAAGCGACCGGCTTCACCTCTGTCGTATGACTTGCCAACGTGACAGGCGATTCATCGACAGGAGTCCGTTCAACACTGCCCGCCTTCACCCAAGCGATCCACGCCAACTGCAAATCGGAAAGATCACGAAATCCATAGAATTCTTTCGTCACAGCATCCCAAGCGCGAACGTCATTGCTACCTCGCTGCCGCTCCATTCCAGCTTGCAGATAATCGAGAAACTTTCTTCTCCCTTTTTGCATAATGATAAACTTTGCGACGCTGTGCCCCTGAGCATAGAGTGGCAAAATATCATGCGGATATTGCGTCATCGTGAACATCCGGTTGAACGGAATTCCTCGAGACGGGCTGGCGGTTAGAAAACTGATTAGCATCTGATGGTTCTTGTTCCGTTCGGACTGATGCTCAACCGTCGTGCACGCACCTTCATCGGCCCAACGCGGCAATGGGCGTCCAAAATGAGTCGCAAAAATCGTGTGCGTGATCTCATGAGGAAGCACGGCGTCGAGCAACCGATCGGGCGGACCGGATATTTTCATCTTCCAACCGATCGGGGTACCGTACGATCGCCCATCGGTCACAAACGCGAAACTGGTTTCTCCGCCAGCGTGCATTCCCAGCTCTACTTGGATCGGACATCGCTCCGACCACGCATCAAGCTCGTGGCCCAACCACAAAATCGCCAGCTCCGATCGAAAACGTTCAGCCTCTTGAGCCACCTGCTGCGCCAATCTTGGATCGGGCGCATAGACATGAAAGTTTCTGGATTGCGCCTCAAATGTTCTACCCGCCGCGATCGCAGCGGGTGCCTGCCAGTGAACCGCCATGATCAGGCAGAAAAACCCCGCCAGCTTCAGCCGGGATGTGTATGAGCAAAAAGAGATCACGAACATTTCCTTCCATGGAAATCATTTCAGCAGCCACGTTTACGTTGCTTCCTTCCTTGGACGCATTGAGTCCGTAAGCGACTGCCGTGATACGCAAGGCGGCTCAATCGGGTTCAGATCCATGAACACGATCCACCACCCCTGCGAGTGCTCCGAATTTACCGCAACCGCTTCCGATGCCCTATAGCGATTTGCAGATCTTCGGGGGGCAGCAATCAGTCCCCTCAGGATACGCTGAATCATCAGAGAAACACTATAAAATGCGATGAAAAACGCGAACTGGGGCTGAGCAATCCCGATCCGAATTTGCATGCTGGGCCGCTCTCAAAGAGGCCATCCGGAGGATAAACGAATGGCTAGCAGGTTGATTCGAAATGAGACCTGTTTTTTCTCAAAACCGTTTCTATACCGGTTTTTGCCAAACGAAATCAGAACGGCACCCAGTCAGGCTTTGCAGTCCTTTGATTCTGGAGAAAGCCGCTATTTTTCAAGGCGTATTCCATTCGCGAAAACAGACGAAAGAAAGCGTTTGTTTTCACCAATTGGCGGCATGGATTCTCAACATGTGCGCTAAAAATTAGCGATTCAATTAGTCGATTTTGAAGGCGAGTTTCATACGCAGCGGCGAAGGGCATTGCTGCTACTGAGGTTCATTCGATTGCCCCAGATTGCCAACTAGCCGGAAAGCGTCGGTCAAAACGTCAATCGCTTGATCGGCATTGAAGTCGCCATTCGCATAGCCGCCGGTACTCGTGCCGAGATTGCCTACCAAAACAAAAGCGTCATTCAAAACGTCCACAACGCCGTCGAGATTGGCGTCTCCGATTAGCGCGCCCGTTTGCCCGTTGGAGGTCTGCACCAGTGTCGTAACGTGCGAGTCATGATCTGCAAGCGTCACAACCTGATCCCCGTCCAGATCTAACTGTTCAAAATCGCCAGTCGCTGGCCTGTCGAGGTTGCCTGAATAAAAGTCAATGTCGTCTGCATCGACATCGCCGTCGGAGTCAAAATCACCAGTTAGTTCAGGAGCTCCACCCGCGTTGAGTGTTATGGAGTCTGCTGCCCCTGGTCCTAGATTCCATGTATAGCTGCCGGGCGTGATCCCCAGACTGGCAAATGACTCCCCAACAAAGATAGATTCGCCAACAATCGGATCGCCAAAAACATAACCCAATGGAATCCCAATTTGTGTCGTCGTGGGGCTGAGTGAGAAAAAGAAGGTGTCTCCAGAAGTAGTGGTCGGGTTGTTTGCTCCCCCAATTCCGAATGACGCTGGTCCCGTCACGCTAGCAGGAATAGCGACGTTTACAAGTTGGCCAGGGTTACCGCCCACAGAAAAGGAGCTTGAGCTTGGGTTAAGAGGGGGGCGGTTTGAAGTAGCCCCAAGGACACTCAGAGGACTATTTAACGAGCCCGTCACAGTTGCAGTCACACCGCTGTCAGATTCAGAAAAGAGAATGGTTACTTCCCCGGAACAAAGTCTTGAGCCAGTGCAGCTAAGCAGAATCGTGAACGCCGTCAAGAATAAGATACGCATTAAACCTACCGAAAAAACGAAATTGCGAAACAAGTGACACACTAGGATAAGCGACTTACAGTTTTATGCGGCAATTCATAGCACCAGCGTTTACCGGGCCGCGACAAACGAACTATGCGATGAACCGGCCCGAGCGAGATCCTAACATTCTGCATAGCGCAGTGTCAAAAGAACAGGCTATTTCTTTACTTTTTCCTGCCGCTTCCGCCATTCACACGATGCGACCGCCTAGCCATGCAACCAGAGCCCCCGCGATGCCTTACGTGCTTCTGACTCAAGGGCAGACAGCGTTTGCGATTGCGAAAAAATTCTCTACTCCCAAGCGAAGCCTGCTTGGACTCGGTACTTCTTCCGGTGCTGACCAGTCGCCTTGTGAACGACGAATTTGAGCCTTTGTACCTCGATGCGAGATAGCAAGTTGACTATACTGAGCTGAGCAGACGCCATTTGAACCTCCTACGTTCATTTGGTGCCCCGCTTTTCAGACTGCAATCTGAAATCTGGGAGGGCGTTAGTCGGAGGTGTTAGTGTCAAACTTCGCCGCTGACACCACCCGCCTTTGAGTCGGTGATTGCCGATTCCAATGGAGGATAAGCGAATGGCTAGCAGGTTGATTCGAAATCAATTGCCCAGCAATGGGTTGCGGGTTCGACCCCCGTGTCCTCCGCTTAGCGCAAGATGAAACTCGTTTGATGTGGTTACCCCTTACTCAAACGAGTTTTTTTGCGCAGCTTAATCTCTGCCAGCATGATGCTGTCAAATTTCCTCGCCCGTTCAGGCTAAGCCCGCTGTCGTTACCGCTCACTGACGGATAGCATTCGTTGCTTAGCATCCGGTTCCAACAAAGCCCCCTATTGTCTTCACTGAGAAACAACAACCGCTACACTCGGCAAACTGTCCAACAACAGAACATGACGGTTTTTTAAGGGTTTTACCCAAACTAGTTCCCCTCGGGCGGAACAAGGCCTACCTTTCCTTTACCCACCCGCGACCAACGCGTTGCTCCCCCCACCCATCCATCCATCCGTTAAATCGAATCGCTACGAAAATAATCCGCTGGCGTGCTGATTCATGATTCAGTCACTACGAATGTAGCTCTGCATCCGCCCCTTCCTATTTCTATTTCGCCCAGCCAGAAAGCTAACCTCACGATGCACGTGACTCGACTACCCGTCGCACTGTTGATCGGAGCCGTTGCCGGATTCCTAGCCGGTCAGCAAATAGAGGGAGTGGGTATCGGTCTTATCGAAAACCATGCGGCTGGAATCGCCGGAGGCAGAGTGAAAACAAACACCTGACCGAACCAAGTCAAAAATATGGCGCGGGCGGATCATGATTCTACAACTTTTGAACTACTGCCCGTTCTGTTGAAGTGCGATAGGGAAGGCGTTGCGATTCTCCTGTCGCACTTCTTTTTTGCGCCTAACTAAAAACGCGAACCGCTTAAGAACCTGTCCCAAACCAATATGGCGCGGTTGATAAACGAAAAACCGTGGCTAGTGCCAAACGACTCATTCGCAATCGAGGTTCTGGGAGAAGTTCTAAGTGTGAATCGCTCGCCCTGAAACCGCCAGCGCGGCTTCCATCATGATCTCGGACAAGGTCGGATGAGCGTGACAACAGCGAGCCAGATCTTCGCTGGAGGCACCGAAGTTCATCGCCACCGCCGCTTCGGAGATCAAATCTCCTGCACGAGCACCGATCGCATGGACTCCCAGAATTCGATCAGTCTTGGCATCCGCCAGAATCTTGATGCGACCTTCCGTTTCGCCAATCGCTCTCGCTCGCCCACTGGCACCGTAAGGGCACACACCCTTGTTGTACGAGACACCGGATTCCTTCAATTGCTCCTCAGTCTTGCCCACTGACGCCACTTCCGGGTGCGTGTAAACCACGCCTGGAATGACATCGTAATTAACGTGCCCGTTGCCGTTAACCAATTGCTCGACGCAGGCGATTCCTTCTTCGGAAGCCTTGTGAGCCAGCATCGCTCCACCGATACAGTCGCCAATGGCAAAAACTCCGGCCGCTGACGTTTGGAAGTCCTCGTTCACTTCGATAAATCCACGCTTGTCGGTTCGCACACCAACGTTTTCCAAACCAATGCCGTTCGAATTCGGCACTCGTCCCGCTGCTGCCAACACCCGATCGCACTCAATTGGATCCTGCCCTTTGCATTTCACGACACACTTTCGCCCATCGCGAGTCGCGCTTTCGACCCACATGTTGGTTCGAAACTCGATTCCCTGCTTCTCGAACTGACGCACGGCCAGTTTGCCAATTTCCTGATCCATCCCCGCCAGCGGGCGGTCCGTTCCTTCTAACACGATGATTTTCGAGCCCAGCCGATTCCAGACGGAGCCAAGCTCCAGACCGATATAGCCACCACCAATCACAACTAAAGTCTTTGGCACGGCTGGCCAAGAAAGTGCAGCGGTACTGTCTCCGATCAGGTCACCATCCATATCAATTCCCGGAAGCTGCATGGGCGAGCTACCGGTCGCGAGAATGATGTTCGTCGCTGAAACCGTTTCGCCGGACGACAACCGGACAACGGTACTGCCCTCGGATGATTCAAGCACACCCCGAGCGACAAATGTGGTGACTTTGTTTCGCTTGAGCAACATGTTAATGCCACCGGTAAGCGTATCCACAATTTTCGTTTTTCTGGCCATCATCTGGCCAAGGTCCACGGTCAGCTTCGTTGCCGAAATCCCGTGTTCCACCATGTTGTCGCGAGCCTCGACCAGCATGTGACTTGATTCCAGCAGGGCTTTGCTAGGAATACAACCGACACGAAGACAGGTGCCGCCAAACTGAGGATTTTCATCAACGACGGCTGTCTTCAACCCCAATTGCGCTGCACGAATCGCCGCAACGTAACCTCCGGGACCGCCACCAAGAATGAGAAGATCGAATGATTGATTGGCCATGATGTGTTCGGTTTTCAATAGTTGGGTTGCAGCAAAAACAGCGAGTCACTTCAAACAGCGACGCGACGGTAACATAATCGATCGGTCAAAACTGACTCGATTGTCGTCGTGGGAGCGACGACACTCCCTAGTTGAGCACGCTCTAACTTAGCGTACTCACGCGCACGCGGGCTATGATCTCGCTAAATCTCAAGCCCGGAATGCTACTAGACTTCCAGAAACAATCTAGCAGGCTCTTCGAGCACTTCCTTGATCGTCTTCAAGAATCCGACTGCTTCACGGCCATCGACGATGCGGTGGTCGTAGGTCAATGCGATGTACATCATCGGGCGAATCACTACCTGACCGTTTTCGGCGACCGGTCGATCTTGAATCGTGTGCAGACCAAGGATTCCACTCTGCGGCGGATTGACGATCGGAGTCGACAACAACGAACCGTAGACACCGCCATTGCTGATCGTGAAAGTCCCGCCTTTTAAATCATCCGGCTTGATCTTGTTGTCTTTCGCCAGTCCGGCGAACCGGCCAATCGTACGCTCGACGTCCGCAAAGCTCAAACGTTCCACATTTCGCAACACGGGAACCACCAAGCCCTTGCCGCCGCCGATCGCGATTCCAATATCGTGATAGTTTTTCATCACAACATTTTTGTCACGAACCTCGGAGTTGATCGCCGGATACCGCTTCAGTCCTTCGACCGCCGCTTTGGCAAAAAACGACATGAATCCCAACTTGACGCCGTGCTTGGTCAGGAATGCCTCTTTGTACTTCGCGCGAAGCTCCTTCACCGGCTGCATGTTGATTTCATTGAACGTCGTCAACAACGCCGCAGTCTGCTGAGCCTCAACCAGTCTCGACGCAATTGTACGTCGAATCATGCTCATCGGCTGTACTTTCTCTTCACGCTCAGGAGATTCTAAACCGGATGACTCCCAAACGTCGTTCGCCGGTTTGCTAGAAGCCGGATTTGCCCGCGGTTGGGGTGCCGCTGGAGCCGACGGCCGTGAGACGCGAGGTTCTGGCGCCGGCGAAGAAACAGCGTCCGGCTTGGGCAAAGTCGAATTGATTGGGCCAGGAGCGACCGCATTCGCTTGAGGTGCAAACGAGTCCGAATCCGCACTGAATCCAACCGACTCAGAAGCCGACGCACCTGCTTCGGCACTGACGGGCTGTAAGCCGTGGGCTTGAATGTAGTTTTGCACGTCCTCTTTCAACAACCGCCCGCCCGGCCCCGTCGGTGAAACGACTCCGGCCGAGATCTGATATTCGGCCAGCAAGCGTTCAGCAGCAGGCATCACCATCCCTTTTCCTATTGCATCACTATCGACCTTATTCGCGGCCGGTGCCGACGGAGCAGCCTGTGCGCTCGACGCAGCAGCGGCCGCAGCGACAGGCTTGGCAGCGCCCACCGGCGCAAGAACACACAGCACATCACCCACTTTAGCAAACTCGCCTGCCGGGACACGAATCTCCTGCAGCACGCCGTCCTGATCCGCCTCCAACGTCTGAGAGGCCTTTTCGGATTCGAGCTCAACTAGTTCTTCGTTTCGGCGTACGGTATCACCTGGCTGCTTGAGCCAGCTTGCAACCTGCACCTCCTGGATCGACTCGCCGAACTCGGGAACCTTCAGTTCAAACATGATTTTCTCAGCTGCGATAATGTAAAAAGATTTTTGATTGGAACTTCAACGGAAAAACAAACCACTTCGATCGCCGGAAACTTCTCGGCGAAAATTTGGCAAAAATTCGGCATCTCAACGGGCCTGCCTGTGCCCAACAAACATATGGCGGCAGCATCAACTAAGTGGCAACATCAAGGACTGTCTCCAGTGGCCGACGCCAGCAGTTCGGCATGTTCCAGTTTGTGCGAATTTTTGGAACCGGTCGACGGACTGGCGGACTCGGGGCGACTGATCCCGTTCAACGGCCAACGCTCACCCAGCCCAAGCTCGTCCCACTTAATTTTCATGAAGTACCAAGCCCCCATGTTTCGCGGCTCTTCCTGAACCCAGAAGACAGGCGTGTCTTCCGGATAGGACTCCAACGCACTGCGAATTTCGTCAATTGGCAACGGATAAATTTGCTCAACCCGGATGATGGCAAAGTCTTTTCGATCGGTTTCCTGCCGGTGTTTCATCAGGTCGACCCCGATTTTTCCGGTCGTGAGCAAAATCCGTGATGGAGAGTCATTTCCCGTAACCGCCGTATCAGGCAACAAACGGCGGAACGTGCCAGATTCAAAGTCAGACAATGGCGACATCACCATCGGCTCACGCAACAGGCTTTTGGGAGTGAAAACGATCAACGGCTTACGCCATTTTCGCTTCACCTGCCGCCTGAGCAAGTGGAAATGCTGAGCCGTCGTCGTCGGGTAGACGACCTGCATGTTGTGCTCGGCCGCCGAGTTTAAAAAGCGTTCAATCCGAGCACTACTGTGTTCGGGGCCCGCCCCCTCAAACCCGTGCGGCAACAGCATCGTCAAACCACTTAGTCGTCGCCACTTATCTTCGGCACTACTAATGAATTGATCAACAATCACTTGCGCGGCATTGAAGAAGTCACCAAACTGCGCCTCCCAAATCGTCAGGCCTTCAGGCACGTCCAAGCTGTAGCCGTAATCGAAGCCCAACACGCCCGCCTCACTGAGCGGACTGTTGATAATGTCAACCTCGGCCTGATCATCGGCAAGGTGCTCCAACGGACACCACGATTCCCCATTCGATTCATCCAACACAACCGCGTGACGCTGACTGAATGTTCCTCGTCCGCAATCCTGCCCGGAAAACCGCACCGGATGCCCCTCCATCGCCAGCGTCCCCAGCGCCGCCAACTCACCAGTCGCCCAGTCGACGGGGCGCTCACCCTTGGCGGCATCGGCACGGTTGGCGTAAACGCGCTGCAACTTTCGGCTCAATTGAAAACCGCTGGGCACCTCGGTCGCGCCACGAATAACGTAAGACAATTTGTCCAACGGAACTCCGGTATCCACGTCGTCTTCGATTTTCTCCAGCCCGCCCGTGTACTCGTTCCAAATGCCTCCCAGTGTCTGCGTGTCCGGAACAAAGCCCTGTTTCTTCGCGGAGTCGAACTCAATCTGAAGCTTTTCACCTCGCACAAACGCTAGTCGATCGGCTTCCTCTTCAGTCACTCCGCCCATTTTTAGCAACCGCTTCATATAGCTGTCGCGGATAGTCGGCAGGCTGTCAATCGTTTTGTACATCAACGGCTGAGTAAACCGTGGCTCGTCGCTTTCGTTGTGCCCCAACCGGCGGTAACAGTACATATCGATGACCACGTCTCGCTTGAATTCGCGTCGGAATTCCATGGCTAGGTTCACCACCTGAGCCACTGCTTCGGGATCTTCGCCGTTAACGTGGAAGATTGGGATTTGCAGCATCTTCGCCACGTCGCTTGCATAGGTTGAAGATCGACTGTGCTGCGGATTCGTTGTAAAGCCAATTTGATTGTTGACGATCACGTGCAGCGTACCACCCGTTTTGTATCCGTCCAATTGGCTCAGGTTCAGCGTCTCCTGCACAACGCCTTCACCGGCAAAAGCCGCATCGCCGTGAATCAGGACCGCCATGAAGCCGTCTCGATCTTGGTCTTTGGCCCGGTCCTGCTTGGCTCGACAGCGCCCTAGCACGACAGGGTTAACGAACTCTAGATGGCTCGGGTTAAAGCACAGCGAGATATGGACTTTCTTGCCTTTGCTGGTTACCCAGTCGTTGCTGTACCCCAAGTGATAGAGCACATCCCCCGCACCTCGGTTCTCATCCGGCCTCGGGTCATTGAATCCCCAGAAAATATTCTGGGCTCGCTTGCCCATGATATTGGCCAACACATTCAAACGGCCTCGATGAGCCATCCCAAGCACAACATCCTTCACACCGTGGTCGCCTGCTTTCTCAAGTGCTAGGTCCAGCAACGGGATGAGCGTTTCGGCTCCCTCTAATGAGAAAGTCTTGGCACCGATGAACTTCTTCCGCATGAACTCTTCAAAAATGACCGCGTCGGTCAATCGAGTCAAAATTCGCATCTGGGTGTTTCGATGCAACTTCATGCGATTCATGGATGACTCCATCCGCCGCACCAGCCAATCGCGAACGTGGCGATCATCAATGTGCATGAACTGCGCGCCGATCGATCGACAATACGTTTCACGCAGCAAATTGAGAATGTCGTCGAGTGAACGAAAGTTACGACCTTCGACTGTGCGAGCCGAAAACTGCCGTTCTAGGTCGGTCGGCAGCAGACCATAGGACTCAAGACTGAGTTCACTATTCTGTTCACGAGGCCGACCGAGCGGATCGATGCGGGCCTCAAGATGCCCTCGCACCCGAAAACCTCGGATCAACTGATCGACTCGATCCTGCAACTGAGCCACCGCAACATCGTCTTGGCGACCGTTGCCGGCAACACCATTACCCGCCGGATGGCTTCCGTTGGACGACGAATGTGCCTGATAAGCGGACGCATTGGTGGCCGAACCCGGGACCGTCGGCAACTGGGCTGCATCAACGGTCTGAGCGGTGGGATCGAACGTCTCAAAGTACGTTTGCCACTCCGTCGGCAGGGAAGCTGGATCTTGCTGGAAATCACGGTAGAGACTATCGATGTAGTCTCGACTGAATACGTTCATTTCTATCATTGCCAAACAGCATTTCGAAGCCGCGGACTACTTCCATTGAATCCACGAAATGGCTCTCCGTACTGTATCCAAATGCCAACCACGCGGCTATCGCCAACACGACAAAAAAACCCCGGATTTACATTATTTTTGCCCAGCGAACAAAAGCCGCCAGAACCAAAATTCAGAACACCGATTCGTACATTTCCTGATTGAAGCCAACGACAATGCGGTTTCCGACCTTCAAAGTTGGAGCACGAAGATTTCCGGTCGGCCCCAGCACCAATTTTAACAGCTCGTCTTCGGTCAAATCATTTTTCTTCAAATCGACCTCCACGACCTTTTTTCCTTTGGCGACACTCAGCGAACGAGCCTTTTTCAGGAGCCCAATCGCCCCCTCACGCCCCCATGTCTCCTTCTTGGCATTGGTCTCGGAATCGGCTTTCAACCCAGCTTTCGCAAGAAACTCCTGCGTTTTGACACAAGTCTTTCAGCCTGGACGGTGATAGCTCCAATCAATCTTGGGCATCTCGTTCTTTCCTTATTTCAGAGGATTTCATTAAAATAAATGGGGGCCAATAGCGTGGCCAACACGCTGGACATTTGAACAAATCAAGTGCCACCAACCCGGCAAAACTAACGGATCGTTCACTCCGATGTTGTTCAAGCACTCCATGAATGCCTAAAATACACGGACACTTGGTCACGAAAAGACATATAAGGCAAATCTTTCAAGGCCTCGTGAATCAGGCGACCCAAACAGATTGAAGTGAAACCGCCTGCTTCGTACCCGACGCGTCCAAACCCAATCCACCAAGATTAAACTTTTTCATCATCATGAGCTACCATCCATCAAGACGATCTCGCGGCAGTAACTTCAGTGGGCTGAAACTGCGATTACTCATCGGCGCCGCCATCGTGCTGTTCTCAGTCGTCAGCTACTTCGCCAAAGGCCAAACCAATCCAATCACTGGCGAAGTCCAACGAGTCGCCGAAAATGTGAACGAAGAAATCATGATGGGCATGCAGGCCGCCCCTCAAATGGGACATCCATCACAAGATGTGGCGTCGACCATCAAAGTCCAAAACGTCGGGGCCCGGTTGGTCAACATGCTCGAACACCGCCTGCGGGCCAAGGGAATCCAGAACCCTTACCCGTTCGATTTCCACCTGCTGTCCGATCGCAATACGGTCAATGCATTTGCCTTACCGGGCGGACAAGTGTTTATCACAGAGGCTCTTTTTCACCACCTAGCCGATCCACTTAATAAAGGGCACGACCCTGACGGCCACGAAGGTCGCCTCGCTGGCGTGCTGGGACACGAAATTGGACACGTACTGGAGCGACATGGCTCCCAGCGGATGGCCAAAGGTGGACTGATTCAGGGAATCGTCGGAGCGGCCGGAGTCGCCGGTGGAGGCCACCAATCCGCCAACATGGCCGCTTACGTAGGCAACATTGTTAACATGAAGTACGGCCGAGCGGATGAGCTTGAATCGGATCGCTGGGGCGTCGAATTGATGATACTCGCTGGTTACAACCCCACACATCTGGAAACCGTGATGGACGTTCTGGAAGCCACCTCAGGAGGAGGCGGAGGCCCTGAATTTATGAGCACTCATCCTCGACCTGCTAACCGCGTCGAGTACATTCAATCGATCATTCAAGAGAAATTCCCCAATGGGCTACCAGCTGGCCTAAAATAGACAAAGTTTTCAGACGAAATTCCAAATGGGTGAAAAGCAAACTGAACCAACGATCGACCGGTTGCAAATCGCACGCGATTGGCTGCCGCGGTATACCGGCATGCCCATCGAAGCTTTCGGCGACTATGTCCTGCTGACCAACTTCGACTACTACGTGCGTCAGTTTGCAGCCCGGTTTAACTGCGAAATTCATGGCTACGGCAAACCCATGCAGGCCGCCACCAATCAGAACGGCCTCTCGATCGTTAACTTCGGGATCGGATCGGCCAACGCCGCAACAGTCATGGACCTGTTAAGTGCTCGCGAACCCAAAGGCGTCTTGTTCTTGGGCAAATGCGGTGGCCTAAAAGATTCAACCGAAATCGGCAATTTTATCCTGCCCATCGCAGCGATTCGTGGCGAGGGAACCAGCGACGATTATCTACTACCGGCCGTTCCTGCATTACCGTCGTTCAAATTGCATAAGTTCGTTTCTGAAGGCCTAGTCCGGCGGAACCTTGAATATCGAACCGGCGTGATCTACACAACCAACCGACGCCTGTGGGAACACGATGATGAATTTCGCCGCCGCTTGTGCGCCATGACGTGCATCGGAATCGATATGGAAACCGCAACGCTATTCATCGTCGGCCACTACAACCAGATTTCTCGCGGAGCCCTCTTGCTTGTCTCCGACGTACCGACGACTCCCGAAGGAGTCAAAACCGAGGCATCAGATAACGCGGTCACCAAAAACTGGGTCGATCTGCATCTGGAGATCGGCATCGAAGCCATGTCAGACATCGGGGCCGGCGGTGAACCCATCCGC
>CAZLYM010000005.1:0-5434 GCA_964563475.1 uncultured Pirellulaceae bacterium
GCCTGACCTAGTCCCAGCCGAAGGTGGTTTGCTGGGCTGGGGCGGTGGTGACGGTGATCGTAGCAGCGGCAGGATTCAATGACTTTGGCGGATTAGCGTTGGATCGTTTCTTTAGCTCGGCCTGTAGTTCGTACTGGCGGATCAGGCGAGGCATTAGCTCGGCGATGCTGGACATTCCAGATCGAGGTTTGGCGCTGGTCAGTTGAGGTAGGTTGCTGGCTTGGATCATGACTAGGTTCCTTGAATGCCGTAGTGTTAAGGCGATGTTTGTGTTCGACAGTTCCTTTGCGACTTGTCTGAGACCATCATTGGCCGGGCCTGTGACACGTTTGGTCATGCCGCCAAATTTTTCTCCGAAAATGTTTTGTGCTGTCATTGAGCAACATTTTTTGGCCTTTGGACCAGATGTGTCACGTCGATCGGATGATCCGATATACTGAACGCATGCGTCCTTTAAGCTTTTTCAATCCGATACTTTGCGTCCTGCTGACAGCACCAATGTGGGGCACCGCCAGCGGGCAAGAATTTGACTCTGAAAAACCTGACACTGTGATCGTGCGTGCGGGCCAGCGCGGCCGAGATCAGCCAAACGAAACCACGCGTCGCCTGCGTGGGAAAATTACGGGCTGGAAGGGTTCGGCGCTGACGCTTGCGGTAGGAACTCGCGATCGGCAGATTGATAACGCGCGAATCGTGGCAGTTGAAACGGCGTGGTCGAAAGCTGCCACCGAGGCCCGTCAACAGTTGTCCGCCGGTGTCTTTGATCGCGCGATTGTGTTGCTGCGGCAGGCGATCGAGGACGAGCAGCGGCCTTGGGCCAACGCGATGTTGCAAGCCGATCTGGTGCGGGCCTTGTTGGCGACGGACCAGCCGTCGTTAGCTTGCGATCAGTTTCTACTTCTGCTGCGTGATGATCCGAATACACGGTTCCTGAACATTGCTCCTCTGTCGTGGACGGGCGAAGGCAGCGATCCCTTGCTGGTAACGCGTGCCGGCGATTGGTTGAAAATGGAAGTTCCGGCCGTTCAGTTGTTGGCTGCCAGCTATCTGATTGGAACGGCTCAGCAGGAAACGGCATTGCAAACCTTGGAGCAGCTTGCCCAAGATTTGGACCAGCGAATCGCCGGACTCGCTTCGGCTCAAGTTTGGCGGACTCGGCGCGACGTTAACGTTCGCCAAGTGGATCAATGGAAACAAAAATTATTGTCGATGCCAAAAGAACTTCGGCCTGGTCCCAATTACGTTTTGGCGGGGCATTTCGAGGCAGCCGATCGGCGTAACGAGGCGGTCACTACGTGGATGCGGTTGCCGATTTTGTACGACGATCGTCCGGATCTGGCCTCAGCGGCGTTGTATCAAGTCGCTCGGTTGATGCACAATACATCAGCGGAGGATTCGGCCAACTTGGTTCTTCAGGAATTAGTTCGCCGGTTCCCGAATTCGACTTGGACGCAGCGAGCCAATCGACTGAAATGATTTGTATGAAATTTGCGATACGAAAACGAAAATTGAAAGTGCTTGACGGCAGGAAGCCAATGAATGTTACTCGAATCCGCTCGGCTATCCTTTCCATCGCGGCGATGGGCATGAGCGTTGCTCTGCCTGCGGTCGCGGCGGGGCAGGGCGGCGCTGAGCAAGCCACCGAAGCACCCGCAGGTTTTCTTGAGATCATTTTTGCGGGCGGCGTGATCGGAATCTTGATGATCGTCGTGCTGTTGGCACTCTCGCTGACGACGGTGTACCTAGTTTTCGATCACTTGATGACGATTCGAAAGAGTATTTTGATCCCCGAAGGATTGGCGGAGACCGTTCGAAAATCCTTGATGTCCAACGACGTGAATGCGGCGCGGGCGGCCTGTCAGCAGCACCCGAGCATGATGTCCTTTGTGCTTTCCCAGGGTATCGGAGAACTTGAGTTCGGCTGGAATGCGGTTGAGAAAACGCTCGAAGACGCGTTGGCCGAACAGGCGGCCCGGTTGTTTCGCAAAATTGAGTATTTGTCGCTGATTGGCAACATCGCACCGATGGTCGGGTTGCTGGGGACGGTGATCGGGATGATTTTTGCGTTCCAGAACGTTGCCGCGACTCAAGGTACCGCTTCGGCGCCGCAGTTGGCGACCGGAATCTATCAAGCGTTGGTGACGACGGTGGGTGGATTGATCGTCGCGATTCCCTCGATCGGCGCGTTTGCGATTTTTCGGAATCGAATCGACCAATTGATTGCTGAGGCGGGCTATACGGCTCAGCATGTGTTCAGTCCGCTACGCCGTCCGGCGCGAAAGACTTCCGCCAACTGAGTTCGAACCAAAGCAAATCAACGTGCGAATCCCTCGTCACATCCGAAGCCGAAAATACGGTATCAGCATGACGCCCATGATTGATGTGGTATTTTTGCTGATCATCTTTTTTCTGGTCAGTAGTCATTTGGCGCGAAATGAATCGCAGCTGGAATTGGAGTTGCCGATCGCGGTCTCTGCCAGCGACGATGTCGATCAGCAAACGCCTCGGATGATCGTCAATGTGGATTCGGAAGGGAACTTGTTTCTGGCGGGTCGGCCGGTCCAGTCAGATCAACTAAAGGACCGCTTTATTGACGCGGTTGAAAAAGAGGGCGATGGGTTGGAGGTGCGAATTCGCGGCAGTCGAAACGTAGCGTATTCGGCCGTGGAGCCCATCATGCGATCGTGTGTGCAGGCTGGAATCTGGAATGTCAGCTACGCCGTTTATCGTGAGGAGCGGTGATGAAGCGAACCAGTCCTTTTCTGCAACGCGGCACGGAAGTCGATATGGATTCGGCCATGACGCCGATGATTGACGTTGTGTTTCTGCTGCTGGTGTTTTTCGTTTGGACGGCCAGCTTTGTCGCGGCCGAACAAGTGCTGCCCAGTCAGCTTTCGTCTCAGTTGGGAGATCAGAAATCCGACACGATCACGCCGCCCGACGAATCGGATCTGGATCAGGTTGTGGTGCGGATTGCGTGGCAGAAAACTCAGCCGACGTGGGCGATCAACGATCAGAAGTATTCCGATTTGGAATCGGTTAACCGGCAGTTACAACGGTTGGCCAACGCTGCGGCGGCGACTCCCATCATTCTTCATCCACAGCCGAATGTGCCGTTGGGCCATGTGATTGAAACCTATGACGTAGCCAAGCGCTGCCGCTTTGAAACGATCTCCTTCGCCGTGAACCCACAGTAGGAGCCGGAAAATATGTCGGGCTCATGCCGAACTTGTTTTGCGTTGGCTGTTTTTTTTGTGGCAGCGATTGGGAGCCTACGGCCTTCGGTGGCAAGTGAAGAAGACTTGTCGCTGGCAGTGGGGCTTCGTGAACGACGACTATTTGATCAAGCCGAGTTTGTGTGCCAGCAGGCGTTGAACGATCTGGCGGACGGGCCGAACTTGGCACGAGATCAAGTGGCGTTCACGGTTGAGCTGATTCGAATTCAATCGGATCGGGCGCGAGTTGCTGCTCCGGATCAACGCGAATCGTTTCGGTTGGCAGCGCGAGAGGTGGGCGAGGTTTTTCTGAAAAATTATCCGCAGCATCCGCGTCGGATGATTATTCAATTGCAAACGGTGCTGATCGATTCAGAACTTGTCAATTTGATTGGGCAGGAACAGGACTTTGGCGTTGGATCAGACACGGACCGCCAGCGAGCGTTAGAGTTGAGCCAAGCCATTCGGACGGAGTTGCGTTCGATTGATCAAGAAATTGCTGATCAGTTGCAGAGCGCACGAAACGACTCGGCTACCGATTCTTCATCATTGTCGGTGGCTGAGCTGGCTAGTTTGCAGCGCAACGTGCAGTTTCATGTGGCGCTTGCGGGACTTCAGCGAGCAAAGTTGTACGGAAAATCGGGCGAACAAGCGTCACTCAATCAAGCCAGTGCGTTGTCGGAGGTCTTGCAGCAGTTGGAATCATTGCAGCGAGCCAACGAACCCGGTTCCGATTTGTGGTGGCAAACTCAACTGGCACTGAGCAAATGCCATCGACTGCTGGGCGATGTTGCGAGGGCTCAGACGATTTTAAAGCGAACACGTGGGTCCGATCTTCGGGGGCATCGGCGGAAATGGCAGGAGCAGATTCTGGCCGAGCAAGCAGAATTGCTGTTGGCCAGTGGAATGAAAAACGCGGCCGAACGTAAGGTCGCTCGGAGTGTGTTGCTGGCCATTGATCAGCGGTCCGTTGCGTCGGCTCGATTGGATTGGTTGGCATTGAACCTAGTCGCGGGGATGAATGCGGTTTCGACGTCGGATTCGAAACAACAGGAACATTTTTCTCAGGCCAAGCGGCGAGCCGATTTGATTGCTCGGCAGCATGGTCCTTGGTGGGGCCTCCGTGCGAAACAGTTGTTCGCGACCGCGTTTGGGGGCTCTGATCAAGGCGATGAGGTCGCATCACGATACGGCGAATGGGTGCAGCAGGGCCAAACGGCGATGGCAGCCAGTCAGTTTGCCGAAGCGAAAGAGGCATACGAGCAGGCGGCGGCGATCGCCAAGCTGAGCGGCGATACGGCGGCGTGGCGTTCCTGTCAAATCAGCGCCAGTCGAGCATTGGAGCAGCTTGGTAAGCACGCCATGGCAGCTGGCAAGTTACTGGAAGCGGCGAATGAAGAACCGGCGCACTCGGCAGCGGCGTCCATTCATTTGCGAGCGATTTGGAACCTTGCTCAGGACGTTTCGGGTTTGGAAGCAAACAGGTCTGCTTTCACGGAAGCGCTTCAAGAGCATCTGGGGCAATGGCCGGATTCAAAAACGGCGGATCAAGCTAGGTTGTGGCTGGGAAGGGAACAGGTTGCCGGTGGTCAGTTCGCTGCGGCGTCGAGTACGCTGCTGAAGGTGTCAAAGGATTCGAGCCACCGCACCGACGCAATTCGCGCTGCGGCAGACGCGTTGACCCGGTCGGGTGGGCTCGAAGCGGAAAGGGCGATCAATTCGCTGGTGGAAGAAAGGCCTCGGGATGTCACGATTTTGTTGGCGCGGGCGAGATTAAGTACTCGGATCGGCTTGGGGCAGCGTCCGGTTCGCTCAAAGCGCCCGCTGGAACTTTGGCGAGGTTTGGCTCGCCAGCTCAAGCCGGAAACGGATCAATGGTTCGAGGCCAAGTACAATGTGGCTCGCCTGCTGGTTGCGGCTGGCGAGGAGAAGAAAGCGGCTCAGTTGATCAACTATCTGGCGGCCTTGCCCGCTGGCTGGAGCAAGTCGTCATTTGCGAGTCAGCTGACGGAATTGCAACGAAAGGTTCAGCGGGCTGCATTGGCGAATTGAAATTTCGAATTGAATCTCTGAAGCTTTTACTCAATCCATGAAAAAACTCCATCAGCCGGATTCGACTGATGGAGTTTTTCTATTTAGTCATTCGAAAGCAGTGTTCAGTGATGAAGATCTGCTTTCGATTGTGTTGACAACAATTAGTTGGTTGTCGACGGACTTGC
>CAZLYM010000005.1:5534-40074 GCA_964563475.1 uncultured Pirellulaceae bacterium
GAAGATCTGCTTTCGATTGTGTTGACAACAATTAGTTGGTTGTCGACGGACTTGCTGGAATTGGGGCTCCGTCGTCATCAACCGCAATCGCGACGATTCCTCCAGCGACACCGCCAAGGCCAAGCAAGCGACGGAAGTTACTGCCACCACCTAGTAGGGCTCCTCCGCCACCGAATCCTCCACCGCCACCACCAATAAATCCGGTACTCGCACCAGAGAAATTGCCACAGGTGCCGCATGATCCGCCAGCTGCACAACCACAGCCTAGTGAGTCACTCGCATATTCGATGGGTGATGTTTGATCGAAGGGTACCGACTCAACGATAACGGCGTCGTTCGCACAGTAGTCAATTTGCTCTCCGACGATTCCGCTATCAGCACCGCATGTCAGGCAAACCTGAAGTGAAGCCGCTGCTGTTGTCACAGCTTTGCGGAATGATACAGGTTGAAAAGGACTGTTATTTGCATCGAGAACAGACGCTGTATCTACAGCTTGGAAACGAACAGCAGCGATACCGTTTGATCCGGCGGCGATCAAGTCGTATGTGCCGGCATCCAAGTTTCGCAGAGTGAAGTTACCACTTGCGTCAGCTGTTGTGCGAGCGATTTCTCGGTCATCGCGAATGATGAACACTTCAGTACCGTAAACGGGCTGACGGCTCTGATCGAACGATGCAACTTGGCCGCTCAGTTGATTGCCGGTCAATTTGACGACGTTTGAACCGGTGAAGCTAGGAGCAGATGCTTCTGTTTGCTCGATGCCACTGATTTCGGCAGCGATCTGAGATGGCACACTGTTTTTCAAAATTCGTTGGATACCTTTGTAGCCGGACGATACGGTGGCGGCTTCGATTGCGTTGACGCCAGTCACTTGATCGTAGGGGGTAACTTGAATTCCGTAAGCGACGAAACCACCTCGACCAGTTGCGATGAACGAGTAATTACCTTCGTTGATACCTTCAGCGATGAAGTAACCGCCGTCCTGAGTCGTTGTTCGCGTGACAATCTCTCCATCACGAACAAAGTAAACATTCAATTCACCAGTTTGGTCGCCCGAATTGATTCGGCCTTCAAGCTGACCGATGCGGTTGAGAGCAACAGTGTGGCTTCGACTACCTTCTAGGTATGTCGGTGTTTCGACTGTTGTGTTGGCAGGAGTAAGTGGGACGAACTGTTCCTGAGCCGACGCAGAAGCGACAAACGGCAAAGCGAACAGGGCGAGGCCCAAACGCAGTTTCTTTAGTTGGTTGTTCATAGGTTCACCGTAAAATATTAAGAGTTTCGTCTGCAAAAGGGGGTCACAAGGATCGCTATCGGGTTTGTTGTCGTTGATACGGTAAGGCATCAATCAAGTCCAAATACGTAACGTTTCTATCAAGCTGCAACCGGGTTGTTCGAAAAACATAGGTCGTGGAAATCGGCATGCAAACAAAAATTGGATGTTTTGCCTGCTCTTTTAATCTCTTCACGGTTCTGGACGATTTTTCCAAAACATTTGGTTGTTTTCAGGTTTGACTTAAGTTTTTGATGCCGTCTCGCGGAGCTTTGACGCCTCGTTTCCCTAATGTGCTTGCTTCCTTTTCGGTTGGATCCAAACAAAGTGTGCAACCGAAACAATTCGACTCCATCTTCGTCAGTAAATCCGTTACATCTCGAGCCAATCGATATAACTGGCAGTTTCTTTATCGTTTAGGCGGGTTGTCGGGGCATATTTGGTTTAGGTTGATCGACCGATGGTGATTCCATGGCGGCCTTTTGCGAATCAATTCGTTCTAGTAGTGGCTGTCGCTGCTGTAACGCGCATCCGTTTCGCGGAGTCAAGCTGATCCCGCGCGTAGGTAGTAAGCCATATCGGTTTTGGGGGCCGCTCGCCGTTGAAAAACTTGCCTGATGCCCGCGAGGCAGCAACGTTGATACAACCGGACGGAGTCTCTGCGAAGGACCGATGCTGGATGTGGTGATCGTATCGAATCTGACCTGTAAAGTGACTTATTAGGGAAGCGATGGATATTGCACTTATTACGTCTGGCGCGGCAACGAACGTTTGGTGCGGTAACCGAACGTTTGGTGCGAGTGAGTAGGCAGAAATAATTTTGATAAATCCTGCCTAAAACGGGGACTGACCGTTAAGCCGAAGCTACGTTCTAACTGGATAGACGGCATTTGGCGTCTTAATCCCGCCCAACATTTAATTCCTTCCACACCGAAACTCAATTGACGATGCCTGAAGACCAGACATCTACAGAAAGCTCAATCGCACCATCCAAGAACATTCTTGGATATACACTCAAGGAGCGCGTTGGGGCGGGAGGATTCGGAGAAGTCTGGTCCGCTGAAGCTCCGGGTGGAATGCTCAAGGCCGTCAAAATTGTCTACGGCTACCACGACGAGAAGCGTGCCCAAGGCGAATTGAAGGCGCTCGATCGTGTCAAGCAATTGCGGCATCCGTTTTTGCTTTCTTTGGAACGAATCGAGATCTTTGAAGGTCAGTTGATTGTTGTTTCAGAGTTGGCCGACAAAAGTATGGCTGATCTTTTCAATGAACTAGTCATCAAGGGCGAGTCGGGGATCCCTCGTGAACGCTTGCTGAAATACATGCGAGACGCGGCAGACGCGTTAGACTATTTAAGCGATGAGCATTCACTGCAGCATCTTGATGTGAAGCCGGAAAACTTGTTGATCGTCGGTTCTCACGTCAAAGTGGCTGATTTCGGGCTGGTGAAAGAGCTCCACAGCGATTGCATGTCACTGATGACGGGTATGACTCCGGCGTATGCTGCCCCAGAGTTGTTCGATGGTCGTCCGGGGTCCTATAGCGACCAGTATTCATTGGCAATTGTGTATCAGGAAATGTTGACGTCGATTCGTCCGTTTCCGGGAAGCACTCCTGCTCAGTTAGCTGCCCAGCATGTTCACGGCAAGCCAAACCTTCGTCCTTTGCCAAGCGAGGATCGCGCGACAATTGCGAGAGCACTGTCGAAAGATCCGAACGTGCGATTTGCAAGCTGTCTGGACATGATCGAAGATTTGGCCAATCGAAAGAGAGTGGGTCGCAAAAGCATCAAGCGCATTCAACGCCCGACGGAATCTACGCCGGCGAATGCCGACGCACCCGATATGACGGTGATTGTTGATTCGCAAGGTCTGCCATTTCAAGCAAATCAGATTGAGACCTTGGAACCGCCTGAATGCGACGCTTCTCAAGCGGTTGCTCGACCAACTTTGATCATCGGAATTGGCTCGACTGGCAATCGAGTCGTGCACCAAATGAAACAACAGTTGGATGCGCGACATGGCTCGAACGAGGCAATCCCATCGGTGCGACTGCTGGCGATTGATTCGGACATCGACGATTTGTCTGCGTTGAGCAATATGGGCGATCAGGGTGCCTTGAGCGTAACGGAGTCGCTTCACACTGCCTTGAGGACTCCCGAGTTCTACCGAGATGAAGCGTCGTCAACTTTGTCATGGCTTAGTCGCCGATGGATCTACAATATCCCTCGGTCTCAAAATACTGAAGGCTTGCGGCCGTTGGGTCGATTGCTGTTTGCCAGTTACTTCGAATCGATCTATCAAACGCTTCAAACTGCCATCGACGAGATGGTACTTCCGGAAAACTTGGCAGCCACTGCTGACACGTTGGGGATGAATCCCGGTTCGGTCCAACCGCGTGTTTTTCTGGTTTCGTCGATCAGTGGCGGAATCGGCAGCGGCATGATTCTTGATTTGGCTTACACAGTCAAGTTGCTAATGGCCGAGAGAGGTTTATCGGAAAGCACCGTCAACGGAATGCTGTTGCATTCGACGTATCAACGGAACCGGGATCCGGGCTTGTCATCCGCCAATGCATTCGCTTGTCTGACGGAGCTGAGGCATTTTGTCGAGTCAGGCTATCCGGGCGATGAGACCCTCGGAATTCCTGATTTCGAGGACGAAATGCCGTTTGATCACACGTATTTTCGCCACATGGGGAACGACCTGAGTCAATCAGAGTACAAAACCCAAATCGCGTCGGTTGCGGAGTACATCTATTTGTCAACGGTGTCCAAATGTTCCGTATTTTTTGATGCGTGTCACAATCTTGCCACCGAGCAAGAGCATTTTGCACTTCGAACGTGCGGGCTGAGTGTTAGCGGTCCCGGTAATATGGAAACGGGTGTTCGGTCTACCGATCGGCTGAGCCTTGCCTTGATTCGTCAGTGGATTTTTGGTGATCCAACAACCGAAACGGATGCAAAATCCTTTGTTTCAGAGTTGCTGGAGAGGAATCGACTAAAAGAAAACCTCTGCTACGAAGATGTCAGCAAGCCGGTCTACCAATTGCTGGCGGGAACACCTGAGTCGGTTTCAAGTGACGCGAATGAGCAAGTTTTGCGTAGCCCTGAAAGTGCTCGCGAAACCTTGGTTGCCTATGTGGATGGGATCTTTGGTTGTCAATTCAACCGCCAGAATGACGAATACCAAGAGCCTGAAATCTGCTCCCAGTTTTTAGAATTTATTGAGAACAAGTCGAAGGTTGTTGGGGATGAGGTATGTGAGTCTATCCTATCCTTGATGCAACAGCCGCAGTTTGAGCTTTCCACCGTCAACGTAGCTCGTGAGGAATGCCAACGGCAGCTGGTCCAGATGTCGGATAAGATGGAAGCCATTGCAGCAGAAGGAGCTCGTGCTTCGGGTGACCTGTTATCCATGCTGGCACAATTGCCAGATGCCGACCAAGAAATGACTGACGCGACTCGAGGTCAAATTGCTGAAATTGTTTCCCGCTACGTGGATTTACGATTCCAAGAATTTGCTGCCGGAATGTGTGTGAAATATTATCGGGGCTGCCGGTCAAGACTTACTTATGTTGACGAAAAAGTTAATCAATTTCGTCGTCAGCTTGAGTCGATCTGCGAAAACTTTTCTTCTGGTGAAGGGCCACGGATCGACCTGGCGGGTGAGCAGTTCAGTATGGACCGACTGTTGGCTGCGAGTATCGAAAAAAACCTGCAAGCTAATATCACAAAAACAGAATCGCTGGTTTATGAAAACTTGATTCTTGAGCGAGGTGGATATCTGGAAGCGATGGCATCGCAAAGCTGTTGGTATCACCGACTGCCAGGAGCGATTCGATCGGCGGCTCAACAGGTACTGGCCGACGCCTACAAAAAAATGTCTCTCGAGAAAGTCATCGTTAAAAACAATGTCAGACTTGAGCAATTGGTCAAATGGCTCGACGAAAAGATCAAACAGGCTCGACCGGTGATTGACGATTGTGGTGGAGCTTCACGAATCCTGATCGGGCTGCCCATTCTTTCGACAGAAGAATCAACGCTCCCTGAGCTGATGAAGGTGCAGTTTGCAGTTCCAACCATTCCGATCAACGGAACGCTGGGCAACGTGGTGATCTGCTTTGAAGGTGAAGACGTATCGCTGGCCAGCGTTGCCTATCGATTGCTGGAGTCTCGCCCGGATGCGATTGAGCTGGTCAAACGATTGCATACTCGCAACGACGTTAATTGGTCGACCTTGAACGACCTACTGTGATCTTGGGTCAGGCTGCAGATGTATCAAGCTGCGTTGCCGGCATGTTGCAAGATTCCTCGATCTGGTACCCGAACTTCTCGACCCAAGGTCCGATTTCCCGGTTGCAGAGCTCAATCTGCGCAGGGGTCATTTCCGTTTGATACCGAGTTATCTTTGCTTGGTTAAACTGCATCCAGTTCGCTTTGCCGGATTTTCGTTCGGCTTCGATACTCAGAATTTGGTCGACATGCTTGTCCGAGATTTTGACCTTTAAGGTGTTTGCGATCGCGTGAATCTGCCGCCTTGGATCAGCAACGGTATCTCGGTACAGGAACTTGTGGACTTGAGGGTGGGTGATCCACGGTTCTGCTCGGATACATAGGCTGCGTATCGATGGGATCGAAGCTTCGATCGAAGAGAATTCTGAAAACCAAACATGGCCCCCGCTCTTGATCTCTCGAGCTCGATGGTCGATCGCCGACAGAATCACGTCTCGGGGATCCCGATGGGCATAGGTGGCAACGATTTTTTCTTCCCGAATCATCTGTTCTAAGTACGGTGTCATGTGGCAATGAGTCTTAACGACTGTCGGGCCATTTTGCCGAGCATATTCTATTAAACGATCGAGTGATTGGTCCGTCAGCGGATCGTTAATAAAGATGCCTTGTCCAGGTACCGCGCCCGAGTTGACGAATTCAATCAAGCCACTGTTGCCGTTGACTGGAGTGGTTCGGTTGATCAGTTCAGTTTTGTACCACCAAGTGATGGTACTGGCGGACTTGCATAGTGAATTTG
Source organism: uncultured Pirellulaceae bacterium (assembly GCA_964563475.1). GTDB lineage: Bacteria > Planctomycetota > Planctomycetia > Pirellulales > Pirellulaceae > Mariniblastus. The sequence continues at coordinate 11,838 of CAZLYM010000005.1, forward strand.
ACAGGATCAACATAAAGAACTTCCTTCCTTGCAAGATTCGATTTGCTTTAGCAACTCACGTCGAACAAAAATTGAATCTTTCTGCTCCAGTATTCCATTTCGAGGAGATCGCCATCCGTCCGTTTCGTCAACGAGTTGGTATCCAAGATCGTCCACCAAGTCCAGCATCTCGCGATAGGTTTTCGCATCTGGATGCTCACGCTGAATTGTAAGCTCCAGAATCAACGCATCCACGTTCGATTGAATGAACTCTTTACCGCCAGCCAAGACAAGGTGCTCTGCGAATTGCACATCAATCTTCAATAGCGTTGAGCCCTGCCAATTGCTTGAATCGGCCAATTCATCAAGTGTGCGAACGGGTACTTTTATTTTTTTAGCTGCTCTGATCGCCTCGTCAACCTTGAGCAGGGAACTACCGTAAAGGTCATCAGAAACTAGAAACTCTGCTTCTCCCGACTGGTCACTCAGTGCTGCTTCGACCAGTTGATGGCTATCAATACCGCGAAGGTAGTACTGTTTGTTGGCGTCCGGATAGTGCGAAATCAGCGGGTCGACCATCACGTAGTGAGCTTTAGGGAAAACTTTTGCGGCAGTCCATGACCAGACTCCCGTCGAGGCTCCTATGTCAATAATTGTTTCAGGATTCAATCCCAGCAGCTGTAGTCGTTTCAACGCCTGCCACAACGTAGTTTTGTCCCAATCGACAGTCGCAGGGGCGCGTTCATCGGTAAAGTATGCGAACTCATTGTCGATGCCGTCAAACAGATCCTCATACCGATTGTCTGCAGGCGAAGATTGGTCAAGCGATTGCCAAAGCCACGCTTCCATCTCGTGAGCTGAAAAGACAGGGCCGATTCGGGCGGCTCGCTCACGGATCGACGATTGTGTTTCCTTTGTGCGGATCCTTTTGACTGCTGCTTGGAACTTTTGGCTATCGTAGTCAACACACTCGCCCAATTTGAACCGACTGACAAATCGAGCGGATGCTGTCTCTGGGCTGCCCAGAACGATAATTGGCAGCTGAGAAGTTGCGGTCATGAAAGGGAGGCGACTGGGAAGGCTTAGCCTAGCAATGTTGGCCGTTTCGTCATCGTTATCCAAAGTTCCTGAAGGCATCAATGCAAACGGTCGGCGTTGCAATTCGGCGATCAAGTCGTCACCCCAAAGCGAGTCATGTAGATGAATGCCGTCAGCAGCGAGATCAGCAGCGAGCAAATCTAATCGATGATCACCGAAAACGGCGTTATGGTCGTTAGAGAACCAATCAATCTCATATCCACTGCCGCGTATAGTTTCTCTTAGCCGGTTGAGCCATCCTTCGTCCCAGATATTTCCGATTAGAATACCGCGATCGCTCAGGCTACTGGCTTGTTCATTGAAAGACAACTGCTCATGAAGAACAAGATTCTCTGGAACGATTGGCGGGAAGATGTAAATCTTCTGGCCGTACTTGTTTTGGTATGTGAGCCGCATTTCGGGTGAAATAGCAAACGATAGATCAGCTTTCTTGATCGCCTCTTTCATAGTCGAATCAGGTATGTGGCCGCCACGGAAATTTTGGTCATCCATGAAATGCAAACATATCTTGGTTCCGAAAAGATCTTTCAGGGCCATGGCGATGATCAGATCTTCTTCAAAATATGCGACCCCATAGGCACGTTTAGGCGGACTCTCACGAAACCATTCCAGTACTTTCCCGTAAATTTCATGCCGGTCGAGTTTGCCGTTGGGAAGGTTGTGGTGAGCTAAGGATTTGACTCTTTCCCCTTGGTAGGTTTGTTTCGAACAGATCGTAGTAACCGATTCAAGATTGCCAAAAAGGTACTGAACTAGCAAACCAGTCCCATGTCGTGAATTAATCTCAACCGCCGTAGCGACAACATTTTCTGTCGGGATCCCGGATTTCCGCTGTTCATCTTTGTCGGCCGCTTCGATCGCACATGGAACGGTGGGTATGCTAGCCAGTTTCATGGCCCAGATTGGCAGCAGCGGACTGGGTGATTTTTTCCCCAGCACATGTCGGAAACCGTCAATCGACCGTTCTCGGATCCAGCTTCCTACTTGGTCCGACTTAATTGTGGCAGTGTGTACTTGATCCGTGGGCTCGATAGCGATTGTGGCGATGGGAAGGCCAAGTTCACGTCTATCCAGACCTGATTTGAGCGGTCGGCATGTGATCGTCAATCGTTGCTCATGGCTTTTCTGAAACATCGAGACATCAACCGGGAACGAGATCTTCCCATCCTTGATTTGGATTGACTGGGTAGGAATTCGATTCTCGTTCCATCGCAACTGAAACGGAAATTTGCAACGCTCGCCACGTAGTTCAGCCGTGTCGATCGTAATACGGTAGTTGCCAGGGTGGATATCCAACCGGACCATCGAAAGTGGTTGACTCCAACAGAACGCGAGACGGTCAATATACTCAGGTTCATAAAAGTAGACACGATGATGCTCGGTCTGTTCGTCAAACTTCAGTAGGTATCGGGCACTGGTCCGCGATAAAACGGACCGGGCGGGAGAGCCGCAATCCTTGGAACGTGAAGCTAGACGTTCAGCTGATTGAGTAGTGTCGCAACTCATTGTCTGTCCTGACAGAATACTATGGGCGAAGCCAAGAACCTCCTTGTCACTTCCTGTTTAAGAGCAAGAGGAAGCTTAACTATATACAGCTTTATCGTTCTGCATCTTTGAATCAAGACGAATCGCGACCCTATTTTTTGCAACCGAGTTGAAACACCAAAACTGATAGCATTCACGCGATCTGTCGCTCTTTTCAACTTGCAAAAAGGCTGATCGGCCGAATTGGTTCAAACGTCCGTCTGAATCTGACGAACGGAAAATGCGGGTGTCTTGGAAGAGGTGAGGTACTGCTCCCAGTTTTCCAGCTTCCGTTGGTCACGTGGATTGGCTCGTGCGGTGATCCTTGCCCGGCGAGTTTCGTCGGAGCAGGAAAGGAACCAGATGGTCGGCTCAACGCCAAATCGCTGGGTCAATTGTTGTGGCCAAGTAACGTCTTGCAATTCACGCGTGAATGGCCCGACGATCACGACCGAGGTGTGAGCAAGATTCTCTTTCGCTGTCGCAAACAAGCACTGGTAAACCGCATCACGGAAGAGGGACTTATATTCCGGGCTGTCACGGTCGGTCGGGTCGAGCCCGGCGGCTTTCATGCCGGATCGGACGACGGCTTCGGTTAGCGTATCGCTGTCCAGAAACGTGGCGGCCATTTTCGCTGCCAGAGATTGGCCCCACGTGCTTTTTCCGGCTCCAGCGGCCCCAGTGACAATGTGCAGTTCGTTCGGCATGATAATGAATGCTGAGGACATCACCCGATCGTGACAAAATCATGCGACCAGTGGAGAATGAGCAGTGAGACGTTGCAAAAAATAAACACACTTGATGCTGGATCACGGTGCGTTGCAAAATGGCAACGCCCCAAAACACGGGAAATTCTAGTGTGAGCGGGTTTCTTGGACAACTTAGCGACGAACCTCTGTTGTTTCTCTTCTTTGGCATTTCGTTTGCGTTCTGCCTTACAGAAGCACATTGAACCTTATATCCACGATTTGAAAAGAACGACCGATGCACGCAAGTTTATTAGCTGAACTGGGAAGTTGGGTGGCGGCGTATTCCGCAAACCTCGTGTTCTGCGAAAAAGAACAGCCGATATTGGTAGGAACGCACTACTGGGTGGCATCTCAAAAACGAGCCGAACGCTGGATGAGGGCCTTGAAGATGTTTGATCAAGACTTCAAGAATCCGCGAGTTCGGCACGATCCGTGGCCCGCGTTAGAGATCGTGGTTCAAGAAATTTTACTATCCGAATTGTTGACACGCGTCTGGTCGGCGGCTGTCACCACATACGATCACTATCGCGAATCTGACGAGCTGTTTGGGTTGGCTCATTCGGTTCACATCCGCAATCAAGAAGCGAAGAACCGCGCTCTACGAATTTTACTTCATGGACAGGCGACTAACGAACCGGCGTTTGATCGACTTAATGCACTGCGACGTCGAATTGAGCGTTGGACCGACTTATTCTTGAGTCAGTTGCCCGACCCTGAATTTGTATCGGTGTTTGCGTTCAATGGCGATCGAGTGAAAGACTTCAGCCGAGAAAATCGTGAGCAGACAAGCGAACAATTCAAGATGAAGCAGCGAGTCATCGCGGCTTCGTTTTCGACGGATTTGATCCGAGGCGTCTGTGTCAATCCGGCCAACCCGGAGCTCAATCGAGAAATCGCGTCCGGAGTTCTGGCTTGCTTCCCGGCAGACCGTTTTGACTCTTTTGGCATACCCAAGTCATTGCATGGCCTGTGGCTGGAGAAGTCGAGTAACGAAACGGCAATGCTGGTCGACCATTTGGTCAACTTCGAAAACTCGGCGGTATAGAGCGTCCGTTAGGAATGCCCTAGCAGCAAAGTCGGAGTTGACGGGCGCCATGCTTTACGTTTGCGTGAGCATGCATATTCGCCCTCCCACGAATTCTAGGCTCGGACAACCACCGCGGACTAAATTCGAGTCGAAAGCGTAATGCCCCAATAGCCCGGTTCGGCCGACAGATGAGCGAACTGAATGTTGCCGTACCCGGATCGTTCGAGCGATTCACGTAGCTGAATCGGGTCGTGCAGTTGGCCGGCTTTGGTTCGTAGGCCCAGTTCCAGTTCGTGCTCTGCGCGGGCGAGGTCGCCTTCTTCTTTGCCTGGAAAAATGTCGATGATCGCCAGTTCGCCATCGGCTTTCACGTAGGTCGCCAAATCCTTCAGCAGTTGTTCAACTTGTTCGGGGCTGCGCCAATGAATCCGATTGGCGATAATGGCCAAGTCATAGGCGCGTGGCTCCAGCCCATCGCAGGCCGAAAGGTCGTCCCAAGTTCCTACAATCTGTGTTACTTCGCGGCCCAGTTCCACACTTTCGATCGTTTGATCGGCACGTTTGAGATTGGGTGCCGTGTCCACAAGTGTCAATTTGGAAAGCGGATCCTTGTGAGCCAGTGTTACGCCGAAGACGGCTGAACCACATCCCAGTTGTAGAACATTTAAGCCGGTTCTTGACTCGCCCATGCTCAGCACGCGAGACACATCCAACGCAACGGGAGTCAGCATCCATTCCTTGTGAGCTTGGGTCGCCCAGAAGTCGGCCTCGGTGTGGGGAATGGTGTCGTCCTCAACCAGCGATGTACCACTTCGAACATGCGACGCGAGGTATTGCCAATAATGGTCACCAAAATCCAGAAACGATTTGGGAATCAGGCGAGCAATGTTCGACAACGCGTAGTCATCGCCAAATTTATCCACCAGTTCGGTTCCGGCCAGTACATGCATCAGGCGATCGGTTGCTTTGGGGTTAAGCCCAAGCAATTCTGCCAGTTGCGGAGCGGTTTTTTGCCCCTCGGTCAGCGATTCTAGGATTCCCAGATCCACTGCGGCGCGGATCGAATGACAAAGCGCGTTCCGGCGTTGCAGTTGGACGTAGTCTTCGATTGTTTTTAATTGAGCGTTGGACATTCACTCAATTGTGACATCCTCCCGCGAGGCTGCCAAGCGCAACAGTTTGCTTCTGTTTGAGCCTAGGATTGCGATGCAGAGGTAAATATGCGGCCGTCTAAATCACCTCTCAGGCTGGACTCGAAGTCCAGTCTTTCAAAAACTCAAACCAAGTTCTACGCTTCCGGCCGCCAAAATCGAGAGGCAATGTCGTTACAAAAATCGACTTCAGCGGCTCAAATTTAAACAAAATGCTTTGTTTTTTAACAGTTCAAAACCACCAAGATTGGCGCTGGCCGGCCCACACTCGCAGCATATTATGGCTACGGTTCTCTCCTAGAGATGCTATAATGATGTTGGAAATCCCGGCCGTTCTGGTCGCGCTTTCCTTGTTCCCTCCCACGGCAACGATCGTCGCTCGACTTTACCGAGTTGATGTTCCCCTCGTTCGTCACTGGCAAGTGCACGTCTTCCCGCCAGCGGGTATTGGATTCATCTGGTACTTCTCATTTTTCGTCTCGTCATTTTTCCCACTCGGGACTTCAACATGACTATGTCTCTCTTGCTGTCGATGTTTGTGGCGACCTTTGGCCTTGTGCAGAACAACGGCAATTCTGGCAACGAAGCAGCAGCGTTTCTGGTGAACTTTGCCAGCGGCAGTCCCATTGTTGACACACCCACTGCGGTCGACTTCTCCTTTGCTAATCCCGATGTTGTTCCTGGCACAACCGTTCATGAGCTTGGCTCGTCCTCTTTCAATAGTAATCTGAGCGCGTCGAATGGGGATCGATTCAATGTCGTCATTGGCAACGACGGAGATGGAGGCTTGTTCGCGACCAACACAGGAACCTACGAGAACGAGCCAATTCTCGACAGCTACCTTTTCAATCGTTCAACAAACGAGTTCCGCACGGTGACCGTTTCTAGCCTTGAGGAAATCGCAGAGGGGGCCACCGTTACATTGGTCCTGTATGGCGTCGGTGATCAGCCCAACCAAGAGTCGGAGTTTCGGGTGGTCTACAACGGAGTCAACCTAGGGCTGCAGGAAGCCGATTACGATGGTTCGATTGAAGACACCTTCGTCTTTTACTCGTTTGTCAAGGTTGATGGAGCCAACCAAGTGGAACTGGCATTTCGCAACGCTGACAATGGATCGAACGCTGGTGGATTCAACGGTTTTTCCCTTGTGGTGACCGGTCCTTCGGATGTCGAAGCGATCCGTATTAATGCGGGAGGGGAGCAGCATATTGATGCCCAAGGAAATCTTTTTCTGGCCGATCGGTACTTCAGCGGGGGCAGTCGGGAGTCTAGTACCAACGACGACATTTTCATTGTTGGCACGGGAACCAATGCTACTAATGACTCTGATGTGGACGACATCCTCTACCAGACCGAGCGTTTTGACACCGACCTGAGTTATGAAATTCCGGTCGCCAATGGAATCTACGATGTTCGTCTTCATTTTGCTGAAATCTTCTTTACTTCTGAAAATTTGAGGGTGTTTGATGTCTCGATCGAAGGTGTCAACGTACTGGACGACTTTGATGTTTTTGGAACGCGATTCAACGCATTTACTCAGGGGCACGATGCATCGCTGCCGTTGGATTTCGCAGAGATAGAAGTCACTGACGGTTTTCTAAGCCTGAACTTAAACAGTCAGGGTGCAGATGGAATCAATAACGCCAAAATATCAGCGATCGAGGTTCTTCCCGTAGCCAATCCGACGGTGGCTTTACTTCCGACAGGAGGAAATACTATCGTTACCGAGGGTGGTCAGACCGACAGCTTTTCCGTCGTCTTGACTCAGCCTCCTGTCAGCAACGTAACTACTCAGATTTTGCCCGGTAATGAACTCAGCGTTGACACTCAGACCTTTACTTTCACGCCGTCGAATTTTGATATTCCACAATCCGTTACGATCACTGCCATCAACGATTCAGACGGTGAGGGTCAGCAGAGCGTGTCCTTGCAGGTCGTGGCTTCCAGCGATGACCCAGTTTATGACGGGGTTGCACGGACGCTAAGCGTAACCGTGATCGACGACGACTTGGTGCCCGTCTCATTCCAAACGCGAAACTTGGACAGCGGCTTTGACAATCCGGTGGCCGGTACTTTTGGGCCTGATGGAAGGCTTTACGTTGCCAATCAATTCGGATTGATCCGAGCGTACACGTTTGACAATGACTATAACGTCATCGACACACAAGACATTACCGCGATTACCGATTTGGCTGACAGTGGCAGCACGCTGGGAATCACTTTCAATCCGTTTGAACAGGTCGCTCCGGGCGAGACACCGACGCTGTACGTTTCGCAGAGTTTTCTGTTTCGTGCCACCACTGAGTTTGAGAGTAATGTGCTGACGTTGACGGGTCCCAACCATTCCGTCGTAACCGAAATTATTACGGGCTTGCCGGTCTCTGGATTCGACCACGGAATCAACGGCTTACAGTTCGATGGCGAAGGTAACCTATTGATTGGCGTTGGCGGTAACACGAACACTGGAGTGTTTGACGGAGTATTTGCCTCTGACGCACCTGAGTCTCCACTGACATCGGCAATTTTGCGTGCCCGTATTTTCGATCCGAATTTTAATGGTGACATTGAGTACGAGTTCATCGACCCCGAAGATCCCGATCTGATCGATATGGCTCAAGACTTGGGATTGCTGGGAGGGAACGCTAACAGCGCCGCTGGTGTTGACCCAAACAATCAATTGCTGGGTGAGTTTCTTAAAGTTCGCGATGTTGCTGGAGAGGTCGAAGTTGAGACCTTTGCTGTGGGGCTAAGGAATTCTTACGATATCGTTTACACGACTCAAGGTCATGTGTTTGCGACTGACAATGGCCCCAACGGAATCGCTGAAGATGAATTGAATTTTGTTTCAGAAGGTGACTTTTTGGGTCACCCAAGCATTCCGCGCGGACGCCTAGACCCTCGCCAGACTTTAGACAACGCCGAGTATGACGTAAATGCTCCTAGCACCGCGGATTATACTGCTCCCTTGACCGAGGTTGAGTCATCGGTCAACGGAATCGATGAGTATCGCGCTGAGACCTTCAACGGCCAGTTGCGGGGGCAATTGGTTGCTCAACGGTTCAACAACGAGGTTTTCTTTTTCCAGTTGGATCAGACCGGTACTCAGTTGACCAATATTAACAGCTTCGGCGGCGGACAGATTGCCGACGGATTGGACATTTTGACGGGTCCCGGTGGCGTCATTTTTGGTATCGATCGGAATCAAGATCGAGTTACAATCGCTGTACCTTTCGACAACAGTGTTGTGACCACAACGGCCTACGATATTTTTCCGTTCCGTGCTCCGGCCGAGGGAGGCAACCAGTTTATCATCGGTGGAACTAACTTTGGTGATATGAGCAACACGATGATTTTGATCGATGGTGTTGCAGCCGAATTGGTCAGCGTGGAAAGCAATCGCATCGTTGGAGTTTTTCCTGCACTGGCGTCCTCAACAGAGTTTCTTGACGTGGAGGTAATTTCCGATGGAGAGGTCAGCATCATTGAAGAGGGCTTCCTTCCACTGGGTGGAGCGATTCTTGGGGATTTTGATCGCGACGGAGACGTTGATATTGACGATCTAGACCGATACAACCGCAACCTTGATTTGATCGTTGCGGACAATCCTGATGTGGCGGATATCGACTTGGACAACAACGGGGTCATCGATTCAGCCGATTTCGAGCAGCATTTTCGAACACTGGTTGAAACTTCTAACGGCGGCGTCGGTACGGAAGCAGGCGACATCAACCTTGACGGAGTCGTAGATGTCTTGGGAGATGCGTTTGAGTTGATCAACAATCTGGGCAGCACGGCTACCAGTTGGTCACAAGGTGATTTGAACGCGGATGGGGTTGTGGATGTCCTTGGAGACGCGTTCATACTGATAGGCAGTCTCGGCTTCGATAACGGTGGAGTTGCCGCTGGCGAATAATCGATTTTATCGATCTGCCAATCCTGTTTCTGATTCTCTCCGTAGCAACTCGGTCGATGTTCGCGCAGGGTGCATGAATGACATTGGGCGGGTATCGGGCTGGGCAACTGTGTGAATGGGTGTTTTTTGGTATCCTGCTGAAATGACGCCTTCTTGGAATAATATGATCCGCTGCATGTTGTTCATGGTGTTCTTTGCTGCAGCAGGATCCTGCACTGCCGAAGAACTCGAAAAGAATCTTGGGCTGCAACTGGAAGCCAATCCGCCCATGCAGGTGATCGCCCGCACGCCGCCCGAGCCGGATATTCCTGCAGGCGACTTCGAGACTCGTGAAGGATATCAGTTGATCACCAGTCTGGACGAGTTCCGCCAGGTGATCAAAAAGGATGGGCAGAAGATCCGTTTGAAACCGGGGATCTACCGAGTCAAAACGCCAGACGAACAACATGAAGGTAAGCAACATTTGTTTGCTGTTCACGGCTCGAACAATCGCTTTGACCTGCGAGGCACGGTGATTGAAACTCCGGTCTCGGCCCAGAGCCTTTTGACAACAAAAGCGCATGTTTCGTCATGTTGGCGGGTTTATGGTTCTGAGAACACGTTCATCGGCGGCTACTTTCGCAACGTGCTCGACAAGCCGTATCCCAAATATCGCGTTGCCGACAATGAATTCGAGATCCTCGGTGACAAAAATCGTTTCTACGATTGCACCTTTGTTATTCAGGGTTCGGTTCCGTACGGCTACACCGACTTTTTTGGTAAAGGTGCGGGCGGTGGAGGCGGTCGCCTCGACAAACACAGTTGCATGGCGGTCGTCAATGCTGATGGCAATCGTGTGGAGCACTGCAAGATCTACCAGCACTCTTTCGGGCATGCGATCCATCTGCACTCAGTGGATGGTTTCTTGGCGAAAGATTGTTTTATCAGCGGCGTGCTGCGACCCACCAACGACATCTTCAAGGAAAAAGCGGGTCGCGCCAAAGAGTTTGATTTCAAGATTCAATATCGTGGAGTGCGGCCCATCCCACGCGACGAAATGATCCCGTTGACCGAAAGCGGGATCCGAACCTACGAGAAGGTGCGAGACGTGTTTATTAAAGACACGATCGTTGAAAGGATGCGAGGTTGTTACGCCTTGTATGGTGTTGGCAAGATCCATCTAGAAAACGCCACTGCTCGCGAGGCGGGAGATTTTGCATTCGCGATCACTTCGAGGTCGACGGGAAAAGCCACCATGAAGGATTGTCACGCCGATCTGGCCTACAATCCGGTCTTCAATTTTACTCGTGGCGAACTGCCTGTCCGCAACGATTACGAGATTACCATCCACGATCCACCTGAAGATTCATCCCCGACTCCACGAACGGGGCTAGGTGTGATCTGCGGGGACAAATGCCATTTCGTGATTCACGATGCGACCACCAAGCCCCTGCCACGAGGCTTTGACCGTCTGGTGTGTGGCGACAAAAACCGACCGCTTACTCGATCGGAAGTGATCAATCAAACCACGGCAACCGTCGTGCTCGAAAAGAACGTTGAAAACTGTGTGATTCGTTCACGCGGGCCCGTCATTGATCAAGGGCGTCGAAACCGCGTTATTAAAATCCGCTCTCGTGAGGCCACGAAAAAACGTGGCAGCCGTGAATAAAATGAAAACGAAACAGGTGCCACTGGCCTCTGAAACGTTTCGTTCATTTTTCTCGGGCCGTTAGCCGGTTCGATACGCCGGCCCTAGCCATGGCTCATTATCTCCTGTCCGGTTAAGGACAACGTGTCGATATTGGGAACGGAAGCAACGAGAACGCAGATGTTAACGCAAAGAAGGTGGTCGAAGCTGACGCATGGACTGGCGAATCGCGTTGGGGCGAGGCCTAGCTTCGCCGTCGGCCGGTTCGGTTTCTGACAACTGATCCTGCTTCCACATTTTCTTTGCGTCTTGGTGTTCCTTCCAATCAACGTATTCCAGATGCCCGCCCTCGATTTCTTCGTGTGATTGGGTATAGCGGTCTTTCAGTTCCCGATTGACGCTTGCGAAGATCTCAGCGCGAGCCTGATAGTGCGACCGAGCGAGTGCTTGCTGCCCATTAAAACCAAACGTCGTTCGGTTTGATGAACGCGCTTGTCGCACGTGGTACATATTGTACGGACGTCGGTAGTAATACAATCGACGAGTGTCATACGAAAAATGTTGAGGCTCGTCGCCTGCCGCATATTCTCGCTGCCACATATCACGAATCGTCAAGTGAGACTGGCCACGGCAACCTCCGGCGCGGCAGTCAGGAAATCCTCCGCAACCATGTTCACAGGGCGGCGCGCTGTCGTACGAGGAAACCGTTGGTGAAGATACGCTTGAGGAAAAATTTGCAAAGCCTTCCGAGGCGTAGGGTTCGAACTGCTGACCGTGTGCTCCGGCGACCAGCAACATCAAACTAGCAGCGCTGACGATCAGGCGAATCGTGTGAACGTGAAATCGAAATCTTTTCTGATGCATTGTCTCCCCCCGGATCATGATTAGCCTCGTTGTACGTTATCGGGGCTTTGCGAAAGCAAATGCGAGACAATTCGGCCTTGAAAGCGATGAACGAAGGAATGCTTGCAGGAAGTGCTATCACACAGGCTGCGGTAGTCGAACGAAAGAGGCTAATTTTCAAGTAAACACCCAGATAGGCTCAAGATAGGTCAGATTGATCTGGCACGAAGTCCGCAATTCCTGAAAACTCCCGCTCCATCAATCAAAAGATGGTCTCCCGCCATTTTCCAAACAATTCTAACGCGAAGTATTGACGGATTTTGTGAATCGAATCGCAATACAACTTCGAGGGTTTTCCATTCTGCGATCGAGGTGCGCCGTGATTCTTGCGGGCATCACGTTGCTGATGTCACCCGCGTCGTCTGCGTTTGCTCAATTGCTGGCGCATCCACCCATCTACGATAAAGCCGAGCAACTGGAGGAACCTTCGCAGATCGCGATTTCTAAGGAACAGAGTCTGATCCGTGAAATCATCGAGCCCGAGTTGTTGCTGCGTGTGGAACCGCTTCAATCAAAAATTATTCGCACCAATTATCCAATTGTCCGAACCGCGATCAGTGACCCGCGAGTCGTGGACGTACAGGCGTTCGGTGCCAACGAACTGGAAATCATTGGAAAACAGGTTGGTGAAGCGACACTCACGTTTTGGTTCGAAGAGCCCGGGAAAGGCATGAGAGTGCTGCGCTACTTCGTTCAAGTGACTCAATCGCAGCGAGAGCAGCGCCGGCGAGAAGCTCGATACAGGGAAATACAATCGCGAATCAATGAGTTGTTTCCAAACAGTCAGGTGTTTCTGTTCCCAATCGAGGACAAATTGATCGTACGAGGCCAGGCTCGTGACGCAAAAGAAGCTCAGGGGATTCTGCAACTATTGGGAGAGCAGTTCGGAGGAGGTGGCAATCGCGGCTTCGGGCCGGGAAATCAAAATGGCAACGTGTTGGGTAGCAACAGCTTCGCGAACAGGGGGGATTCTCTGCGGGCACGTGACAGAGATTTTGCGGGATCTGGGGCACGCGTAAATGCTTCGGATTCGGAACGCCGTCGTCTGGGACTTGATGTCGACGCGACAGACATCATCAACCAATTGAAGGTGACGGGTGAACAGCAGGTCATGTTGAAAGTTCGTGTGGCCGAGTTGATTCGCAATTCTGATCGCGGAGCCGGTGCGGATTTTGATGCGGTGTTTGATGGTTTTCAGATCAGCCATTTGCTTTCCGGTTCTGGAAATTTAACGGCGATTCTCGAAGACCCCGACGTCACGTTTTTTCTTCGAGCGATCGGAACTCACGGTTACGGAAAAATTCTCGCTGAGCCGACGCTAGTCACGTTGAACGGTCGATCAGCCAGTTTTCTGGCAGGTGGTGAGTTTGCGGTTCCTACGACCGTTGGCATAGGTGGGGTTGGAGCGGCATCCACGGCGTTTCGTGGTTTTGGTACCGAACTACAATTCACTCCGACCATCTTGGACAAGGATCTTGTTCGTTTGCAGGTGGCTCCATCATTCAGCACACTCAATTCTGACGCGACGGTGGGAGGCATTCCAGGTCTCAGCCGGCGGAGTATTCAAACCACCGTTGAGCTTCGCGAAGGACAGTGGCTGGCGATTGCCGGTTTGATTCAGGACGAACAGGGAGGGCAACGGACTCGTTTGCCATTCGTAGGAGATCTGCCGATCTTAGGCGGCTTCTTTGGTACGCAGTCCACCGCACGCAGCGAAACGGAGTTGGTCGTGTTGGTCAGCCCTGAACTGATTCATCCGCTTGAACCCGAGCAGGTTCCGTTAATTCTGCCGGGTATGGAAGTAACCGACCCGACCGACGATGACTTTTTCCTGCGGCATCAAACCGAAGGATACCGAGGTCATGACCATCGCAGCACCCACGCGCCCGAGCGACAGGCACATCTGGCCGGTTTCAAGTCGGATGCGTTTCAAAACCAGGTTAATCGCCGTTTGAAGCGACGTATAAAAGTTCAAGAGGCATATATTGTCGGGGAGTCAGGATTTTCCCCATGAAAAATATACTGACAGACAACAACAATCACGGTATCTGGTTGACTGGTAGACTGATGCCGCAGAACCTGCAGTTACAAAGCCGAGTTCTGATCATACTGGCGGCGATGATCATCAACGCCGGTTTGGTTGGCTGTCAGGCGCAGCCGCCTGGCGGTTCTCCGATCGAGACCATCATGCTGGGATCAACCCTAGACGAGATCAACCGGCAGCAGGAAGAGAATGCAGAAGCCGCCAAGTTTGTCGTTTACATGCACGAGTTCGAAATCAACATTCCTTTGACCCACCCCACTGGGAAGGCTTCACCGGTCGAAGGTTTCGAGTTTATCGCTCCGGAACGCGTGCGAGGATTTCGACTTACCCCCTACGGTGAAGATCACGTTGCAAGAATCGCTCACGAACTGTTGATGGAGCAACAATCGGGCCCCAACCATTGGCCGGTGTGGGACGTTGTCATCGAACGCAGCGAAACCAGCAGGCTATGGGACACCCGGCATCACTACCCGGTCCATTTCAATCCTGAATTAGATGAGGCGCGGCGGCAAACGGTGGTTGCTGCTTTGACCGCTTTTGGCGTGGCCAATGCTGACCAACTGGTCGTGGTCGCTCCTGCGTTTTCAGAAGGAGCGGATGCGAGCGAAGCGGCTGCGGCCTACAACGCGTCACGATTTGGATTCAACAATACCAATAATTCTAACGGACAGAGTCAGGGAGGGTTTTTCAGGTAAAAAAGGAATTGAGAAGTCGGGTGTGCAACTTTCCAAATTTTGTGCACTCAGCTCTCATCTTTACCCTACGGTTCACGTTTCTTTCCTGAGAAATCAATGATCCTTGCCATAAATCTTGTCACGATTGACCAATGACCATGATGCGAATTTACTTTACGATTTTTCTGACTGGCACCACCATGTTACTGGCGGGCTGTGCGTCGATAACGTCGTCTAGCTTGTCAGGAACGTCATTGGTTGACCATTTGCCTGCGACCGGGCGCTTGTCCGGATCGGATGCGGCAGCCGATAAATCGATGGAAATTAATTTCGGAATAGCTCGCGTGGCAGAGCGCAATGATCGGGTCACTCAAGCGGTGACGGCCTACCATGAGATTCTGTCAAAGCATCCCAACCATGCACCGACATTACAACGATTGGGTGTTATTTCCGCACGGCAAGGGCGTGTCGATGAGGCACTGGACTACTTTTCGAAAGCGGCTGAGTTCGAAGAGCCTTCGGCCGAACTCTTGGGCGACATTGGTTACGCTCAGTACCTAGCCGACGACTACGATTCCGCCGCCGCAACGTTGCAGAAAGCGGCCTTGATGTCTCCCAACGATGAACGCATTATTAACAATCTTGCCATCGTGTTGGGAATGCAGAGAAAATACGCTGATTCGCTGGAGCTTTTTCGCCAGACGGGCAGCGAAGCCGAATCGTTGGCGGGAGTCGCGTTCACACAATCTCAAACGGGGCAACTGGACCAAGCAAAGTCTACCTACCACCGCTCGCTGGAAATGGATCCTTCGTTGGATATCGCGGCCAATGGATTGTTGGAGCTTGATCGTTTTTCCCGGTCGAAGGAAACAGGTCGTGACTCTTTGGATAATACTCAGGTTGCCAATTACCACAATATTCGGAACGCTGTTCCGGAAGGTGCTCGCCCCACGCCAAAGAACATGTCCGCAAGCTCGTCCGACTCCAGCGACGAATCGCCGAGCGTTCTTAAGTCCCTAGCAGGCGCGATCCACGAACGGTCTGGTTTGAGTAAGCGTTCCAAATCACAGGATAAACTGGCCAAGCCTCCCGTGATTGCCTTGGCTGCATTGAACCATTCAAGTGCAACGAATGCTGACGAATCGAGAGCTCTAAGGCAGGTCGGCATGACGGACTCCGAGATTGCTTCGGGTAGCTCACAAGCTCCTTCAACTGCTCGGATTGTGATGACCGATTCAGCTGCTGCGCCGATGGCTCGTGCCGCTACCGTCCCAGTGGCCGAAGCACCAGTGGAACCCACTGAGCAATTGCTTGGAAGTGGGAATTCCGAACAGAACTTAAGATCCGGACCCTCTAGCCGACGAGCGTTCGAGACGTTTAATCCAATCGAGCCCTTTCCGGTACAACAAGCCAACTACGAAGAACCGATCGAAGGCGCGATGCGTCGTTAGTAAGTGACCGACTGACCACCTCACATTCTAGCGTGGTGGTTTTTACAGAGCGTCACACTCGTTTGTAAAACACAGCGAGGTGTCCAAGGGCGCTACCTAGTCAGCCAGAAAGCTGTTCAAGTCGCCGGCGAAAATCGTGCCCGCCAAAGGCTCCTCTACTTGCTCGCGGGATTGGTGAGGCGTGACCGCCGTCACGGATGCGCCATGCAAGTTCTGCCCCAGTTGCTGAAATTCAGACTCGATGTGAGTCCGGAAAGAGCTTAAGCCTGTCAGCAGGGTCGCAGTTAAGACCGAGGCAACGAGGACCAGTTCAGTGGTGATGACTCCGCCACTTTGATCGTTCCAGAAATTGAAAATCATATACAACCTGATAGGAAAACATGTTGAAGAAATGCAACGTTTCCATCGTGATCAGGCCGGTTCGAATGTCAATCATAAATTTGTTCTAGTTTTTTCAAGTTTGGTTCCGCAAGCGTGAAGGAATGGACCTAGGTTTCAGTGTCGATCGAGTAAAGCTGTTAAGCCGTTTAGGTTGCTCTCCCGACGACATTCCTCAAAGCAAAAAACTGTTTTAACGCCAGATTGCATCGTTTTTTGCTCATTTCGTACAAATGCCGTGGCTGAATACGGCTTCTGCATTTCACATCCTTAGACACGTTTTTACCTAGAAGAAGTTGGAGTACCCACATGATTGTTAACAAGCTTTGGAACGATGATAATGGTTTTGTCATCTCAATCGAACTGATCCTGATCGCTACAATTGCTGTAATCGGATTGATTACTGGCCTAACAGCAGCTCGTGACGCTGTTGTTTCTGAATTGTCTGACGTTGCTGGTGCCGTTCAAGACTTGAACCAGTCTTATAGCTATAACGGCGTAACTGGTCACGCTGCAGCGACTGCTGGAAGCGACTTCGCTGATGCTCTTGATTTCTGCGATAGCGCTGGAGATGCAGATGGCCAAGCTGATAACTGCATCGTATTCACAGGTGCACCAGCTGACGAAGCTGCTCCTTAATCCGTCGACTGATCGACGCGATCAAGTTTGATGCAAGCCCGTCATCTTTGAGCGGCGGTGCTTGAATATACAACAGTAAGACGCTTGAGCCTTTTTAGGCTCGGGCGTTTTTTCGTTGATAAGCAATCAATCATTCTTCGAAATGGTCGGTTTTCGACTTGCTGAGAAGTATTTGCATCCTTAGGGCAACTAAAAAGCGGATGAAAAGATCACGGAGCGCTAGAGTTTGCCCTCCGCCAAGGAAAAGCCATTGGTTTGTCATCCGAGGACGCAAGTGATCGCAAGTAAAATCTGGAAAGATGACGCTGGTTTCATTATCTCAATCGAGCTGATTTTGGTTTCGACCATCGTCGTTATTGGGTTAATTACAGGACTTGCGGCGATTCGGAACGCCGTCGTATCTGAGCTTTCTGATGTTGCTGGAGCAATTGCGAATTTGAATCAATCGTACCAACTCAATGGGTCCAGCAGTCCGTCGGGATCAACCGCAGGAAGCGGGTTTGTCGACAACACGGATTCGATTGACCCACCCGGTGATCCGGTTGGCGAGGCTGATAATTGTATTGTCTTCACGGCTCCACCTACCGACGAAGGGTCTTAGGTTCGATCTTGAAAATTTAGTGACCCGAAGTTTCAGCCAAGCAAAACCAGCGACTCCTTCGCTAACGTTCTGGGCTGTGATTTTGATCAGACCATTCGCGAGTCCGAACTCCACGAAGGCTTAGACCACCAACGATGGCTCAAGTTACTGAACATCCAGACACAGCGATGCGGTTAGAGTCCAGTCTGCCTGACTGGTGCATTCTGTCGTGGCGGCACTTGCTGGTGTGCATTAGCTTTGTTGTGATGTTTCTCTATTTCAGCTACCTGCCCATTCCGGTGTCCAGTACCTGGCACGATCTTTGGACGGGAGGCACGATCGCGAGCGAAGGGTTATACGCAACGGATCCTTCATTGCCGTTGGCAGATGGAGTTCGTCATCACACGAACGGTTGGCTGGGACGAGTCATTGTGTTTCGGTTGTTTCAGCAAGGTGGATACGATTTACTGTCGTTTTCTTTTGCCGCATTGCAAACGCTGACCGTCACGCTTTGGGCGATGTTGCTGTTGCGAGTTTCAAATCGATGGTGGGTTGGGTTACTCGCGGTCGGTGCAGCACTGGTGTGCGGATGGACGCTGGACGGATTGACGACGTTGACGCTGGCTCAGCTTTGTTTCGCGATTGTCGCGTGTCTGTTATTTGGGGATGTCAGCGATAATTCTCGAATTGGCGTACTCCCGAGTTTGCTTCATTGGATCGCGTTGTTGTCGACAATGCTGTTGTGGACAAACGTTGATGGTTCCTTTGTGCTCGGCTGGGGGCTGGCCTTTTTGTTGTTGGTGGCCCGAGCGATGGATGTCGTGGCTAGGCCGGAAGGTAAATCGCAAATTCAGGCACTGTTGGCCGACGCTCAACTGCGGCAATGGTTGGTGTTGTTGGAAGCATTTATCCTTGTTGCCTTGATCAACCCGCTGGGATGGCAGCTTCACCAGACGTTGCTTTGGTGGCCGGACCAACCAACGTGGCAGGCGTTGGGAGCGTGGCAACCAATTGCTCTGGCGAGTTGGCAGGGCTTGGCATTTGCAGCGCTGTGGGGCTTCTGGTTGTTTGCTTCGCGTCACGTCAACCACATGGTTACTTGGCAATGGCTGCTACCCGTTGCTGGTTCCGTATTGGTGGCGACTTGCCAAGCAACCTTGATCTGGGTTGCTCCACTGATGTTGCTGTCCGCCTGTAGCATGTTGCCGCGAGGGCAGAAGCAAGCGGTCAGTGATTCTCGTGTACCTTCTTCGGCCGGTGACTCAAGTGAACCGGTGCCGCTGCAATTCGCGTTTACGCTCGTTTGTGGCTTGGTGTTGTGGTTGGGGTGTACGTTTTCTCCGTTCAGTCATGTGATACTTGGTGGTCATGGGCGATCTGTGTCGCAGTTGTTGGGAGCGTCGTATCCTTCGTCGTCAATTGGCTTTTTGAAAGAACATCCACCAGCGAACAAAGGCAAGGGCAACGCCCTGCTTTGGTGCCCCGCCTACTGGAGTGATGCATTGCAATCGCCCGCAGACATCAAGCCCGTTTTTGCAAATCGTGATATGCAAGCGTTGCCCGGACAGGTTCAGGCCGACTACCGTGCCATTTACAATGGCGCCGACCGCTGGAGAAAGTTACTTGATCAGTACAACGTTGCGCAGGTTCTGATCGACAAACGACGACAGGCTAACTTGTTGAAACTTGTCCGCCGGCAACCGGGGAAATGGAAAATCGTCCATGAAGATGCTCAAGCTGTGATATTACTACGGAGGGCGTCATCGTGAACGATCAACTCAAGCCTTCTGATTCGGTGAACAATAAAACAACGCCCGGACGCAGCCGTATCTTTTGGTTGTTTCAGTTACTGTTGGTGCCAGTTGCGATCGCGTTGGGTGGTTGGACGTGGACGAATGTCAATTCATTTCCGCTGGTGCCTCAGCTGATGAACGAACCAAGAATCATTCGTCCGGTTCATGACTATCCATTGGTTGTGTCTGACGAACAGCTTCAAACGGTGCTTTACAAGCTGCGCCCTCGTTTTGAAACCCAGCCGCCCAAGACGAATTTTGTCGATCACGCTTTGCGAATGTGGGGATCGAGCGTGGTGTTTGGCGACGATGCACTAGACGGACAGCAGATGCGTGACTTGTTGATTGATGATCAGCAGTTTCGAAAGTACTGGAAAGCGAAAACTCCGTCGTTGCTTAAAAGCAGTCCGTATGGTGTCGCGGTTCGGACACAGGAAGGTCGCGCGACCGTCAGTCACGTGGATCACTTGATTGGTACCTTGGCCGAAATCGGTACGGCTCTGGATCATCCCATTCGCCTCGCCAATGAATCCGCGTCGATGCACGATCTGGTCAATCACACCTTTCGAACCTTTCGTTTGAACCAGAAGGAATATGAATGGACGGCTGTCGCGTGGACTTTGTACGCCCCTAGTCGATCCGATTGGTACACCGCTGATCGCCAGCAAATCACGTTGGAGCGTTTGGCTGAACGAATGATGCGGCAGCAACAACCTCAGGGAGTCTGCTACGGCCAGCATCGTCTGTATTCGCTGACGCTGATGTTGCGAGCGGACGACCAAGTGTTTGAAAAACAGGGGAATCGCTTGCTGACCGAAGAAGGCCGCGCCACGATTCTGACATACTTGCACCAGATGACCGGTCGATTGTATCGCAACCAATCTCAAGAAGGCTGGTGGGATGGAAACTGGCCCGACTTGAAGCAGGCGATTCCTGACCCGGGAACCGATGCGCTTAGCCGCCGAATTCTGGCAACGGGTCATACCTTGGAATGGTGGGCCATGGCTCCTCGGGAGTTGCATCCTCCCCGTGAGACGATCGTTCGAGCCGGCCAATGGCTAACCAGAACCATTAGCGAAATGGACGATCGCCTGATCCAGAAAAACTACACCTTTCTGACTCATGCGGGGCGCGCTTTGGCGTTATGGCGTGCCAAGTTTCCGGGGGAGGTTTACCAGCAGGTTAAGGTGGCACGAATCTCAAACCACCAAACCTTGATGTTTTCACAACCATGAACGTCGGTGCTGAAACGATCCTCACAACCGTTTCAATTGCTCAACATCAACAAAGCTCGATTTCCAAACCAAATAGTCGCCGATGAATCATCGGGAGGAATGATATGAACCTTGATCCAATCAATATCTGGTGTGCAGCAGGCGTTATGGTGTTTGTCGCAATCGCGATCTACACAGACCTGAAGTCACGACGAATCCCCAACGAGATCACGGTGACCTCGCTGGTGATCGCACTAATTGTGCAGACCGTCATCGGTGGAACAGCAGGGCTGTTAACCGCTTTGTGTGGTTTTGGTGTTGGTTTCGGAATCCTGTTTCTCCTGTGGCTGACAGGCGGTGGCGGTGGCGGCGATGTCAAGCTGATGGGCGCTGCGGGGGCGTGGGTCGGTCCACTGCCCATTTTGATGATCTTTATCGGGAGCGCGATCTTTGCCGTTGGTTGCACGATAGCGTTGATGGTGCGCCAGCATTTTGCAGGTTCGGCGCGTGCGATGGCCACCAGTTCAGCAGATGATTCGACAAGCAACGGACAGAAAAATGTTCTTAAGCAAAGTGTGCCGTATGCGGTGCCGATGGGAATGGCCACCCTTTGCGTCGTCGGTTTTTTGTTAATGATCGACAAAGCGTAACTTTGAATATGGCAAGCCCGCTAGGGCGTTCGGTAGTACCAATCACCGAGGGGTGTGGGGAATGAAAATTAACTCCGGTACGATTCTGATCGCCTTCTTCGCGATTCTGGCGGGGATGGTTGGCGCCTATGCTTATCGACACCTCAATCGGCCACAGCCTGTCGTTGAAGTTGCGCCGCCACCAGCTCCTCCACCGAAACCAAGGTCGCTGGTGGTACCGATGGTCAGTCGAACTCTGGCACACGGTCAAGAGATCACAAAAGACGATGTTGCGCTCGTGCGGCTGACGACGAAGCAGCTTGAAGAAATGGGCTTGGCCGGTAAAGCGTTCATGACCCGCGCGGATCAAATCATTGGCAAACGTGTCCGGTCCGAACTGCGGCGTGGATCGACGTTTGATACTCGTGACTTTTACCCGCTTGGTCAGGGCCCTGGCATCGCACATCGGCTCAAGCCCGGTTTGCGTGCTGTGACGGTATCGATGTCGCCGATCAACGCACTGCTTGGATTCGCGGGTGCAGGTCAGAGCGTCGATGTTTTGTTCCACTACTCCCAAGGCGGCGGTGGATCAAACAGAGATGACTCGCGAAATTTACCACAGGCCACGGTAACCGGGTACGTTCCAAATTCAAGATCAAGGAATCGAAACGGTGGCAATGTTCACGGTGCGACATCAACGCTGGTGCAAGCTGCCGAAATCTTGGCTTTGAATCAGTTGACTAATCCGACGAACGAGTCGTCCGGTATCGGCATTGCTCCAGAAGACACAACCCTAGTCACACTCGCGGTCTACCCTCGCGAAGCAGAATTGTTACGAGTGGCCGGTCAGCATGGCGACCTTTCGCTGGCTCTCAGGAACCCCACCGACGACGCTCCCGTGCCGCTGGTCGACCCTCGCACGGTGGACGAAATCATTGACATTCGATCAGGTGTGCGCGAAATGGAGATCTATCGTGGCAAGAATCTCAGCCGCTTGCAGTTTGCCGGGAAAGGTGGCGTCAATCGGCGGTTGGTGGATGGTTCACGCGACAATAAGTTGGCCGATCAGATTGCCGAAGCCAAACGTCGCGCCGAAGCGCGTTTAGAAAACGCAGACTCAGCGAATGATCAAGGTGGTTCCCAGAATGCCGGATTCTTGCCCTCCAACCACCATGACCTGAAGCTCGCTCCAGTCCTAGATGCCACCGAGGAGCAACCTTCAATTCTCTTGGAAGACGATTCGAAGAAGCTTGATGACCAGGATGCGGATTTGCAATCGCCCTCATTGAGAGGTTGGTAACTTGACCTCATCCTTGGACACGTCGATATTCCCTTCGTCCGGCCCCGTTGTGGTTGGGCACGCGAACGCGGTTGCTCAAAGCGAAGAGATCGCATATCAGGTACTCAAGCAGCGGATTCATCAAACACTGATTGAATCGCTTGATCTGATGTCCGCCAAAGGGCAGACGCCGGAGCAGTTGCAGCAGCAGGTGCAACCCTTCATCGACCAGCACGTTGCCAATGAATCAGCGCGGGATCCGCTCCCGGAATCCGTTCAGGCGAGACTGAAGGCCGAACTGCCGGACGAGATGTTTGGTGCCGGTCCGTTGGAAGCACTGATGAACGATCCAGCCATCGCCGACATCTTGGTGAATCATCCTCACGAGGTCTTTGTCGAGCGGAATGGTCTCCTCGAACGCAGCCACATCATTTTTGCAGACCAGGCTCATCTGCTGCGGATCATTCGTCGTATTGCCGCCAACGTTGGGCGACGGATCGATGAGGTCAGCCCGATGGTCGACGCTCGACTGGAAGACGGTTCCCGTGTTAACGCGGTGATTCCACCACTGGCACTCGATGGTCCCAAGTTATCGATCCGGCGTTTTGGGCACGGACACCTGCACTTGGACAAGCTGGTGGCCAAGCAAACGCTCAGTAATTCAATGGCTGAGTTTTTGAAGTGTATTGTCGCCGGTCGCAACAGCATCATGATTTCAGGCGGTACTGGTTCGGGTAAAACGACTATGCTTAACGCGCTGTCGGCATTTGTGCCGGTCAACGAGCGAATCGTGACGATCGAGGACTCGGCCGAATTGCGGCTTCAGCATCCGCATGTGGCTCGGTTGGAAACACGTCCGGCCAACAGCGAAGGGGCAGGGGAGTTCAGTCAACGAGACTTGGTTAAAAACGCGTTGCGCATGCGTCCCGACCGCATCATCGTTGGCGAGATTCGTGGCGAAGAATCGCTGGATATGCTGCAAGCGATGAACACGGGTCACGAAGGTTCGCTGACGACCATTCATGCAAACGACACGATGGACGCCTTGGCACGCTTGGAGATGATGGTCGCGATGACGGGTCTGGATCTCCCCACGAAGGTTGTACGATCCTATATCACATCCGGGATTCACTTTGTCATCCATGTTGCTCGTCTAAAAGGTGGCGTCCGCAAGGTGACGCGAATCAGTGAGCTGGAAAAGTCGTTTGACGGTGAGTTAAAACTGAACGACGTGTTTGAGTTTCAATCGACGGGGACAAACGAAGCGGGGCAGGCAATCGGGAAGTTTGTGGCTACCGGGCATCGTCCCGCCTGCATGAATCGCCTTGCTGAGTACGGTATCGATTTCGATGATGCTTGGTTTATTTCTGGGCCAGAAGAGGGTCGGCGATAGTGTTTACTCCTGTCGAGTGGACGATCTTCGGCGTGGTGGCAGGAGGCGTTTTTCTGATTGCCATCGCTCGGCAGTTCGCTGGTAGCATCGCAACCGAGCAGGGCGAGGCAACGGGGCTTCAGTGGCTGCCGGAACTTGAGCGGACGGAGCAAGCCAGTGATCCATCCATCGGAAGCACCGACGGCATCGATGTCTGGCTGCATCGAATTATCAGTCAGGCTGACATCGGTTTGACATTGCCGACTTTCTTGCTTGCCAGCGGTTGCTTGTCAGTATTGGCCGGAGTGGGGATCGCATTGGCGGGTTTGTCTGAACCCATTCAGATTTTCACCGGAGTCGTGGTATTTATCGCTTGTGTGCTGGCCGTGTGGGTCCGTTTTCGTCAAATGCGGCGTAAATTTGCCGAGCAATTTCCTGTCGCTCTGGAGTTGATGTCTCGTGCCGTTCAAGCGGGTGAGAGCTTCCCCGTCGCCGTCACGATCGCCCGCGATTCAACTCAAGCGCCGATGAAAACGGAACTTGAGCGTTGCACGCGGCAGATGGAACTTGGAATTGCTCCCGCCAAAGCCATCTCAACACTGGCCCGCAGAATTCCTACCATCGACGTGAAGATCTTTGCTCAGACAATCGCCGTACACGAACAGATGGGGGGTCGACTGGGAACCACTTTGCAGCGGCTTTCATCTGTGATTCGCGAACGGGGCGAGTATATAGAAAAATTACGATCGGCGACCAGCCTTGGGCGTTTCGCGGCGATCATGATTTGCGTGATCGGGCTTTGTGCGTTGTTGTATCTGATTCTGTGCCAACCAGAATACCTCGCGCGGCTAACGCAGTCTCCGTTGGGGCAGCGCATGATCATTTACGCGGTCATTTCTGAAGTGGTGGGTATTGCCTTGATCTTCTTGACGCTCAACGCGGAGATGTAGTCGATGTTGGAGTCCTTGAGTCAGATCCCACAACAGGAATGGTTGCCGTTGCTGTTAGTGTTTACTGCGATCGCCCTGACCGTTTTTGTGATGGCTCGTCTGGTAGTTCGATTGAACAAGACGAATCGAGTCACGTCTGATCCGCAAGTCATTGGGCCACCCCCCAATGCTTTCGGCGAGATGACCGATTCGCTTTCACGGGTGTTTCCACACTCAAACGCGAAGCGAGCAAAAATTCATCGTGAACTTTCTGATGCGGGCTACCATCACAGCAATGCCCTGATCAATTTTCTTTCGCTTAGAAACGTCGCTTCCATGGCGTGGCTGATGCTGGTGGCGACGGCGTTTTTCAGTGGTCTGGCTGATGGACATGAGCTTGAAGCGTTAGCGATTGCCGTTGCGATTGGAATTTTTGTCCATAGCCTGCCCCGAATCATTCTGTCTACCAAAGCCGCCAGTCGCTTGAGGCAGATTGAATACGGCTTGCCGGATGCCTTGGATATGCTGGCCATGTCCGTCGAGGGAGGATTGCCGTTGAGCCAATCGTTGCAGCGAGTGGCGGTCGAAATCGAATCGACTCATGGTGCTTTGCATGAGGAACTGCGAATTATCGCGCGTCAGACTCGGACAGGATCGTTCGATGTGGCGTTAAAGAGTTTTGCGAATCGAATTCAGCTGCCACAACTGATGGCGTGGTCGGCATTGATGCAGCAGAGTCAACGGCTGGGAGGTGATGTCGTCACGGGGCTGCGCGAGTATGCCGATCGAATTCGAAACGATCGCAAAACACGAGCCGATCGAATGGGACAGACGGCGTCTGTGAAAATGTTGTTGCCAGTGGTTCTCTTTCTGGCGCCTCCGGTTTTCGTGATCCTAGTTGGACCTGCGTTGTTGGACTTCCGCGACTTCATTCAGCGCGAAAGAGAGAATCAGTCAGCCATTATTCAAGAAGCCCAAGTTCCTCAGGCGGCTCGTCTTCAAGAGGCGTTTCTCGGGGATACGCGGTAGTTAGCCGCTAGAGCGAACCAACTTCGCCACTAGAGAGGGCTCGGTTGAAGATTTGAACATCGCCAATCGTGCCACCAAAAAATGCCCCGTCGTCGGCTCCAGCACTTGAGATGGGAGCTCCATCGGCGAAGCCAGTTACGCTGCCTCCCGAATGGAAAACGGTTCTGCCATTAGTGCCGCCAATTCCAATGCCACCTCCGTGTGAGAACAGCTGTGATGCGGGAGCCTGACCAATGGATGTCCCGTTCACGAATCCTGAAAACCCTCCGGGCTCAACGGTCGGTCCCGCGTCGAGCACGATCGTGGCCGAGGTTGTCTGGCCAGCGACGATTGGTGTCGACAGGAAGGTTGGGCGAAAATCGGTTTCCGGGATGTTGTATGCGCCAAGGTATAAACGACCATCCTCGATGTAAATGTTGAAGCCGCGAACAGCGCCTCCTTCTTCGTAGATCAGTTGACGCTCTGTCACGTCGGTTGGAGTGAACTCGACATGAATGGTTCGCTCGGTGTGTGTGCCAAGGTTGATGTCGGGCGTGTTAGCGATCGTGACAAAGTCATTGACTCCATCTAGAACCAACTCGCCTCCCACCGTGGTTGCTCCATTCAAGAGCAATCCGTCATTTCCACTGCCGGATGCGTCGATAGCACCGCCTTCAAAAACGAAAGCTACTGTAAGGCCTTCGGATGAAACTCCTTCATCGCTTGGGTCAACATCAAACGTGATTCCGTTGTCGGCCGCCCCGGAAACGTCGCCCGGATCGTCGGCCACGTCAAGCGAGTCGATGAAGTTGCTGCCGCTGGTGATCGAACCAAAGCCCTCGATTCCGTTGTAAACGTGAGACTGATTTAGGTCCTGAACGGCGCCCGTGACATCCGAAAATTCACTGACCACCGCGTCGCGAATGGCAGCTAGGCCCGCGAGCATACCCAATCCAATGACAATCCCGACCAGCAGAAGTTCGACAGATATCGCAAGGCCGACATCGTCACTCCAAAGGCAGCGGCGTGAATCTGGATTGTGGCTAGGGTGAGGCATGTCGTGGCGTGTTAGTGGCTTTGTTGCGGCAGTCTGAACGAACGCTCATAGAACTAAGTACCGTGTTAAAAATCTACGTTCTGAACCTACGGCGGGCGCAATCTATTTTCGGATTATCACTAGATTTTGATCCATAGAAAAATGTTGAGCCTCGGATAACGTGAACTGTACTGCAGAAGATCAGGGCGAAATCGATGCCAGCCAGTATAGAGCTGTTAATCCGCACAGGCGTTGAAACCCGCACTCTTTGCCATTGGTCGAGTGGTTATTTGCTTAGCATCAATCGCTGTCTGGAATTGCAATCGCAACGCAAAATCGATTGGCAGCCGGCCACCAATGGCTCACGCCAATTTCGAGAGCGCTTCGACGACGATCATTGGCGGCTCCTGAAACGATTCGAATTGAGCCGCCGGAAAGCACGCTGCTTGCATGCCAGCTTGGAAAGTTGATACACGCTTCCTAATCCGCACCATCGTTTCAGGTGGAACTCACATTGAGAAGTGTTCAAAAGCTGCTGGCCCGTGTTCAACTATTCGATGACGCAGTCCCGATTCATAACCGCAACGATCGATTCGATCATGCTACCTGTGACAAAAGTTCAGGAAATTTAGAGAGATTGGCTCAAGTCAGTCATAAAGGCATAACATGGATAAACGATTCACTTTCACAGCACTGTTGGCTGCATGCGTGTTGCTCGCCACCGCCGTCGATGCTCAGGATGTTATTCGTAGTGGGACCGTGATCGGAAATACTCTTGGCACGGCGCAGGGCCCCGGACCGGACTCACTTTTTTTCCAGGATAGCTTATTTGCGTTAAATGATCCAAGTGTTCAAGATGATCCAAATGAGCAGCCAGTCAGCTACGTGTCAGGGCTTACTTTATTTGACCTTTTCGACCCTACCAGTGTTGAAAGCCGAAGCGTTACTAACTCATGGTTCAGCAGTCTTCAAGGCATCGGACCGCCAGCACCCGGATTTACCGATTTCGATCTTGGAGTTTCAACAACCGTGACTCGTCTGGCGTTTTGGGATGTTCCACTCGATTTCCTTGGCGCTCCCGATACTAACTCGACCAGTAATTTTAACGTGTTCGTATCCGATGACTCGACGTTTGCCGAAGCCGTCAACGTCGGTAGCTTCACGCTTACCAATAACGGCTTAAGGAGTGGTGCTCCGGGGCAGATATTTGATCTCTCGGACACCCTTGGTCGGTATGTCA
>CAZLYM010000006.1:0-7369 GCA_964563475.1 uncultured Pirellulaceae bacterium
GGCAGTCGGTGGCCTAACTTGTCTCGCTTGGTGTTTAAGTACCGAGCATTGTGCTCGTTGACCGGAGGAACGATTGGGACTTGATCGACCACTTTCAAATTGAAACCGCGAAGATTAAACGCCTCCGTCTTTTTTGGGTTGTTGGTCAGCAAGCGTATTTCTGTCAGGCCTAGGTCCTTGAGAATTTGAATCCCGATTCCATAGTCTCGCATGTCGGCTTGATAGCCCAACGCCAGGTTGGCCTCGACCGTGTCCATTCCTTGGTCCTGCAACGAGTACGCGCGAATTTTTTCCGCCAGCCCGATACCGCGTCCCTCCTGAGGCAGGTAGACCAAGACACCATGCCCTTCCTCGGCGATGTTTCGCAACGCTTGATGAAGTTGGTCGCCACAGTCGCAACGGAGTGAGTGAATCAGGTCGCCCGTAAAACAACTGCTGTGCATCCGCACCAAGGGAGCCTTTTCTTGGTTGGCAGGGTCGCCCATCACAATTGCGATGGGCTCTTGGGATTCGTGTTGCACTTTGTAGGCATGAACGACAAACTCGCCGTACTGCGTCGGCAGCTTTGCTTTGGCATGTCGAGTAACCAGCTTTTCACTGACTCGTCGGTAGGCAATCAGATCCTCAATCGTGATGATGCACAGCCCTTTCTCTTGGGCGATATCCATCAACTGATCACGATTGGCTCGGTTGCCGCTGTCATCCAGAATTTCGCACAGGACGCCGGCTGGTTGCAGTCCGGCCATGCGAGCCAGGTCAACAGCGGCTTCGGTGTGCCCGGCTCGGCGCAGTACCCCGCCTCGTCTGGCCATCAATAGGTGGACGTGGCCTGGGCGTTGAAAGTCATCCGGCTTCGATTCGGGATCAGCAACTGCGCGAACGCAGACGGCTCGTTCGGCCGCCGTGATGCCGGTCTTGGCTGAGATATGATCCAGCGGAGTCAAGAAGGCGGTTTGGTTGGTGGAGTTGTTTAGCTCGACCAGCGGCAGCAGCTTCAGTCGGGCAGCAGTTTCCGGAAGGATCGGCAGACAGAAATCACCTCGCCCGCTCATGATCAGATTGATCGCTTCGGGCGTTGCCAATTCGGCCGCACAGATGAAGTCGCCTTCATTCTCTCGGTTCTCGTCATCGAGAACGATCACAACTTCGCCTCGCCCAATGGCTTCAACGGCTTTTTCAATGCTGGAAAACGGACGACTCATGAATTCTCCGGTGGGGCGAGGCTGACATCGGCTTGTTGCCCGGTCAGTCAATCGCCAAAAAATGGTGACGCAGCGTAGTCTGCGGCGTCAATTATAGACGAGATACCGAAGACGGCTACGACGGGTGGCAACGTTACCTAGGTAAATCTGTTCCAGTGCGTCATTGATACCGCAGACGCCAAACGAGTGTCACAATCGTTTGATTTGATTCGTCGCAGCTACCGCCTGAAAGAGAATCGTCAGATTCGATGGCCAGTATGTCGGTAAAATCTTGGCAAATTGTCCTGATGTCCGTGGGCGTCACTAACGAGGGTCGCAACAGCAAAACCAGAAACCCGCTTTCCCTTGATCGGAATGCGGGTATTCTGAAGGTGCCTCATCGCGTGCCCCGTTCATCGACCGTCTCCCACCATTTGGTATTTTCATGCAAAGACTCGACTCAGAAGAGTACATTGAGCAGGCTCACCTGTTTCATGGGCTACACAATCGAGTTCATGCGTCTGATCCGGTGCAAGGTCTGCTCAAACAGATGCGATACGAGGTTCTGGCGACAACGAAATTGCCGATGGCGATCGATTATCTGGTTGCCGAGCTAAGTCAAACGGGAATGATGTCCACCGCCATGCGCCGGATGGACCATTACTTTGAGCCGTTTCAAACTTTCCTGATCGCTTCGGCGGAGGATGACATGGGGCGGTTCGACATGATGCGGGCGTTGTTGATCCTCGAGCATGAGGCTCGGTTTCGATCAACCGATGCGTCTGCCAACGCGATGTTCTTTTTCCAGTTTGAAACGCTCTGCCAGAATCGATTGGACTACGATTCAGGGTTGGCTGCGATGGCTGCCGATGGCGTCTACAACGAGGATTGGCAGAAGTGGATCTTGATGGTGCGTCACAAGATTGGTCTCGTCCAGCTTGGCGACCTCGTTTATGTCCACAGCCAGCACTACGTTGATCGCCAGAAACAACAGAACGGCGAGCTCACGCTGCCCGACCCAGTGTTGTTCGGTGATCGCGAAGGGCGTATTGCGTTGGCCAATCGCTCTCATGAGCCACAGTATCTGTTTTCAGCGTTGCAGCGACAGATGGGGTATCCAGCGATTCCCAAACCGAAGCCGAAAGATTCGGCCGAGTTTGTCTTGCCGAACTTGGTCCGTACCGTTGAGCGTTTGGAGACTCGAATCAAGTTGCTTGAGGATGAGAATCGCGAAAAAGGAATCGATCTTTCCAAGTTCATGAAAAACCGCCCACCGACCGGGAATTGAGCTTTCTTTGAGTCTTTCCGTCAATCGCCAGCGCGACTAGTTTTTCTCTAACTTTCACTCCTACGGAACGTAGAGTTGATGCAAACGTATTCTGGTTCACGGAATATTGGAATTGGTGCGTGGTCAACTACAATCAATATTTGACGAAGTCGAGGTTGTGGCCATAATGGAGGGGCTTGAAGTGGTTGACTTTTGGGCAGCCCCGCAGATTTATAGGGTCGTTGCTAGAGGCAAGCTACTTCGGCCGTGCTCCGCCTATTTCACGATTCGTGCGATTTGATTGTCGCATCCTTCCTCTTCGTGTGTTGCCCGTGATTTTTGAATTTTTGGACTGATTAAAATGCACCTTTGCAAGTACTTCCCCGCCTGCGTTTTGACATTGCTGTTGTCTTACCCGGTAACCGGCTTTTCGCAGTCCCAGTTGGTACGTTTTGATTCGAACCTCGGGAAGTTTGATGTCTTGCTTACCGACAATACGCCGCTGACCAACGCAAACTTCTTGGCTTACGCTGACGCGGGCGACTACGACAACACTTTTATGCATCGACTGGTGCCGGGCTTCATAATCCAAGCGGGTGGTTTTTCGCTGGCAGACAACTTGGTTGGTGAGGTCAACCGAAACGATCCCGTTCAAAATGAGCCGTTCAACAGCAATGTGCGAGGAACAATCGCCATGGCAAAGCTTGGTGGAGATCCTGATAGTGCGACGAACCAATGGTTTTTCAATTTGGAAAACAATTCCGAAAACTTGGACAATCAGAATGGCGGTTTCACGGCTTTTGGAAACGTGACAGCCGATGGGATGGATGTTGTTGACTTGTTGGCATCTACACCCGTGTTCGATGCGAGTGCAGGTTTGAACCCTTTTTTTGGCCTGCCTGTCGTCAATCCTAATCCACCATTTGGATCATTCGGCCCGTTCACCACGCTGCCATTGCTCGGGCCTGCGCTGACTCAAGAGAACTTTCTTATTTTTTTGAGGATTACACGGACAGCTAACGCCTTGGGTGACTTGGACGGATCTGGTGCGATCTCCGGCCCAGACATTGACTTGCTCTATGCGGCGTACGGCCCCACTCCTGCGAACGATATCGAGCTTGATCTTGATTCCGACGGAGAAGTGGGCGACCTTGATCGAGACCGTTTGATTGAACGCATCGCCGGCACGCGATTGGGCGACCTAAATTTTGATGGTTCAGTGAACGTTCTGGGGGATGCCTTCGCACTGGTGGCTAACCTTGGGGCGATGAGCGGCGCGACCTATGCTCAGGGTGACATCAATGGCGACGGGGCCGTCAATGTCTTGGGTGACGCATTTATTCTTGTCGGCAATCTTGGCTTTACGGCTGCAGGATCTCCCTGATTTGGTCGTTGTGAATTACTAAGCTAAGTGCCTAGGGGCTGATCCGTGTCTTGGATTCTGTCGTCTGGCCATTGAGTATTCGGCTCAGTGGTCGGTGAACCTAGCCACCAATCCATCAATCGCTCTCCCGGTAGCACCACGTCAAATTTTGCTTTTGCGGTTGAGCGTTTGCTGTCAACTGGTAGGCTGAAGATCTGATGGTTTGGGTTCGAATAAAACAGTGACTTCAGGTGATTCATGCAGCGGCGACGATTGGGGCGAAGTGGCGTTTGTGTTTCGGAAATCTGCCTTGGCACGATGACGTTTGGTCTGCAGACTGACGAAGCCGAAGCGTTTCGCATCATGGATGCCGCCTACGAGCGAGGCATCAACTTTTTTGATACCGCCGAGATTTACCCGGTTCCTCCATCCGCTGAAAAGGTCGGCCTTACCGAAGAAATCGTTGGCCGTTGGTTGAAGACAAAACCGCGTGACTCGTTGGTTCTCGCATCCAAAGTTACGGGTGCGGAAGCAGGCTGGTTTAGGCCACCGGTGCGACATGGCATGACGTCGCTCGATCGTCACCAAATTCGTACTGCAATCGAGGGATCACTCAAGCGATTGCAGACCGACTACATTGACCTCTATCAGACTCACTGGCCCGATCATGGCATGCGGTACGAAGATACCCTGTCAGCGTTGACCGAACTGGCGAACGAAGGGAAAATTCGAGTCGCTGGTTGCAGCAACGAGACTTGCTGGGGAGTGATGAAGAGTGTTCAAGCAGCCGAAAATCACGGAGTGATTCGATACGACTCGGTTCAAAACAATTTTTCACTAATCAATCGCCGCTGCGAAAGTGAACTGGCTCAAGTCTGCCGGAAGGAGGGCATCAGCTTGCTGCCCTACTCTCCACTGGGCGGCGGAGTGTTGTCGGGCAAGTACAACGGTGATGGCGACCTGCCCGTCGGCGCTCGATTTTCGAAGTATCTGACCGAGGGCGGCGAACGTCAAAAAATGATGGCGCAGCGATTTGTCAACGATCGGTCTCTGGAAACGACTCGGCGTCTGATGGAGATCGCATCCGACTTGGGCGTCAGCGTGACCACGTTGGCGATCGCGTGGAGCAAACAGCACGACTTCGTTGCTTCCACGATTATGGGAGTCAGCAAGTTTGAACAGTTGGAAGAACACTTGCAGGCGGGCGATCTGGTGCTGGACGCGGAAACGCTCGCCAGAATCGATCAAATCGATGCCGAAATCCCAACTCCGATGACCGAAGATGGGCTTCGACGACTGTAGAAGTTACTCAGGCAGCTTCGCGTCTCTTCGGCTGTTGTTCTGCCAACCGCTCGATTTCTAAACGTGACATCGTTTTGAACGAACCGTTGGGCTCATTCTGAAGCATCAAAATCGACCCGGCACAAAGCATGCGCGGCACGAAAAACCAACTGGATTCCAGTTCGGTCTGGTCGAACCCGGCCGAAACGATCATCAGATCGGTGCGAGTGTGCGAGTTGGCGATTCGCTGGATGGACGCCATTAGATTTCCAGGCACCAGCTGTGGTTTGATACCCAACATCGTCAGGCGTTTGTGCATCTCGATCAACTTGAGCGGAGACTGGTCTTCCGGCCGGCCGTCAAAGAGATCGATTCCGGTGTATTTGACGGTTTGGCCAGCGCCGAACTTCTGAGCGACTTGCACGATCCTCTCCGTCCTCACACCATCACCCAACCCTATTTCCACGATGGATCGTGCGCGCAGTTTCTTGACCTGCTGGTAGATCGCCCGGTCACAAGCGGGCTTTGACATCATGGTCCATTGAAAAAAGCGAGTCTTAGAGAGTGGTTTCATCTCGGTTTTCGGGGGCTAGAAAAGGTTGCTTGGTGCGGGAGCGAGCCATGTAATTGCCCGGACATTCAGAATCAACGGCATGAGTGTTATCGGTCGTACAACCGTCATGCTTTTCAAATCAGCGATGCTGTCCAAAGAGTGGCCGCGTTCAGCACTGACTCACTAGGCGGTGTTGGCTGACTAATCGTTAAACTCAAACACTCGGTGGTGTACTCGCTGCGGACTTGTCAGGATCGAACGGATTTTTAAAACCATTTCTAAGTTCAGACGTACAGTTCTCGGCCAACCAAATGGAACGGAAGTTACAGCGTTTTGCTGACAGCATGGTTTGCCTCGCCGCCCATGCTGTCAGCGACTGCTGGCTCGATAACACCATTTGCTTGGCAAGCTCTCTGCGCCCGAAGGATCTGGCGTTTTTCAACCATTGATGGTCTGGCTCGTCCGCAACGCGTGTCGTGGACTGGCTCCCTTCGGTCGGCGCGCAAAGAGAACAGATCCATGTCAAATCAACGAAGACGATCGCAGCAGCGATTGGCGCGATTTGAACAGTTTGAGAAGCGGTTAATGATGACGGCAGACCCCGTCGGGTCATTGTTGCCTCCCATTGATCTGGCGTTGACGCGGGAGCCAATGACCGCCGAAGTGGCGGCTGAATTCGTTGCTCCGATCGCTCCCAGCGAGTTTCCAGCAGTCGAACTGCCCCTGAATCAAGACGTGGCTATCGACCCCCAGTCAGTGCAATCAGCCGCTAGCCTGATCACTGAGCCGACCGTCGAATCGATCACGCAAGTGGCTCAACTGACCAACAATCCGGTCTCCGAAGCCGCCGCGATCGGCGCACAATTTGGTTTTGACGGAAGTGGTCAAACGATTGCGGTGATCGACTCTGGAATTGCGTATGACCATGCAGCCTTCGGGAATGGGTTTGGTGCCGGCAGCCAAGTCGTCGGTGGCTATGACTTTGCCGAAAACGATGCGAACCCATATGACGATGCTCCTGGTGGATTTCATGGTACTCATGTGGCTGGGATTATTGGTAGCCAAGACAGCCGGTATCAGGGCGTCAGTTCGGGTGCAGACTTGGTTGCACTACGAGTCTTTGATGACCAAGGACGTGGCAACCTAGATTGGGTCGAGCAGGCGTTGCAGTGGGTTCACGAGAACCGGAACAGTTTCGAGAACCCGATTACAACCGTGAACTTGTCTCTGGGGACGAACTTCAACGCGGACAACACGCCTAATTTCGCTACGCTTGAGGACGAGTTTGCTCAATTGGAAGCTGACGGGATTTTTATCTCAGTCGCCGCCGGAAACGCTTTCCAAGAATTCAACGCGCCAGGCCTTAGTTATCCGGCGGTCAGTCCGAGCGTGGTCCCTGTCGCCAGCCACGGCAGTGACGGAACCATTAGTGACTTCAGTCAACGTAATGACCGGGTGCTCGTTGCTCCGGGTGAGTCGATTCGGAGTACGGTGCCGTCGTTTCTGTTTGGCAGCACTGGGAACAATTCATTTTTGGGTGCATCAGGAACCAGCCAGGCGGCTCCGTATGTCGCCGGCGCATCAGCGTTGTTGCGGCAAGCGTTTGAGTCGATTGGCGTGACCGAGGTCAATCAAGATTTGCTGTATCAGCAATTCCGGGATACGGCCAATCAGATTTTTGATTCGGTGACAGGGCAGAATTTCTCGCAGATCAACTTAGAAGC
>CAZLYM010000006.1:7469-19959 GCA_964563475.1 uncultured Pirellulaceae bacterium
GAAACTCCAGCGGAACAGACTCCAGCGACTCCTGAAACACCTCAGGCGCCGGCTCAAACACCACCCGCCGCAGCGGTGCCAGACGCTTCGCCTCAGCCAAGTCAGCCACCGAACCAAACACCGGCTCAGCCGCCAGCCAGCCAGCCGCGAGCAGTTTTTGATGGTTGGACCATCCGTGATCGCGTCTTGGTGGTCAATGGAACTGCCGGAGATGATACGGTATCCGTGGATGTTTCCAATTCGTTCACAACGGTTGTGTCGGTCAATGGTACGAATCGACAGTTTAATTCCAGTCGTTTCGATCGAATCCAAATCCAAGGTGGCGGAGGCGATGATCAGCTTTCGGTGACCCTAGGCCAGGCAGACGAGTCGGTGATCGTTTCTGAAGGTTCACTGCACGTCACATCGAACGGTACGCTTCGTTTTGGTGCCACACAGTTTGCGTCGGTTGATGTGACTCATGGCGGTGGTGAGAAACTACTGACGTTGCTGGACTCCGCTGGAAACGATCACGTTGAGTTCAACGCCGCAGAAGTGACGGCCTCGATCACCATTGGAGACTTTGTTGCCACAGGTCATGGATTTGATGACGTTTTCTCGAACTCGACAGGGGGACACGATTCGGTTGTGATCATTGGAAGCCACGGTGCGGACCGATTTGTCTCACGCGATTTTCGCAACCTAATTGTTAATGACTCATTAAGAGCCACAGCAAATAACTTTTCAGATGTTCAGTTCGTTGGAAACGGTGGAAATGACCACGCGAACTTGCTTGGCACATCCGGGCGAGACCAGTTTGAATTGTCTCCTCGGGAAGCATTGCTTCGAACGAGTTCCGCAACGATAAGGGCTGAGGACATTGGCCGATTCAACGCTTTTTCTCATGACGGCCTAGATCAATTGAAATTGTATGATTCTGCCGGCGACGATCTATACGCGCTGCGAGGGAACAATCAGACCGTTGAGGGCGATGGCTTCTTGAGCTTCGCTTGGAACTTCACCGATACGCAAGTGTTTGCTTCGGGGGGACACGATGTGGCTCAGATTCAAGACACAGCGGGCGACGATCATTTGTCTGCCGTTGCTGGTGACGTGACGTTTGTGACTCGGGAGGGCGTGACACGTACAAACGATTTTGATCGAGTCAACGTGATTGCCAGCCACGGAGGACACGATACGGCCTCGATCCGCGGTACAACGGGCAATGACACAGTTTACGCAACGCACGACGCGGTCACTGCCGAGCTGGCCAACGGTCAGATCAATCGCGCAGTTGGGTTTGATGATGTGCAGTTTGATGGTGGGCGAGGCGAAGATCAAGTGACGCTGGCGGGGAGTTCTGGAAATGAAACGCTAACCGTCAATCATGATGAAATCGTTTTCCAATCAACACTTCAGATGCTGCAGTTGGTGAACGCAGAGAACACTAACTTTCGCGGGAACGGCGGCTTTGATGAAGTTGTAATTGAAGAATTCGAGTCGATGGACCTGCTTAGCTCGCTTGGTGATTCTGCCACGGCGTTTTTACGCGACCGTCAAGTAACGGTAACCGATTTTGATTCGCTGGAAGCTGAGACCGTGGACGACGCTCTGGCTCAGTTTGATCTCGACGATGCCGACTTCGACTATTTACTGCTTGGCAATTGGAAGCGGCGGTAGTCGTTGCGGGAAACTACAGTCCACGCCGAGGAACATGCTTGCGTAATCATTTCGATGACGCGCGGGTCAGTTTGATGTCGCTTAATTGACGGGGTTTCAGGGGAATTGTCGTGTTTTCTTGCTGAAAACCGGTGGTTTCATGCTTGGTCTTCTCGTGGCACAGTAACTGCTTTTGACTCCCCTCGAAGTCGCATTCGCCGCGACACCATTCGTACCCAATTGGGAGAACAAGCATGTTGGCCAAATTTTCACGACCTTTTACGATTGCCGCTACGCTGATTGGTATTTCGTTCGGCATCGCCTCAACAGCATCGGCCAATAACCACTATGACCGTGTCGATCGAATCGCTGTCCGGGTTCAGAAACGAGCACAACAGCTGTTGGACGAATCGGATCGGTATCGATACACGCCCGTCTATGGACAAATGGTTCAAAATGCCCGGTTGCTACGCGACACTGCGATTCACATTCACGATGTGACTCATTTTGAAGGCAACCTCTATCAGCTAAAACGAGACGTCGCGCTGGTTGATCAAGCTTATTGCAGTCTTGATTTGTTGTTGGAAAAAATTGAGTACGAAGCGGCACGCAGTTACAGCAAAATCAATGTCAATCCGCGACGTGCTAGGAATTTGCTTAATCAAATCAAACGAGAGGTTCACTACCTGTCTGATGAATTGATCAGCATCGGCAAGTTGGCCTATAAGCCTCGCCCGCAAGTCAATCGCTATCCAGCGCCGAAACCGGTCGTAAAGTTCAACACCTACAGCAGTAGGTACAAGCCTTACAGTGGCAGTCGCAAAAGTTCAGGCTATGCAACTAAGCCGTACAAGGTGAATCGCGGTCAGAGCAATCGGACGGCACTTGGGATCTCAATTGGCGGCGGCAGCACACGAATCCGGATTGGCTTTTAGGCATTGCCACTTCCGAGTGATCGAATGACTAGGAGCAACTTCCTTCGGCTCCTAGTCATTTTTTATGCAGCCGACGATTTTATTCGCTGCTAAACGAGGCCAAAATAGACCGCTGTCGAGCAGGTTTTCACTTCCATGCAAGACAGGGCTAAGTTCCAGCAGCGCTGCTACGCTCGCAAACGCGACACTCGTTCCAAGCAGTTGATGACCAATGCCGTCCAACCCGTTTGATGACTTGCTCCAAGCCCTCGACCGGTGTCGCCATCAAAGTACTCGTAAAACAGAACGAGGTCGCGATAATGTGGGTCGCTCAAATAGCGCTCATCTTCACCATTGGACGGCCTTCCGCTAGCCGGATCCTGACGCAATAGCCCAGCCAGTCGGTCGCATAGATTGCTGGCGATTTGATCCAGTGTCATTTCGTTACCGGAACCGGTCGGATACTCGATCGTAAATGTGTCGCCGTAGAAGTGGTGATACGTTTCCAACGCCTCGATCAACAAAAAGTTCACCGGGAACCAGACGGGGCCTCGCCAATTTGAATTGCCGCCAAAGAGCCCGCTGTCCGATTCACCCGACGTGTACGCTACCTTAAAATCGTTTCCGTTCATGTTTAGTTTGAAAGGCTTTTTCAGTAAAGCGCGAGACATGGAGCGAATCCCGTGGGGCGACAGAAATTCGGCCTCATCTAACATGTAGGTCAGGATTCGCACGAGTCGTTCGCGCGACGGGATCGCCAGCATCAGCCGAGGAATCGAGCCGCGTTGTTCTAGGTACGTGATCTGACTGGCCAACCGTTTCTTGTTGTTCAGAAACCAGAGCATACGTTTTTTGAAGCCGGGAAGCTGGTCAACCAAGTCACTGTCGAGCACTCCGGCGGCCGTGATGGGCAGGAGGCCGACCATGGATCGAATTCGCAACGGAATGGTTTGGTCTTGCCGGCGCAAGTGATCGTAAAAGAATCCGTCTTCCTCGTCCCACAAGCCCTGCCCTCCCAGCGAGTTCATGGCATCGGCGATGGCTACGAAGTGCTCGAAAAACTTCGATGCCACGTCTTCGTAACTTGAATCTTCGCGAGCCAACTCAAGGGCAATGGACAGCATGGTGCTGCAATAGAACGCCATCCAAGCGGTTGCGTCAGCTTGGTCAAGTTGCTCTCCCCACGGCAGGTCTTCGCTACGATCGAAAACACCGATGTTATCCAATCCAAGGAAGCCACCTGAAAAGATATGGTTCCCGTCGCCGTCTTTCCGATTGATCCACCACGTAAAGTTAATCAACAGCTTGTGAAAGATCTTCGCCAGAAACTTCTGGTCGCTCTTGCCCTCGATCTCCCGGCTGATCTGGTACACACGTAACGCGGCCCACGCATGAACGGGTGGATTGGCATCAGAAAATCCGAACTCGTACGCAGGGATCTGCCCGCTGGGGTGCATGTACCACTCGCGTAGAAAGAGCAGCAACTGCTGCTTTGCAAAGTTCGGGTCAATTTTGGCCACCGGTAGCATGTGAAATGCGAGATCCCATGACGCGTACCACGGGTACTCCCATTTGTCGGGCATCGAAACGACATCACGGTTGTATAGGTGCATCCACTCCGAGTTCCGCCCATGATGGCGCGACGCAGGGGGCGAGGGTTCGTTGGGATCGCCTTCTAGCCATTCCTTGACGCTATAAAAGTAAAACTGCTTAGTCCACATCAGTCCCGCGTACGCTTGCCTCGCGACAGCTTTGTCCTGAGGAGCCGCGATGGACTCAAGCACGGGCGCGTAGAATTCGTTCGCTTCGTCTTTCCGTTGTTGAAAAATCGCGTCGAAGTCGCACCCACAAACGAGATGTGCATTGCTTGCGTCATCAAGGGAAAGGTCGCCCTGTCGACGGTTCATGTTTGGACAAATGCGTGCTCGGTAGACGACCGATTCACCGGCAGGGATTTCGTCATGGTAGTGTGCCGCGGCTTTGGTGCCTGTCTGGCCAGGGTGAACGGCACCGAAGGTTTTGTCGACGACGTAACGATGGAAGGCATCTTTAACATAGGGTTGCTCGTTGGGAGTGCCAAATACCGCTTGGTCATTGGTTTCATTCTCGGTGAATAACAGCGGCGGAAAACCTCCCTGAGATTGTTTATCGACCAAGCATTGAGACCGGCCAAGAGAGGCGTGCTCGGTCACGATCTGTCCGGGCTCACCCTTTTGCATTTCCGGTCGAGGCCAATACCCTTCGCCCGTTCGGCCTAGCGACCACGTGTTGCGATACCAAAAAGTTGGCAGGCAATCGA
Source organism: uncultured Pirellulaceae bacterium (assembly GCA_964563475.1). Classification (GTDB taxonomy): domain Bacteria; phylum Planctomycetota; class Planctomycetia; order Pirellulales; family Pirellulaceae; genus Mariniblastus. The sequence continues at coordinate 12,321 of CAZLYM010000006.1, forward strand.
TGGTTGCCGCTTCCGGACCGCGATTGAATATCTCGATTCGAATCAGTAAATCATCGGGGCCCGCTTTCGCGTATTCAATTTGAACGTCGAAGTAGCGGTTTTCATCAAAGACACCAGTGTCTCTTAATTCGTATTCTCGTTCCGTCTTGGAACGCTTAGCGTTTTCGTCGACCAGTTTCTGGTAAGGGAATTCGGCCTGAGGATATTTGTACAACCCTTTCATGTACGAGTGCGTGGGCGTTGAGTCGAGGTAGAAGTATTCTTCTTTGACGTCTTCGCCATGATTGCCTTGCGGGCCCGTCAAGCCGAACAATCGCTCCTTTAAATGCGAATCCTTGCCATTCCAGAGTGCGACGGAAAAACAAAATCGACCTTGGCGATCGGTGAGCCCGAGCAGTCCGTCCTCACCCCAACGGTAGGTTCGACTGCGACTTTGATCGTAAGTGAAGTAGCCCCAGGCTTCACCGTCACCAGAATAGTCTTCGCGGACGGTGCCCCACTGACGCTCGGACAGATACGGGCCCCAGCGTTTCCAGTTGGCAACTCGGTTTTCGTCATCAAGCAATCGCTTTTTTTCGGCTGCAAGCTGGTTTTCGGAAGGATTTTGGGAAGGCATGATCAATCTGGAAAACGAAAGTTGTTGGTGAGAATATCAAGAAGCGAAAAGCGGCTTCGCGGTGGGAGCGACGCGAGACTAATGCGCAGTCGCCGAATCGTCAACTTCGGCTTTGTCGCTGACGCCGATCAGTCGCTTTGCCAGCACACCGACGGTTAGCCCTTGCACGATGATTGAGAAGATCACGACTCCATAAGTCGCGGTGAGAAACAGATCGCGATTCATTTCGGGTGTCAGTCTCAATGCCAGTGCAATCGAGATTCCGCCACGAAGTCCACCCCAAGCCATGATGGTGGCTGTGTGAGGAACAAAATCGAGCCGTTTCGAAAAGAAATGAACGGGAACAAGCAGCGACAGGTAGCGAGCCACCAGCACAATCACAATTGCAGCCAAGCCAGCGTAGACGAAACTGGAAGTGACCTCTAGGACCAGGAGTTCAAAACCAATCAACACGAACAAGATCGCATTGAGCAGGATGTCGACCAGTTCCCAGAACTTATCGACGTAGATTTCCGTCTGTTTGGACATTGCGGTTCCTCGAACGGTATCATTCCCGACGATCAAACCGGCGACCACGATCGCCAGTGGAGCCGACAAGTGCCATGCCGCCGCTAGTGAATACCCGCCCATGACACAGGCCAAGGTGATCATGACTTCGATTTCATAGTCGTCAATTGATCGCAGCAGCACGTAGGTCAGCGAGCCCAAAACCAGTCCGAGTGCGATTCCACCGAGCACTTCGGTGCCGAAGAGAGTCAACACATCCTGAACGGTTTTCATCAGGCTTGGGGACTTGGCCGACAGTGCTTGCGTGTGTTCCGATTGAGGCTCATCCTGACCTTCATTGGCTGGCGGGTTGTCGGCGTTGTCCGCATCGTAAGAGACTAGCGAAATCGTATTGGCCGATTGAGCGCTGGCATGATGAGCGTGTGCTGCATGAGTGTCATGGCCGTCGTGTCCGCCGGGATGGCTGCCACCTGTCGCGATGCTAAAAATGGTTAGGAACACAACGACTCCCACGCCATCGTTAAATAATGACTCGCCAACGATTTTGGTTTCTAGTTTTTTTGGGACGCGTGCCTTCTTGAGAATGCCCAGCACGGCGATTGGATCGGTTGGCGATATTAACGCTCCGAACAATAGGCAGTGGATGAAACGGACGTCCAGCCCCATCGCATTGAAGGCCATCCACGTCACGATCCCAACCAGAAACGTGGACGTCATTATTCCGACGGTGGCGAATGCGAGGACGGGCCAGCGCTGCACCTTCAGTTGGTCGAAGTTGGTATGCATGGCTCCTGCGAACAGCAAAAAGCCTAGCATTACGTCCAGCAGCACCGCAGGAAAATCCACTTGTGCAATAAACTGTTGGGCCGCCAGCAGGAACCGGTCGGTAAACGCCGTGCTGGCGAAAATTACCAAGGTGAAAACGATGGCCATGATCATCAGGCCAATGGTGTTCGGCAGCTTCAGGAGTCGAACATTAATGAACCCGAATAGCGCTGAAAGAGCAATAATGATCGATGCGATCGTGAACAAGTCCATCAGTCACAACCTTGAGTTGAAATCGGGGGCTGGTAAAAGTGAGCGTCGTTTTATTATCCACGACGGATTTGAGAAGCTGAAAAATTCACCTGTATCCGGAATACCGGAGTTTCGCATTTGACGATCTGTCCGCTTTCCAGATTCACCGTCTCGATATCGACCCGAATTCGCTTGTCGACCACCGCGTGGAACCCTCGCTCGGAAAACACATCGATCAACATCGAGATCGCCAGTCCATCCAAAAACAATGTGTTTTCTGAATTCACAACTGCTTTGCCCGAAAGTGCGTGACGCACAATGATCGGCATGAACTTTTTCTGGATCACGTCAACCACTTGCTTGAACAGTTCGGGATGCTCAAGTTCATAGCTGTCGAGTCGCCGGACTAGCTCTTGGCGAGCGTGAATGGTGATCTCTTCGGCTAGTGGCACCATGCGAAGCCGGTCAAAGGTCTTGGGGTCAAGTTCGAGCGAGCTTTGATACTGTAGCTCCTTGAGAATGTTTTCCTCGACCTCTTGAATCGGTCCTTCGGCATTGATGAAGTGATAGTGGTAAATCTCCTTGAGCGACTGCAGGGCGTCCCAAGTGAGCTCTTTGAAAACGCGGTACCGTTGTGTCGCACTTTCACGACTGAGGTCTGTGGATCGCACGTCCATGGGATCGCCGATTCCGGTCTCTTCCACTTCTGCGTTGTGCTTGGCAACTTTTTCGCCTCGCAGCAATTGACGTTCAACACTGGTCATCTTGCTGGCGAACAGCACCATGGCGTGAACGGTTGGACGACGAAAGTGTTTGGCCAATGGCGTGTCGGAATATTTTTTGTGCAGTCTGGCAATTTGTGCGACCAGCAGTTTCAAGCATTCGACTTGGACTCGAGTACGCGGGAATCCGTCCAGCACTGCGCCGTCTGCATATTCGGGTTTCAGTAGTTCTCGCAGAATGATTTCGACGACGGGGCGGTCGCCTACCATTTGCCCGCTACTTTTGAGCCGTTCGGCTTCGGGAGTGGTTAGCAACTCACTGACGACGATCGGCGGACAAGTCAGGCCTCGCGATCTGATAATGAACTGCGTGTGCGTTCCCTTACCAGCACCAGGGGCTCCCCCCAACAGGATCAGCTCCTTGGGGAACCGCAGGTTCTGTTCGCCAAACTCCTCTTCGAGCGTTTCCCATGCGCCGTTGAAAATAACGACCGCATCCTTGATTTCAAGATCGAGAGGCGACGAAGCGTTGTCGGTGTTCTTGGAAGAGGTCATCGTGAGCAAGCTATTTCGAAGTTTTGAATCGCATTTTGAGCGGAAGTACGCAGACTGGGCAGGTTGAGTTGCTATTTTGTGACTCGATATCCCATTTCGGCAAGGCAGGAGGCGATTCGAACGAGGTGGTCGCCCTGAATCTCAATGCCGTTATCGCCAATCGTTCCACCGGCTCCGCAGGTGTTTTTTAGGGATGTCAGCAGTTTTGGCAAGTCCGTTTCGTCAGGCTGAAGGCCCAATACCAAGGTTACAACCTTGCCCCGTTTTCTCTTTTCCAGCCTCAGGCGGGCCCTCTGGCTCGCATTTGGCAGGAACTCGTGAGCCGGCGGAGGACACTGGCAATCGGCTTCAAGTGCTTGACATCGGTCGCAAATAGGCGGGACGTCGAGCTCAGTTCCTTCAAACAGTCGCATTTCCAAGTCACTTAGTAGTCCACGTGAAGGTTTAGAATACGAAGATCATAAACAATCCTATGCTTCCCGCGAACAGACCTAAGCGACAAATTCAAACGCTGGCGCGGCACCAAAGCCTCTGACGGTGGTTTAAGCCATTTGATTCGCTAAGCTCTACCTGTAATTGGGAGCCAATCTTGTGGCCGGAATGACGTTGCGAACGAAAACAGACGCCTTAAATTGAAAAATGACACCAAATCGACAAGAATCGCGTCACAGACTGAGCTTGCTTTTGCTCGCCCGCTATGCAACGAGGAGACCTCAATGACAATCCAAGCCATTCAGGTAGGAAATGTGCAAACCAACGACTTCACATCACAACTGAGCAGGCGAGTCGCTGTCTTTGGCTTCTGCGGGATTGCGATGGTTGTTGCCAGCTTCTGGCTCGCAACAGCCAACTCCCAAGAGCCTTCCAGCGTTCAATCGGCCACAATCGAGCCCAAGGCATTGGATGGTTTGGACAGCGAGGAAGCGGCGCAATCGGTAGCGCCTTCTGATTCCGCTGTTCAACCTGAAGTTTCAGATGTTCCAGTGAATTCGTGGCGACCGTTGCTCGATGAACAGCTCAGCCTTTGGGAAGTATTTACCGGAGTGCCGCATCGATCGATCACCATCGAGGGATTCCCCAAGTCGAAAAGTGGTGACTGCCGAAAAGGCAAGCCGTTTGGGCTTGGAGATCCAAAGAATGTTTACTCGGTCGCGATGGTTGACGGCGTTCCGGTCCTTCATGTTTCAGGCGAGATGTACGCCGGGCTGACGTCGTTGGAAGAGTTTGAAAATTATCACTTTTCAACGGAGTTCAAATGGGGCGAAAAAAAATGGCCGCCTCGCCTGAAAGTGAAACGTGACAGCGGAATTCTGTTCCATTGCATTGGCAAACACGGCGCGTTCTGGAATGTTTGGATGCGCTGCTTCCAGTGCCAGGTTCAGGAAGGTGACTGCGGTGATTTTATCCCGCTAGCGGGGACATCGTGTCAGGTCAAGGTAACGCCTGAGACCGAGGGCGACACGACACCTCAACATTCGTTCAAGGGAAATTGGCGTACGATTGGACCGGGCGTCAGGAAATGGGGCGCCAAGCGTTTCGGTAACTATGAAATCGAGGGCGATTGGAACCGGATCGAAATTCATACGCTCAATGACAAGAGCGTTTTTTCGGTCAACGGGCACCCAGTTATGCACTTGAAAAACACTCGGGTCGGCAAGTTCAAGAAGGCCAAGGCTTTGACTCGCGGAAAAATTCAAGTTCAGTCCGAAGCCGCGGAATGTTGGTATCGAGACATGAAGATTCGTATCATAGACAAACTGCCTGTTAAGCTCGCAGAGCATTTCGAGGACTAGTAAAGGTGTTGCAACCGCCCCAAGTATTGGTGCCCGCTGTCAGTGCTTTTGTTGTTTCCCTAAACCAGCACCTCAGTGACCTCCCTTAATAAGAGGGGCCATGTCGCCTTTATCACGAAATCTGGCGTGCGTGGTTTTAGGTCGTGTTTTGCTTATTGATTGGCTCTGCCGAACGGGCGGCGAGCAACAAGTTAATTGTTTTATCAAAATTTCGCTTTGACTTGGCTGGGATTCTGCTACATTGTTGAGTCGAACGAGATTGACTCGTTCGAATGTTTTACTGTTGCTGTAAGTTTGCAACAGAAGTTTTGCGTTAGAGCGGATCAAGACGTAAGTCAAACATTTGCTCAGTTTTCAGAGAATTGGATTAGAGACATGGCTGAAGGTATCATCAAACGAGTTACCGACAAGGGATTTGGATTCATCGAAGATGGGTCTGACAAAGATATGTTTTTTCACAGCTCAGCTGTCGAAGGTTGCTCCTTTGACGAGTTGCGTGAAGGACAAAAAGTATCGTTCAACGTAGGGCAAGGTCCAAAAGGTCCTCGCGCCGACAACGTTCGCGTCATTTGATCATTGACGTAGTTAAATGACCGTTTTGCTTGCAAGACGGTGAGCGTCGGTTCACTCGTTGAAACCAACGACAAACAATGACACCGGCCCGTTGAAAAACGGGCCGGTGTTTTTTTATGTCACGACATTTTACCAACTAGGCCGTGCAATCGCCGCCTCAATCGCTTTGAAGGGAACTGGGGTTGCCATGCTCACGCGAACTCTAGTGATCTGTTTGAAAATTCACAATCGAATCATGCTCACCCAGTCTTTGACCATTGACTCAATGATCGCATGAGCATGCCTGTCCGCTACGGTTGCACTTTGGGTTGTTGGCGTGAAGCAAGGCACTCAAGAGCCCAACGGCACACGAATAAGAAGAAAGTCCCGTCGACCCTAAATCTGGTTTGTCCGTAACTGCACGAATCGATCGCACAGCTTCTTCCGGCTATTTTGGGTCCAGCAGTTTCCGCCGTGCCATCCAATCCACGCACACGGCTCCCCAATTCTGAACACCTGGTTTTTCGGTAGCCAGCCCGATGCCGTGCCCTCCCTTTTCATAAACATGAATCTCGGCCGGTACGCCTGCAGCCAACAGGGCTTGAAAGTAAACGATACTGTTTTTGGGGCGAGCGACTTTGTCATCCGAGCAGTGCCACAAAAAAGTGGGCGGAGTGTTTTCGGTGACGTGTTGATGGTTCGAAAACTTCTGGAGAGTTTTCTTTGCCGCATTTTTCCCGAACAAGTTTCGCTGCGATCCCTTATGCGTAAAGGACGTTCCCATCGAAATCACGGGGTAACATAGAATCGCGAAGTCAGGCCGACTGGATTGTTGTTCAATGATGTCATCCGAGTCAGTATCGCCCGCATCATAGTGAGTGCATATCGTCGACGCTAAATGTCCACCGGCTGAGAAACCAATCACTCCTATTTTGCTCGGGTCAATTCCAAACTGCTTGGCGTTGGCTCGGATTGTTCGAATCGCGCGCTGAGCGTCAAGCATCGGTGCGGGATGACCATAGCCTTTGCCGCGGTGTCGGTAGTCGCAAATGAACGCATGAACGCCGGATTCGTTCAACCATTCAGCAATCTGTCGGCCTTCGTGACCCATCGCCAAGTGGCCGTAGGCTCCGCCGGGAAGGATGACGATTGCCGTCCCCGTTTGGTCTTCTTCTGCTGGCGAAAACCTCTGAATCGTGGGTTGATCATTTTTGCCGTCGCCCAAAGATTCTGGTGCGGCCCCATTCCACAAGCGAATCGGATCGGGTTGATCGGCGTCTACGTGCGCTGAAATCGACAACAAAATCAGCACAAGAACACTTTGCCAACGTAAGATCATTTTCTGTCTCTCTGGATAATAAAACACAATCTGAAACTGGCGTAACAACATTAAATCTACAAATCGATCCACATTTTTTGCGGGATTCGGTTTTAGCAGGCGACCTAAGGGAAACGCCCGCAGAAGCAAGCGCACTGTCGAAGCCAATCAGGTTTCGCATCTGCAAATCGTATGATAGCATCTTTCAAGGGCGAGAGATTAACTGGATCAGCCATTGATGAATTTAACGGGTCGGCAAAATTTCCTTCACGATTTGCAAGCGGCAGTGATTGCCGGTGTGCCAATCGATGTCGGGCCACGTTTTAATCCCTCATCCGAGAAACTTCTGACGCTTAAGTCCCTCGGCCAGATGCAGGAACGAGAGAAAGTCATTGCACCGGCCAGCTCTGATCAGGCGGAGGCCGATCCGGTGTTGCCTGAGCGTCTTGCCGTCGCCGCACAGGTGTTCGCAGCGACGAATGATATGCCGCTGGTACTGCGAGGATTGTCGGCGGGAAACCTAGCCGCGCGAAAGGCCGTTCGCTCGCTCCGCTGGACG